>JBBRVD010000043.1:0-23385 GCA_038247175.1 Burkholderiales bacterium | reverse complement strand
CGACCTGGCACGCAACATCCGCGGCGACGAGCGCATGCGCAGTCTGCCGATCATCATGATCACTTCGCGTATCGCCGAGAAACACCGCGAGCTGGCGACCGAACTCGGCGTCGACCACTACCTGGGCAAGCCGTACGCGGAGGACGAGTTGCTGGGCCTGTTGCGCCACTATTGCGCGTTACCGGTGGAGGCGGAGGCGACCGTCTGAGCACGCCTGCGGTGGTCAATCCCGGGCTCGACGCGGCCGAGTGCCCGGCATGGCGCCCGGCGGGTCGGGCCTGGGCTTGCGGACCACACCATAGCGGGTCAGTGTCTGCTCCCGCGCGGTATCGTGTGCGACGATGGGTTGTGGGTAGTTGTCGCCCAGCCGCACTTGGGCTAAAGCGAGCTCGATTTCACCGCAAAGCCACGGCGCGTGGATCACCTGCGCAGGCAGCTTTGCCAGTTGCGGCAGGTAACGCCCGATAAACTTGCCCTGCGGATCGAATTTCTCGCTCTGGCGGATCGGATTGAAGATCCGAAACCAGGGCTGGGCGTCGCAGCCGCTGGATGCCACCCATTGCCAGCCGCCGTTGTTGGCCGACAGGTCGAAGTCGTTGAGATGCCGGGCGAAATACCGTTCACCCCAGCGCCAGTCGATGCCCAGATCCTTGACCAGGAAGCTGCCGGCAATCATGCGCAGTCGGTTGTGCATGTAACCGGTCTGGTTGATCTGCGCCATCGCCGCGTCGACGATCGGGTATCCGGTGCGGCCCTCGCACCAAGCCGCGAACAGCTTTTCTGCCCGGGCACCGTGTTGCCAGCGGATCGCGTCGTACTCCGGCTTGAAGCTGGACTGGGCGACATGCGGGAAATGGGTCAGGATCTGGAAATAGAATTCGCGCCAGATCAGTTCGCCGAGCCAGACCGACGCACCGGCGCTGCCAGCGATGCTGGCCTGCAGAGCGGCGGCCGCGAGCCGACGGATCGACAGGGTGCCGAAACGCAGATGCACGCCCAGGTAACTCGGGCCCTTGACCGCCGGAAAGTCACGCGTCGCATGGTACTGGTCCATGCGTTCAAAGAATTCGGCGAACAGGCTGCGCGCCCCGGTGCTGCCGGTCGGAATACGCAGCTGTGACAGGTTGGTCGCCTCGAAGCCGATCTCGGCCAGCAGGGGAACCGGCTGGCGCAGCGCCTGCGGGCGCGGTGCCAGCGCATCGATATGCGCCAGGCAGTCATGGCTGCGCAGGTGGTGTGCATCTACCAGTGCCAGCCAGGCTTTCTTGTAGGGTGTGAACACGGTGTAGGGTGTACCGGCGCGGGTGAGCAATTCGCGCCCTTCAAACACCACCTGGTCCTTGACCGTGTGCATCGCAATGCCCGCCTGGGCCAGCGCGCCGAGCACCGCGCGGTCGCGTTCGATGGCCTGCGGCTCGTAGTCATGGGACGCGAAAATCGACTGTACGCCCAGTTCGCGCGCCAGCGCGACGATGGTTTGCGCGCCCGCGCCGTGGCGCACGATCAGTCCGGCGTTCGGCTGGCCGCTGGCCTCGCGCAAGGCCTGATCCAGCTCGACCAGCGACTCGCGGATGAATTCGACGCGTCGGTCCGCGCGGGGTAATGGATCGAGGATGTCGGAATCGAAAACGAAGGCGCAATGGACCTGGCGGCACGACGCCAGAGCCAGCTGCAGGGCGGCGTTGTCGTCGATGCGCAGGTCCCGTCGCAGCCATACCAGGCCGGTGTCAAAGGCTTTGTTCATGGGGGCCGCTAAAATTCCTGGATGCCTGCCGATTCTGCGCCGTTCAATCTGACACATCATTTTCTGATCGCCATGCCCGGGCTTGACGATGCGGCATTCTCGCGCAGCGTGGTCTATGTGTGTGAACACAGCGAGCGTGGCGCTCTGGGACTGGTCATCAACAAGCCCAGCGACATCAACCTCATGGGTCTGTTCGACAAGGTGCAATTGCCGCTGGGACGCGACGACCTGCGCCAGCTGCCGGTGTTCCAGGGTGGTCCGGTGCAGACCGACCGCGGCTTCGTGCTGCACGAACCGTTCTTTGCCCTGGCCGACAAGCCGGACGAACCCGTCTATGCCTCCACGATGTCCATCCCCGGCGGGCTGGAGATGACCACGTCCAAGGACGTGCTGGAGGCACTGTCCACTGGCAACGGCCCGCGCCGGGTGCTGGTCTCGCTCGGCTACTCCGCCTGGGGCGAAGGGCAGCTCGAATCCGAACTGGGCGACAACAGCTGGCTGACGGTCGATGCCGACCTGTCGGTGATCTTCGACACACCCGTTGACCAGCGTTACGACAAGGCACTGAAGTTGCTCGGTCTTCAGGTATGGATGCTGTCGCCGCAGGCGGGTCATGCCTGAGTCGGCGCTGCAGCCGCTGCAGTATGCGCAGCTGGGCGCAGACATGCACAGTTTCTTGGCGCTGGACTTCGGCAGTCGGCGCACCGGGGTCGCATATGCCTCACGGCTGCTGGGCCAGGCGCGGCCGCTGGCCACGATCCAGGCGCGCGAGGCGCGGCAGCGGCTGGACCTGGTTGGAAAGCAGGTCGCCCAGTGGCAGCCACAGGCCCTGGTGGTTGGCATCCCGCTGCATCCCGACGGCGCCGAACACGAGAATACCCGCCTGGCGCGCAAGTTCGCCCGCAGCCTGCGCGGCCGGTTCCAGCTGCCGGTGTTCGAGGTCGATGAACGCTACAGCACGACCGAAGCCGTGGCCGACGGCGCGCACGATCCCGATGCCGGCGCGGCCTGCATCATCCTCGAACAATTCCTGCGCAGTCTTGCATGAGCACCGGATCGACGGCTGACGATCTGGCCGCGCACGCGGCCGAGCGGGTGCGTGACTTGCCCGCGCTGCTCCAAGCGCTGGTGCGCGGCGTCGGCGCCTTGCGCCGGCCCACCAGCCAGCTGGTCGGTATTGCCACCGGCGGTGCCTGGCTGGCTGAACGATTGCAGGCCGAGCTGGCCCTGCCCGGCGAACATGGCGTGTTGTCTTCGGCCATGCACCGCGACGACTTTGCGCAACGCGGCCTGTCGGCGCGCGAGCCGACCCGGCTGGGTTTCGATGTCAATGGCGCGCACATCATCGTCATCGACGATGTGCTCTACACCGGACGCACGATCCGCGCTGTCGTCAACGAGCTGTATGACTATGGCCGGCCGGCCAGCGTCACGCTGGCGGTGCTGATTGATCGCAACGGGCGCGAGTTGCCCATACAGGCCGACTTCGCGGCGGCGCGGGTCGAGTTGCCCGCCAACAACATGGTCGCGCTGCGGCGCGACGCGGCTGGCGTCTTGTCGGTCGTGATCGAGAAGCAGCCATCATGACCGCTACACGCCGGCGCGGCCGGCGAACCGAGTAGAACCCAAAAGAGCGCAGTGTGTTGTACCGACGTAATCCCCAGCTCAACAAGAACGGCGAACTGGTCCACCTGTTGTCGATCGAAGGCCTTCCGGCCAGCATCCTGCGCCAGGTGCTGGACACGGCAGAGAGTTTCGTCAGCGTCAACGACCGTGAAGTGAAGAAGGTGCCGCTGCTGCGCGGGCGCAGCGTGTTCAACCTGTTCTTTGAAAACTCCACCCGCACCCGCACCACGTTCGAGATCGCGGCCAAGCGGCTGAGCGCCGACGTCATCAACCTGGACATCGCGCGTTCGTCGGCGTCCAAGGGTGAGTCGCTGCTCGACACCATCGCCAACCTGAGCGCCATGGCAGCCGATATCTTCGTCGTGCGCCACGGCGAGTCGGGTGCGCCCTACCTGATCGCCAAACACGTCGCGCCGCATGTCCATGTGATCAACGCCGGTGACGGCCGGCATTCGCATCCCACGCAAGGCTTGCTGGACATGTTCACGATCCGGCACTACAAGAAGGATTTCTCCAACCTCACGGTGGCCATCGTCGGCGACGTGCTGCACTCGCGCGTCGCGCGCTCCGACATTCATGGCCTGACCACGCTGGGCGCCGCCGAGGTACGCGTGGTCGGCCCCAAGACACTGGTTCCGGCCGACCTGGCGCAGATGGGTGTGCGGGTGTGCCACAACCTGAAGGAAGGCATCCGCGACTGCGACGTCATCATCACGCTGCGGCTGCAGAACGAACGCATGAGCGGCGCCTTGCTGCCCTCGGCGCAGGAGTACTTCATGAGTTACGGCCTGACGCGCGAGATGCTGCAGCTGGCCAAGCCCGACGCCATCGTCATGCACCCCGGGCCGATCAACCGCGGCGTGGAGATTGCCTCCGATGTGGTCGACGGCACGCAGAGCGTGATCCTGCCGCAGGTGACCTTCGGCATCGCCGTGCGCATGGCGGTCATGAGCCTGGTCGCCGGCAACGAGGCGAACTGAGGCGCAAGCAGTCATGAAGATACTGATCAAGGGCGGCAGAGTCATCGACCCCGCGAGCGGGCTGGACCAGGTCTGTGACCTGGCAGTGGCCGCGGGCCGCATCGTGTCCATCGGCGCCGCGCCGTCGGATTTCCATGCCAACAAGACCATCCATGCCGTCGATTGCGTCGTCGCGCCCGGCCTGGTCGACCTGGCGGTTCGGTTGCGTGAGCCTGGCCATGAACATGCCCACATGCTGCAGTCGGAGATGGCCGCGGCGGTGGCCGGCGGTGTCGCCAGCCTGGTTTGTCCACCCGATACCGATCCGGTACTGGACGAACCCGGCCTGGTCGAGATGCTGCGTTTTCGCTCGGAAAAGTTGCACCAGTGCCGGGTGTTCCCGCTCGGGGCGCTGACGCGCGGCCTGCGCGGCGAGGTGCTGACCGAGATGGTGTCGCTGACGCAGGCCGGCTGCATCGGGTTCGGGCAGGCCGACGTACCGTTGCCCACGCTGCACATGTTGTCGCGCGCGTTGCAATACGCCAGCACCTTCGGCTACACGGTGTGGCTGCATCCGCAGGACCGCGACCTGGGTTCCGGGGTCGTCGCAAGCGGCCCGCTGGCCACCCGCATGGGTCTGTCCGGCGTTCCGGTGGTGGCCGAAACGATCGCCATCTTCAGTATTGTCGAGTTGATGCGCGCGGCTGGCGCGCGGGTGCACCTGTGCCGTATCAGCAGCGCGGCCGGGCTGGAACTGGTGCGCAAGGCCAAGGCCGAGGGCCTGCCGCTGACCTGTGATGTCAGCATCCACTCGCTGCATCTGATCGACACCGACATCGGCTATTTCGACAGCCGCTCGCACCTCAGGCCGCCGCTACGCCAGCAACGCGACCGCGATGCGATCCGCCGGGCGCTGGCCGACGGCACCATCGACGCACTGGTGTCGGACCACAGCCCGGTCGACGAAGACCAGAAGACGCTGCCGTTTGCCGAAAGCGAGGCCGGGGCCAGCGCAGTCGAACTGCTGCTGGGCATGGCGCTCAAGTGGGCCGAAGACGGTGGCGTCGAACTGCGCCGCGCGCTACAGGTGCTCACCAGTGCACCGGCCGACATCATGACCGGTGGCCTGGACGCCGTGCGCTGCGGCGCCGGCCGACTGACTGTCGGCGGTCTGGCCGACGTGTGTGTCTATGACCCGAATGCCGAGTGGATGATCAACGCAGATACGCTGCGCAGCCAGGGCAAACACACGCCGTTCTCCGGTTACGCCATGCGATCGAAGGTGCGCTGCACCATCGTGGGCGGATACCTCGCGTTCGAAGCGTGAGGCCGCTCCGAGCCGCCTGGCGAGCCTGTCGCGTGCTGGCCCATCTGCTGCGCGGCCTCGCTACCATCGTCTGGCAGTTTCCGCGCCTGACGCCCGCCGAGCGCGACCTGCGGGTGCAGGCCTGGTCATCGGCCATGCTGCTGCGGCTGGGTGTGACGCTCGAAGTCTGCGGCACGCCGCCCGCAATCGGGCCGATGCTGCTGGTGTGCAACCATGTGTCCTGGCTCGACATCACCGTGCTGCATGCGGCCCATCACTGCCGCTTCGTCTCCAAGGCCGACGTCGGCCGCTGGCCGATCGTGGGCCGACTGGCTGCTGGCGTCGGCACGCTGTTTATCGAACGGGCTTCGCGCCGTGACGCGATGCGGGTGGTACACGCCATGGTGCAGGCGCTGCGCGACGACGACATCCTGATGGTGTTTCCCGAAGGCACGACGGGGGACGGAGTCGCACTGCTGCCGTTCCATGCCAACCTGATCCAGGCCGCCATCTCGGCACCAGCGCCGGTGCTGCCGGTCGCGCTGCGCTATGTCGATCTGCAGGGCAATACCAGCCAGGCCGCCAGCTATGTTGGCGATGAGTCGCTGGTGGGTTCGATCTGGCGCCTGCTGCAGACCCGGGAGTTGCGCGCGGTCGTGCGTTTTGGCCAGGCGCAGCAGGCCGATGGGCGCGACCGGCGCAGTTGGGCGCGCGACCTGCGCGCGCAGGTCGCGCGCCTGGGCGGCTGGTCATCGGACTGAACCCCGGCTCAGCGCCAAGCGAAATCGGGTTGCTCGAAATGCGCGACGCGGGTGGCGCGTCCGAGCAGGCAGACCTCCCGCAGCTGGTACAGGAATGCGGCAGTCGGCGCTGCGATCCAGCTGTCGCCCACCGGCATGCGCAGCACCGGCTCCGCGTGTGGGCCGGGCTCGAGCATCGGCGCATCCGGACGCAAAAATTCGTCGAGTGCGATGCGGTGGATCGAGGCGACCTCGTCGGCATTGGCGACCATCGCACGCGCATCGCCTGCCCAGAGCACGACCGGCGTGATGGTGAACCCCGAGCGGGTGGAAAAATCGTCGAGGCGACCCAGTACCGCCTCTGGCGGCAGGTCCAGCGCCACTTCTTCGCGCAGCTCGCGCAGCGCGGCCTGTTCGGGTGTCTCGTCGCCGTCGATACGCCCGCCGGGCAGCGCCCACTGGTTGGCATGGCGGCGCAGGTGGACTGCGCGCCGGGTCAGGATCAGCGCAGCCTCGGTGCTCCAGCATGCGTGCTGCGGCAGTCCGCCCCAGGCCGCGCCATGGCCTGTATCGGAGATGACCAGAGCGACTGCGGCGCGCCCCTGCCGGCCGTCGGGCAAGGTCTGCAAAGGGAAGTGGCGCAGCGCCGTTGCCACCGATTCCCGCAGGGCTGAGTCGTGCTGCATGGCCGCCAGTGACGTGGTGGTGTCTACCAGCTGTTGCGGAGTTCGCGCAGTTTCGTGAACACGGTGCGCGCGTCCGGGTTCGCCGGCAGGTCGGGGAAACGCGCGCGCAGTCGATCGATCACCATCGGGTTGGCGAGCCGGAAGAAAGTGTTGTGGTGCTTTTCCTGGGCCAGCGTCGTCACAACCGACGTTGCCGGGTCGTGGTCGGCGACCTGGGGCAGCAGCGCTTTCGCAGCCGTATTGTCCGGCTCGCGGTCAAGCGTGAACTTCAGGTTGTTTTCGATGTAGTCGTGGCCGGGGTAGACCTGGGTATATTCCGGCAGTTGGGCCAGTTGGTCGACGAAGCTGGTGTACATGTCATCCACATTGCCGCCGTTGTGGCAGTTGCCAGCCCCGGCGTTGAACAAGGTGTCGCCGGAAAACAGCGCCGGCTGCTCGGTGTGCGAGCGCAGGCAGATATGGCACAGGGTGTGCCCAGGTGTATCCAGACATTCGAGCTCCACCGTCTTGCCGACCCGGATCACGTCGCCCGCTTTCACGCCACGGTCCATGCCCGCGATCTTGCTGCCGGCCTTGTGGTGTGCAATCACCTTGGCGCCGGTGGCCGCGACGATGGCTGCATTGCCGCCGGTATGGTCCTGGTGTTCGTGCGTGTTGAGCAACTGCGTGATCTGCCAGCCGCGCACCCTGGCCGCGCCCAGGCACTTCTCATGGTCCAGCGGATCGATGGCCAGCGCCTCGCCAGTCTCGGGGCAGGCGATCAGGTAGTTGAAGTTGCGGTAGGCATTGCCAGTCCAGATACGTTCGACGAGCATGTGTTTCTCCGTGCAGTGTGGTTCGGGTTTGGTCCATTGTAGGAACGCGCGCTGATCGCCGCCGTCTGGCGCGCCTTGGCCGTACGCCAGACGGCCGCCGCTGGACTGCGGCTCAATCCGGAACCGACCGCAGCAGTGCCGGGTAATGCCACAGCAGCGTCACGGTGCGCGCGATGTAGTTCACGTACAGCGCTGCCCACAGTCCGTGGTTTCCCCAAGGCTGGAGCAACCACCAGGCGAGCAGGAAAATGGCGGTGGACAGCAGCATCGCGTTGCGCATCTCGGCGGTGCGGGTGGCGCCGATGAAGATGCCGTCGAGCTGGAACGCCCATACGCCCAGCAGTGGCGCTCCGACGGCCCACGGGAGGTAGTTGCGCGCGGCTTCGCGCACCGCGGCGTCGACACTGAGCAGGTCGATCAGCATCGGTCCGAACAGCAGCAATGCCAGCGCGATCAGCGCGGCGACGCAGCCAGCCCACAGGCTGGTGCGGATCGCCGCCGTGGCCAGCGCGGCGCGGCGCATCGCTCCCACGGCGCGGCCGACCAGGGCTTCGGCGGCGAAGGCCAGGCCGTCCAGGAAGTACGCGCTGATCGCGATGAACTGCATCAGCACCGCGTTGGCTGCCAGCCGCACGTCACCTTGCGCCGCGCCCTGGGCCATGAACCAGACAAACACGAAGATCAGCGCGAGCGAGCGCACCATGATGTCGCTGTTGACGACGATGGTGCGCCGCAGCTGCGCCGGGGCGAGCAGTTTGCGGGGCTGCCAGCGCGTGCCCATGCCGCGCGCGTGGCGCAGGGCCAGCATCACACCGACCACCGCTGCCAGCACCTCGGCCAGCACGGTGCCGGCCGCCACACCGGGCACGCCCCAGCCCAGTCCGAGTACAAACCACAGGTCCAGCACGATATTGGTCAGGTTCAGCAGCAACTGCAGTACCAGTGCGATGTCGGTGCGCCCCAATCCGATGAACCAGCCCAGCAGGGCATAGTTGGCCAATGTCGCCGGAGCCGCCCAGATGCGAATGTCGAAATAGCTGCGGCCCAGGCCCTCCACGGACGCGCTGGCATCGAGCACGGCGAAAGCGGCCTCGCGGATCGGCCACTGCAGCACCAGCATGCCGGCGCCGGCCACCAGGGCCACCAGCAGGGCGCGGCCCAGCGCCGCCACCATCTCGTCGGCATCCCGGGCGCCGAGTGCCTGCGCGGTCAGGCCGGTCGTACCCATGCGCAGAAACCCGAAGGCCCAGAACACAAAGGTGAAAACCAGCGATCCGACCGCGACTGCGCCAATATGGGCCGGGTCTGGAATCTGGCCGACGACCGCGGTGTCGACCGCGCCCAGCAGCGGCGTCGACACGTTCGACAACATGATCGGCAGTGCGATACCCAGGATGGCGCGGTGGCTGGCGGGAGCCACCGGGTCGGTGGAGGGGCGCGTCATGGGAGGCAGCGGATCATGGTCGTCGCGCGGCGCATGTCGGCCTGGCAACTGCAACGATCATAGGCGGCGCATTGGCAATGCAGGCGGATGCGGGTTGGCGCCGCGCAAGGGGCCGGCTGTGATGTCCGCGGCCGGGTACCATGCGCCAGCCGAACACCGATCCAACCGGAGCCCGATCACCATGCCATACCCCGCCATACCCGACGTCGCATTCGCCGGTGTCACCTTCAACAGCTTGCGTGACCGCGGCGTGCTGATCACCGGCGGCGCCAGCGGTATTGGCGCCGACATGGTGCGTGCCTTCGCCGCCCAGGGTTGCCGGGTCGGGTTCGTCGACCGCGACGCTGCGGCTGGCCAGACGCTGGCCGATGCGCTCGACGGTGTCTTTTTTGTCGCCTGCGACGTCACCGACGTATCGGGTTTGCTGGCAGCCATCGACACGCTGACCGGGCAACTCGGCGGCATCGACGTGCTGGTCAACAACGTGGCCGACGACGATCGCCACGCCATCGAGCAGGTGACGCCGGCGTATTTCGATGAACGGGTGGCGATCAACCTGCGTCCGCATTTTTTCGCGGCGCAGGCGGTGCTGGCGGGCATGCGCGCGCGGGGCGGTGGGGCGATTGTCAACATGGGCTCCGTGAGCTGGCGGATCAAGGGTCGCGGGTATGCGGTCTACGCGAGCTGCAAGTCGGCGATGCTGGGCTTCACCCGGGTGCTGGCCGGCGAACTGGGCCAGGACAATATCCGCGTCAACTGTGTCGTGCCGGGCTGGGTGATGACCGAGCGGCAGGTGCGCCTGTGGCTGGATGACGAAGGCGAACGACGGCTTGATCAGAACCAGTGCCTGCGCGGACGCATCGTCGGACGCGACATCGCACACATGGTGATGTTCCTGGCCGCCGACACCGCGCGCATGATCACGGCGCAGGAGTTCATAGTCGATGCCGGATGGTCCTGAGACCCGATTGCAGCCGCAACTGCGCCATCCGTGCTGGCCAGTTGGCGGCTACAACGGCGTGTGTCGCGACGCGCTCAGCGAGGCTGGCGGGCGGATGACGGCGTCGGGTACGGCTCGGTCGCACGCGCCGCCGCCTCTGGCCTGGCAGGGCAATTGGCACATGGCGCGCTGGTCGATCGGGCAGGCCCGGTCGAAGGTCACGACATGGTCGACCTCGGCGCGTATTCCGATCCACTCGCCGACGCGGTGGTCATGATGGCTGGGAACATGGGCCAGCACTGTCTCGCCGCTGCGCAGGCGCAGCGTGTACAGGAACTCAGAGCCCCGGAACGCCTTGCGCACGATCTGCGCCTTCACCGAGGCGTTATCGTCATGCACGATGTCGTCGGCCCGCAGCAGGACGTCGCATCGCCCGGACTCGAAGGCGCACGGCAACGGACACTCGGCAATGTCGGTCAGGTCGCCCAGCGCGGTCTGTACCACCACCTGGCCGTTGACTTGGCGGATCGTTGCCGGCGTGAACACGCCGTGGCCGATGAAGTCGGCAACAAAACGCGTGGCCGGCCGGTGGTACAGCGTGTAGGCGTCGTCCCACTGGTGCAGCACACCGTCCTGCATCACGCCGATCCGGTCGCCGACCGCGAACGCCTCGAGCTGATCGTGGGTCACGAACAAGGCGGTGGCGTTGGCAGCCTTGAGGATGGTGCGTACCTCGATCGCCAGCCGCTCGCGCAGATCGACGTCGAGGTTGGAGAAGGGTTCGTCGAGCAGCAGCAGCTGCGGCGCCGGAGCCAGTGCGCGGGCCAGCGCCACGCGTTGCTGCTGGCCGCCGGAGAGTTCATGGGCGAAACGTTTTTCATAGCCGGCCAGTCCGACCAGTTCCAGTACCTCGGCAACCCGCGCCTGTCGCTGAGCGCGTGGCAGCTGGTGGATGCCGAATGCGACGTTGCGACCGACGTCGAGATGCGGAAACAGCGCGTAATCCTGGAACACCATGCCGATGCGCCGGTTCTCTGCCGTCACATGTCGGTCAGCGCTGCTGACTTGCACATCGCCGAGCCGGATCGTGCCCGCATTGGCGTGCTCCAACCCGGCAACTGCCCGCAGCAAGGTGGTCTTGCCGCAGCCCGAGGGACCGATCAGCACGCCGATCTCGCCAGTCTGCAGGCCGAACGTCACCTTATGCACCGCCGGCTGGGCAGCGCCGGCATACCGAACCTGAAGCTGCGCGACTTCGAGAAACATCAGGAGATTCTAGATGAATACAATTCTCATTTGATCTTGTCGTGATCGGTCCCTCCATGCCGCTGCGCCGGCTTTTTTCCCAGTCCGCCTTCATCCTGTTTGCCGCGTTGTTGTGCCTGCCGGTGCTGGCCGTGCTGGCGTCCTGGATGCAGTGGGATGCGACCAATGCGCAGATCCTGGCCGAGATGTCGCGCACGGTATTGCCCGACTATGTGGCGACCACGGTGGCCTTGTGTCTGCTGGTGGCAGTCGGCGTGGTGCTGGTGGGTTCGGGGACCGCGGCTGCGGTGACGCTGTTTGATTTTCCCGGCCGGCGCACGCTGGAATGGGCACTGCTGCTGCCGCTGGCGATGCCGGCCTATGTGGTGGCCTATGCCTATACCGATTTTCTGCAGTTCGGCGGCCCGTTGCAGACCAGCCTGCGGGTCTGGACCGGGCTGGAGGGCCGCCTGTTGCCCGAGGTGCGCAGCCTGGGCGGTGCGGCCTGGGTATTCACCTTCTCGCTGTATCCGTATGTCTATCTGCTGGCGCGCAGTGCGCTGAGCGAACGCGCGGCCCATCTGATGGAGGCCGCGCGGTTGCTGGGCGCGCCGTTGTCGCGGCGCATCCGCGAGGTGGCGCTGCCGCTGGCGCGCCCTGCGGTGGCCGCGGGTGCGGCGCTGGCGCTGATGGAGACCCTGGCCGACTTCGGCGTGTCGAGTTATTTCGGTATTCAGACCTTCACGGCCGGCATCTACAAGGCCTGGCTGGCGATGGACAACCGGCTGGCCGCGGCGCAGCTGGCGACCATGCTGCTGGCGCTGGTCGCCTTGTTGCTTCACCTGGAGCAACGGGCCCAGCGCCGGGCCCGGTATGCCAGCGGCCGCGGGGCCCGTGCCGGCGCCTCCGATGCCCAACCGGTGCGGCTGCGTGGCGGCGCAGTGGGGCTGGCCTGGCTGGTGTGCGGCGCTCCGGTGGCGATGGGTTTCGTGCTGCCGGTATTGTTCATGTTTCGTCCGCTGCTGGCCGACTGGGAGTTGCTCGCCTGGGACCGGTTCCTGCAGTGGTCGGGCAACAGCTTGCGCCTGGGGCTGATCACCGCGGCGTTGTCGGTCGGCATCGCGCTGACGCTGGCGTTTGCGCTGCGGCGGACCCAGGATCGGATCGTCCGCGTGGTGTCACAGCTGGTCGGCCTCGGATATGCCGTTCCAGGTGCGGTGATCGTGGTCGGCGTGTTGCTGCCAGTGGGCTGGCTGCAGGCGGCTGCGCCGCAGCTGGGCGTGGGTTATCTCGTTACCGCAACCTCGTTCGGTCTGGTCTGGGCCTATCTGGTGCGTTTTGGCGCGGTGGCGCTGCAGTCGGTGCAAAGTGGCTATACCCGCATCCCGCCAAGCTTCGACGATTCCGCGCGCATGCTGGGTACAAGCGGCTTGCAACTGATGCTGCGGGTTCACTGGCCGCTGCTGCGGCGCTCGACCGCCGCGGCTGCGTTGCTGGTGTTTGTCGACGTCATGAAGGAGCTGCCCGCCACGCTGGTGCTGCGCCCATTCGACTCCGACACGCTGGCGGTCGTGGCCTATCAGCTGGCCCGCGACGAACGTCTGGGCGAGGCGGCGCTGCCGTCGCTGGCACTGGTGCTGGTGGGCCTGATCCCGGTGGTCCTGCTCAGCCGCACCCTGCGCGCGCCGACGCGCTGAGGCCGTGGACTTTTTTCTTGCGCAATCATCCTTGCCGGTGGCGCTGCTGGCCGGTGGCGTCGGGCCGATTCTCAACATGCTTGAAACGATATGGATACTTTGAACGTACTTGGCGGGCCGCTGCTGGCCTGTTCGTATTCCCCTTTGACCGGCTATTTTCGGGACGGTTGCTGCCGTACCGATAGCCACGACCATGGCACCCATGTGGTGTGTGCCCGGGTCACCGCGCAATTCCTGGACTTCTCGCGGGAACTCGGCAATGACCTGATCACGCCGCGCCCCGAGTTCCGGTTCGCGGGCCTCAAGCCCGGTGACCGCTGGTGCCTGTGCGCAACGCGCTGGAAGCAGGCGTTCGAGGCCGGCGTGGCGCCCCCGGTGCATCTGGCCGCCACACATGCCCGGGCACTGGAGATCGTGACCCTGGAGCAGCTGAACCGGCACGCGGCATAGGCAATCGTCGGGTCGGGGTCAGGTCTCCCGAATACGATCCGAGGGCCGCTGGCACGCGCGCTGCGAAGGCCCGCGGGGCTCATGCGCGGCGCTTCACTGTGGCGGTCGGGCGCTGAACGCGCCGACTGCCCTGCGGTGCTCGGTCTTGCGCCCGCATCGCGCAACTCACTACGCGCCCTGCGGGCGCTGCGTTCAGACAAGCGCGATGAGAATGATGACGAACGCGCCTCGCGCTGGGCGCAAGCCCTGCGCTCCTCGGCGCCGCAGAGGCGCGCCGCGCACAGGCCCCGCGGGCCTTCGCAGCAAGGGGCTGGTTGAGGTGGTGGTGGGGGCCGGATCGGGGGCTGGTCTTGGTGCAGTCCAGTTCGGGCCTGGTGAGTGGTTGCGCGCCTTGGTCGCGGGGCGGGTTCAGACTGGGAACTACCGTTCGAGTTTGCAACCTGGAAGTCCGCTATGAACCCGAACCCGTCATTCGGCGCATTAAAAAAATCTCAAAGCCGGCAATGCGTACTTCAGAACCCATGATTTCAGAGCCGTGCCCCAGCCCTACCGCACGCTCGTCCCGGAATACGTCAAGGACTATGTGTCCTTGAACCAGTTCGCGGCGTGAGCATGCATGACCCGCAGAGCTTCTACCAGGCGCACATATTCAAGTAGTACACTTATTTATGTGTTAATTCCGTGGGGTCAAGACAATGGCAAGCACCGTTAATTTCACCGGCGCGGTCGATCGCGATCTGCTCAAGCGCGCCAAAATCATTGCCGCCAAATCCGGCACCTCGGTCAATGCGCTGTTCAACGCCGAGCTTCGCCATCTGGTCGAAACCTTCGAGGCGGCAGAAGCGACAGGCAACCAGAATTTCCGAAGGCTGCTCGATTTTTCGCTGGGGCGGCTCGCGGGCGACGAAGCCATGCGCGCGCTGGGAATCGACAGCGCGGAAGATCTCTTCCTGTTAATGGCGCAAGCCCGCCTGCCGATGCCGCGATTGCCCGATGCCGTCACGGCCGACATGGCCCTGCAACTGAAATCGCTGGCAGGTTGAGCCGTTCGCGATGGCCGCGAACCTTGCGCTGCTGCCCGACGCGGGGCCGCTCATCACGCTGGCCTATGCAGATGCGCTTGACTTGTTGCTCAAGCCCGGTTGGCCGATTGTGCTGGTCGACATGGTGCTGCATGAAGTGACACGCAACCAGACGCCGACCAGCGAGAAACTGGCGCAGTGGGCTGCCGCCGGCCCAATATCGGTACGCACAACCCGTACCTTTCGGCATTACCGGCAAACGCTGGCGACAAGCCCCGCCGCTGCGCGCACCGCCAATCTTGGCGAACTGGCCATCCAGGAAACCATGAACGACTTCGCTCTGGACCAGCCGCGACAAACCGGTGTGTTCCTGTTCGAGGACCACAGAATAGCCCGCACCAGCTTTTTGCTGCCGGACAACTGCCGCAAGATCAGCACGCGCGCCTACCTGTTGTTTCTGGAGCAGCAGGGCTGGCTTGCGTCGGCAGCCGTTATCGAGCAGCGTGCCATCCAGGCCGGGCGCAGCTTTTCGACGCTGCGCTTCCCGCCTGAGTGAATCCTTGTTGAAGTCGGCCCGGAGAGAGCAATGAGTACCCCAAAAAAATTAACGCTTGATGTTCTCGGTACGGCCATCACCGTGCTTTCCCATCAAGATGAGGATTACCTGTCCCTGACCGACATGCTAAAAGCCAAGGACGGCGACTTTTTCATCGGTGACTGGCTCAGGAATCGCAACACCGTGGAGTTTCTGGGGATATGGGAGCGCGTCCACAACCCGGGTTTTAATTATGGCAAATTCGACACAATTAAAAGCCAGACGGGCTTGAACAGCTACCGGATTAGCGTCAAGGACTGGGTCGAAAAAACCAATGCACGCGGCCTGCGAGCTACAGCGGGCAGGTACGGTGGTACTTACGCGCACAAGGACATTGCGTTTGAATTCGGCATGTGGATCAGCGCTGATTGATTCAGGGCATGTATCTTGGAAAAACTATCGGAACCCGCCACTACACGCCGTCGGGGACGGTGGTTGCGTCACCTGCAGCGTCACATGGTCAATGTCGAACAGTTCGTGCAACTTCTCGGTGCTTGTTGCGGGGAACGTGTCGCCTGCATGGCCATCCGGCATGACCAGGTGAGCGGTCAGCGTGATTTGCGTGGTTCCCGTTGCCCATATATACAAATCGATGGCTTGTTCGACGCCGGGCAGGGATGCGAGGAATCGTTTGACGGCAATGGGGTCGACGCTGTCCGGAACGCCATCGAACAGCAGGTGCAGCGATTGCTTGAACAGACTCCAGGTGCTGACCAGAATCACCACGCCAATGACGATGCTCACGACCGGATCCAGCCAGGCCCATTGCATCCAGAGTGCCAGTGCGCCAGCGACGACGACGCCGACAGACACCAGCGCGTCGGCGGCCATGTGCAGAATGGCGCCGCGGATGTCGAGGTCTTTTTCTCGGCCCCGCATGAAAAGCAAGGCCTTCACGGTGTTGGCAAAGGCCGCCAGCACCGCCCTCCGTTTCCAGCCGTAGGTATGCCTCGGGTTCGGTTTCAACCGTCCTGAAAAGGCGGGCCTTGCCTCACGCGTCGACGCAAGACGTCATCGGGCAGGCCGAGCCCGCTGCGGTCTCATTTTGCCGGCCGATGCAGTGCGCAAATCTTGTTCCCATTCGGATCCCGCAGATACGCCAGATAGATCTTGCCTGATGGGCCTTCGCGGAACCCCGGCGGATCTTCACAGGCGGTGCCGCCATTGGCGAGCCCAGCCGCGTGAAACGCGTCCCCTTGCTCGGGCGAAGACGCCGTAAACCCGATCGTGCTGCCATTGCCATGGGTGGCGGGTTCGCCGTTGATGGGAATCGTGATCGAGAACGTGCCGCTCGCGCTGCGGTAGAAATAGCGGGTCTTGTGTGCGATGCCCGGGCCGATGCCCAGGGCGCCGAGCAGCGCGTCGTAGAATTTTCTGGAGCGCTCGAGGTCATTCACACCGAGCATCACGTGACTGAACATGGTTGTCCCTTTCTTGATGGGTTTCGAGCGTTTTGTCATAGGCCCGGTTTCGGGCAACGCTGGCGCACGATGGTAATGGAGGCGGGTTTGAGTACAAGTCCAATTGCGGCTTGAAGGTGCTGCCGCGCAGTGAACTTGCGGTGCCGATCGTCGTCCAAAGGGTCGTTAGATCGTCCTGACGATGCGATGAGGAGGGTGTGCAATGCGAATGCTTCTTCGATGGCTGGCCCTCGTGGCCGGTTCGATGGCTCTTGTGGCCTGCGGCAGCTATATACCGCCGGCCGAGCTGACCAGCATGACCCGGGACCAGATCGTGGCCCGTTGGGGCGAGCCCGAGATGCAGCGGCCGTTGGCCGATGGGACCTCCCGTCTGGAGTTCCCGACCGGCCCTCGGGGCAAGCAGACCTGGTTTGTCTACCTGGACGCGGCAGGCAATGCCTTGCGGTCCGAACAGGTGTTGACCGAGAAGAACTTTAACCAGATCACTCCTGACATGCCGCAGGACGAGGTGCGCCAACGGCTGGGCCGTCCAGGCGAGGTGCAGATGCTGGCGCGTGCGCGCGGCGTGGTCTGGAGTTACCGTTTCGAAAACCCGTTCTGCCAGTGGTTCCAGGTCGAGATCGCGGCCGACCGGACGGTCCGCTCGGCCGGATATGGCGAGCCTCCCGAGTGCGGCCGGCGCAACGAGATCCTTATCCCCTAGGCGCTTGTCGGGCCCCCATCCGTAGCCGCTGGTCGGCGCGCCCGGGCGATGATGACTCCGGCTGCACCCGCCAGTTCTTCACGCACGTCGGGTCCGAACGCAGCCGGCAGCGCAGCCCATGGCGGATCCGCTCTTCGGGTTAACACGGATCCGGGTCGCACAGCGCACTTGTATACTAGTGCGCATGGCCATCGACCGAGCCGCGTCCCGCACTCTGGGCATCACCGTGATGCCCGAGTGGTTCCAGTGCGAAGGCGTCGAGACCGTGCTCGACAACCTGCAGGCCGCCGGCGCCAGTGCACTGGTCACCAGCCCCTACCTGCTCGAGATTGCGCCCATGGGCGACGGCGCGCGCGAGCCACCGCCCGATGGCGATGCCGGTGGTGTGCGGCCACTGGACCGCCTGCTGTGGGGCGCACGCGAAACCTGGGTCCGGACTGCGCCATCGCTGGTGCACGATGTGTCGCGTTACCGCGGCCTGCGCTACCAGCCGACCCCGCCAGGCGTATTGACCCATGCGCATCCGCGCCTGATCGATGACGTGATCGACGCCGCTGCGCGCCGGGGCATGGCGGTGTACCTGCAGGTCATGGCGGCCAGCCCGCCCGGGTACCGGGTGCAGTTTTCCGGCGCGGTCGATGCCGACCTGTGCCTGGGGCCAGATGGCCAACCCCATCCGCACCGGGTCGACCGAAACGCCAGCCTGGCCAGTCTGCATGTGCGCGACTATGGCGCGGCGCTGTTGGCCGAGCTGGCCGAGCGGTATCCGGGCGTGCATGGTTTCCGGGTTGACTGGCCGGAATACCCGCCCTACGACCTGCGCAGCACCTTGTTCGACTTCAATCCACAGGCCCATCCGGCGCTACGTGCGCAAGGTGTCGATCCGCCCGCATATGCCGGCCTGGTGTTGCAGCAACTGGCGCGCTGGCGAGCCGCCGCAGATTCGGCGGCGGCGCGTGGGGTGGTGGCGGTGCGTGAGGCGCTGGCTGGCGCAGGCTGGGACGGCTTTTTCAATGCGCATGGCGACGGTGCGCCATTGTGGGCGAGCAAACGCGCCAACGCCGGTGCCATGCTGCGCAGTTACCGGCAGGCACTGGACCAGGTGCCGGGGCCGCGCCGTTTGTTTGAGCCGCAGGTGTTTCCGCCGCCCTTGTCGGCGTTTTCCGGTATCGACTGGACGGCGATCGCCGACACCGCGGACGCGGTCGGCGTCAAGTTGTACACCATGCACTGGCCGATGATGGCGCGTTACTGGGCGCGCGACCTGGTGGGCACAGCCGATTCTCGCGCGCTCGATGTCGTCACCGCGGCCATGGCCGACTTCCTCGGGTTTTGCGACGACCCCTTACCCGACGGCGCCGTGCTGCATTACCCGCCGCCCGAGACGCCGCATCCGGTCGGGCGCCAGGCGCAGATACATAAACTGCAGCAGGCGCAGCACGCCGCCGGCCGGTTACCCGTGATTGCGTTCACCCACAGCTACGGTACGCCGGCCGATGTGCAACAACGCGTCGCGACGGCGGCGTCTGCCTTGGACGGCGAAACGCCAGCGCGGTTGTGGGTCAACCGTTACGGTTATCTGTCCGATGCCAAGCTGGCCGACCTCGGGCGCATGATGCAGGGCGCGGAGTCGATCGCATGAAGGTGCGAGTCCAACGCCCACGCGGCTTGCCGCGGGCCCTGTCGGAGCCCGGCGCGGTGAACCGCTCGGCGCTCGCCGAACAGGTGTTTGCGCAACTGCGCTCCGATATCCTGCATGCGCGGCTGCGTCCAGGCGAAGCCGTGTCGGAAAACGGCCTTGCCGCCCGGCTGGACGTGAGTCGAACGCCGGTACGCGAGGCAGTGCAACGCCTGGTGCGCGAGGGTCTGGTGCAGGTCTTGCCGCAACGGGGCAGTTATGTCGCGCTGCTGAGCATCCGCCGCATCCGCGACGCCTTGTTCGTGCGCGAGGCGGTGGAGACCGGGATCGTGCATCGTATCCTGTCGGCGCCTGAAAACCCGGCCGGCATTGCGGCGCTGCAGGCGTCGGTCGAACGCCAGGCGCAGGCCGTGGCGGCGGGCGACCTGGAGGCCACCTTGCGCGCCGACGAAGACTTTCACCGCAGCCTGTTGCATAGCTGCGGCCTGGACGGCGTGTGGCCCATCGTGGCTCAGGCGCGCGACATGCACCAGCGCACCCGCGCGATCGCGGTGCCGGAGTTGCAGTCGGGCGAGCAGGCGGTGGCCGATCACAGAGCCATTGTCGCGGGCCTGCGCCGACGCGACCTGCAAGAGGCGCAACAGGCCCTGTCGGGCCACCTGCAGCGCAACCACTCCCTGACGCTGCGAGTGGCCGCGCTGCATCCGGACTATTTCGAGGCCGAGGACGACGACGATGCTGATGCCTGAGTTCGAGGTGCTTGATCCGCGGTTTGCAGGTTGCGCACTGGGTAACGTTCACCTGGAGCGTCTGCATACCGGCTGCCGCTGGTCCGAGGGGCCGGCGTATTTCGCCGCCGGGCGATACCTGCTGTGGTCGGATATTCCCAATGATCGTGTCATGCGCTGGGACGCGACCGACGGCTCGGTATCGGTGTTCCTGCAGCCGGCCTTTCATTCGAATGGCCACGCGGTCGATCGGCAGGGCCGGCTGATCAGCTGCGAGCATCGGGGCCGCTGCGTCTCGCGTATCGAACATGATGGGCGGCGCACGGTGCTGGCCGACCGGTTCGACGGCAAACGGCTCAATTCGCCAAACGATGTGGTCGTCAAGTCCGATGGCAGCATCTGGTTCACCGATCCGACTTACGGCATCGATTCGGACTACGAAGGCGACGCCGCGCCGTCCGAGATCGGTGGCTCGTTCGTCTACCGTATCGATCCCTCGCACGGTGTGGTGACAGCAGTGGTCACGACCATGGTCAAGCCCAACGGGTTGGCTTTCTCGCCCGACGAACGCGCCCTGTACGTGGCCGATACCGGCATGTCGCATGCGCCTGACGGCCCGCGCCACATGCGCCGTTTCGCGCTCGCGCCAGACGGCCGTGGTGTGGCTGACGACGGTCCGGTGTTTGCGGTCTGCAGCGTCGGCATGTTCGATGGCATGCGTGTCGACGTGCGCGGCAATGTCTGGACCAGCGCCGGTGATGGCGTTCATTGCCTGGATCCGGATGGAACGCTGATCGGCAAGATTCGCGTGCCGGAGGTCGTGGCCAATGTGTGTTTCGGCGGCCCGAAGCGCAACCGGCTGTTCATCTGCGGCACGACCAGCCTGTATGCCATCTATCTGCGAACGACTGGTGCGGGGTGGCCGGCGTGAACGGCATCAGGGAAATTCCCCGGCTGACAAGCCGGGCCCGATCTGAAACCAGGGGCTGCGTGGCGCACCCGGCGCGTCATGTGGGCCGATAGCCACCCCTCCCGCGGGGGGGGGCTGCGTCGCCGGCTTTTTGCAACCATCACTACGAAGGAGATAGCTATGAAACGGTTCCTGTTGACATTGGCGGCTTGTGCGGTTCCGGTCATCGCGGCAGCGCAGGCCTGGCCGGAAAAACCGCTGAAGGTGGTGGTGCCGTTCGGCCCTGGTGGGTCGAGCGACCTGATGGCACGGCTGCTGCAAAAGACGATCGAGGACGAAAAGCTGTTGCCCCAGCCAATGGCCATCGTCAACGTCAAGGGGCATTTCTCGATCGGCTCGCAGCAGGTCAAGAACGCCGCGCCCGATGGGACCAATTTCCTGGTGCTGCATCTGGCCCTGCTGTCGGGTGAGGTGGTCGACCCGGGCAAGGGCGTCTCCTACCGCGACTTCGAGCCGGTGGCGATGACTGGCGGCTTCTGCCTGCACCATATCGTGCGGGAGGATGCGCCCTGGAAAACGCTCGACGACCTGGTCAAGGCGGCCAAGGCCAAACCCAGCACCATCCTGTTCGGTGTCAACATCGGTGCGCTGAATCACCTGGGTGGCGGATTCCTGGAGCAGGCTACCGGCGCGAAATTTCGCTTCGTGCAGATTGGCGGGGGCTCCGAGAACTACGCGGCGCTCAAGGGTTCGCAGACCCAGACCACGATGCTCTCGAGCTCTGAATACAGCAACTTCAAGGCCGGCGGCATGCGGTCCCTCGGGTATACCGGCCCGACCCGACTGGACAGCGAACCCGACGTGAAGACCACCAAGGAGCTCGGCCTGGGTTACGAGTTCTGCATCAACAACTACTGGTTCGCCCCCAAGGGAACGCCCAAGGCGGCGATCGACGGCATGGCCAATGCGCTCGAGAAGGCGATGCAGTCGCCAGCGCTGCGCAAGGTGCAGGCCGAACGCGCGTCGACCATCGAATTCCTCAAGGGCGAGGCGTTCAAGAAGAACCTGGACGACACCTTCAAGGCGGTCGAGCCGATTGCCAAGACCCTGGTCAGTGGCAAGTGACCGTTGCCCATGGATGCCAGTGAAAGCCGGGCCGAGACCGCTCTGGCGTTGATCGCGATCGCGCTCTCGGCCCTGTTCCTGTTCGAAGGCACCAAGCTCAAGCCTGGCGTGTTCGAGCCGATCGGGCCGGGCGCGGTGCCAATGGGCGTGGCTGTGCTCACCATCATCCTGAGCCTGCTGGTGCTGCATGCGCGTTGGCGCTTCGCCCCGGAACCATTGGACGCGGCCGACTCACCGGTGGCCATGCCCGAGCGCTGGCTGCTGATGCTGGGTGTGTCGGCACTGACGCTGGTATACGGGGCGCTGCTTCACGCCGGCCTGGTGCGTTACGGTTATGCGACGGTGGTCTACCTGCTGGCCATGTTCCTGCTGATGTCGGACCGGCTGCGGCAGGACTTGCCCTGGGCCATCGGCCTGTCGCTGGCGTTCGGCATGGGCCTGGACTATGTGTTCCGCTACCTGCTGGTGGCGGACCTACCCTGAGAAATCGCAATGGGCCTGCTCGACTCCTTCCTGTACCTGATGGGCCCCTGGCCCTTGTTCCTGTGCGTGCTCGGCACCGCGCTGGGCATCATCGTGGGCGCCATTCCCGGCCTGTCGGGCGCAATGCTGATCGCGCTGACCTTGCCGCTGACCTTCAAGATGGTGCCCGAAGAGGCGATGGCGCTGATGGTGTGCATGTACACCGGCTCCATCACTGGCGGCCTGGTGTCGGCGGTACTGCTGCGGATTCCGGGTACACCCTCGAACGTGGTCACCGTGTTCGACGGTTATGCGATGGCGCAGCAAGGGCAGGCCGGGCGGGCGCTGGGGCTGGGCGTGGCCGCGTCGTTCTTCGGTGCGGTGTTCGCGTGGGGGGCGCTGGTGCTGCTGACCAAGCCGCTGGCCGACATTGCGGTGCGTTTCACGCCATTCGACTATTTTGCCTTGGTGCTCACCGCACTCGTGCTGATCTCCTCGGTCAGCGGCAAGTCCATGGTCAAGGGTCTGCTGGCCGGCATGATCGGCGTGTTGCTCGCGTTCCCGGGGATGGACGACAACACCGGACGTACCCGGTTCACGATGGGCGTGTGGCAACTGACCTCGGGCTTCGACATCTTGCCGGTGCTGGTGGGCGTGTTCGGTGTCGGCACCGTAATGGCCGAACTCGTCAAGCCAATAGGCAAGGGGCAGGCGCTGGTTTATTCGTCCGACGGACTGTGGATGAAGTTGTCGGAATGGAAGTCGCAGTTCTGGAACCTGGTGCGCTCGTCGGCCATCGGGACCTGGATCGGCATCCTGCCTGGCGTTGGTGCCAGCGTCGGGTCGCTGGTGGCCTACACCGTGGCCAAGAATGTCTCGCGCACGCCGGAAGAATTCGGTAACGGGTCGGCCAGCGGCATCGTCGCCTCGGAGGCGGCCAACAACGCCACTGTCGGCGGCGCGTTGATCCCGCTGCTGGCGATGGGTATTCCGGGCAGCGTGATCGACGTGTTCCTGATGAGCGCGATGATGATCCACGGCATACAACCGGGGCCACTGCTGTTCGAACAACATGCAAGCATCGTTTACGTGGTGATCGCCGCCTGCCTGTTGTCCAGCGTGCTGATG
>JBBRVD010000042.1:0-23451 GCA_038247175.1 Burkholderiales bacterium | reverse complement strand
CGAACCGGAAACCGTCGACGTGCATCTCGGTGACCCAATAGCGCAGGCTGTCCATGACCAGGCGCAGCACCTGCGGCCGGCGGATGTCGAGGGTGTTTCCGCAGCCGCTGTGGTTTTCGTACCGCGCCAGGTCCTCACCTTGCAGGCGGTAATAACCGGCGTTGTCCAGACCGCGCAGGTGGATGGTCGGCCCGAATTCGTCGGTCTCGGCGCTGTGGTTGAACACCACGTCCAGGATCACCTCGATGCCGGCCTGGTGCAGCGCACGCACCATGGTGCGGAACTCGTCTCGCGGCGACAGGCCGTTGTGCCCGCTGGCCAACCGCGGGTCGGGGCAGAAAAATGCCAGCGTGTTGTAGCCCCAGTAGTTGCGCAGGCCCTGCGCGGCCAGGCGTTGCTCGTCCAGCGATTGGTGTACCGGCATCAGGTTGACCGCGGTGACGCCCAGCGCGCACAGGTGCGCGATCAGGGCCGGGTGCGCCAGGCCGCCGAAGGTGCCGCGCAGGTTCAGCGGCAGCGCCGGATGCAGCCGCGAGAAACCCCGTACATGCAGCTCGTACAACACCGTGTCCTCGGGCGCAATGGCCGGCGGCTTGTCGTTGCCCCAGTCGAACTGGTCGGACACGACACGGGCCTTGAGCGCGGCATGCGCGTTGTCGCGTTCGTCCATTCGCAGCGGATCGTCCGGCACTGCGCCAAAATGCGCCGCGCTCCAGTCGAAACGGCCGACGACTTCGCGCGCGTAAGGGTCGAGCAGCAACTTGTGGCGGTTGAAGCGCTGGCCGAGCGTCGGATCCCACGGCCCGTCGGCGCGCAGGCCATAGACCAGGCCCGGCGCCCCATGGGGCAGGTAGCCGTGCCAGATACCGTCGGCGGGGCCGAACAGCGGCAGGCGCATTTCTTCGTGCCAGCCGCCCGGGTCGAACAGGCACAGCGCGATCGCATGGGCCTGGTTCGAAAAAACCGCGAATTGCACGCCGTGGCCATCCCAGTGCGCGCCCAGTGGACCGGGTCGCCCCGGCTGCCAGCCCGGTGCGGATGGTTTGCTTGTTGCCCGGTCCGTCATCAGACCTTCACCGGTGCTCGGCGTTGCCGGCAAGTGTGCACACGCGCGGTAACCTCAGTCCGGAATCGGCGCCACGCGCCAGATCTCGGACGCGTACTGGCGGATCGTGCGGTCGGACGAGAACGGACCCATGCCGGCCACGTTGGTGATCGCGCGCGCCCACCACAGCTCCGGCTGCTGGTACAGCGCATCGACGCGGGACTGGGCGGCGATGTAGGAGCCGTAGTCCGCAAGCAGCATGTAGTGATCGCCGCGCCACAGCAAGGCGTCGACCAGCGGGCCGTAACGTCCCGGCTCGTCGGGCGAGAAGCGGTCACCGGCGATCGCGTCGAGTGCGCCGCGCAGCGCCGGCAGGGCCTCGTAATAGCCCATCGGGTGGTAACCGCGCTGGCGCAGCGCCTGCACCTCGCTGGCGCCCAGGCCGAAGATGAAGATGTTGTCGTCGCCGACATTCTGCCGGATCTCGATGTTGGCGCCATCGTCGGTGCCAATCGTCAACGCGCCGTTGAGCGCCAGTTTCATGTTGCCGGTGCCCGAGGCCTCGGTGCCAGCCGTGGAGATCTGCTCGGACAGGTCGGCGCCGGGCATGATGACTTCGGCCACCGACACGCCGTAGTTCGGGATGAACACCACCTTGAGCCGGTCCTGGACAAACGGGTCGTTGTTGACCACGGCGCCCACGTCATGGATCAGCCGGATGATGGTCTTGGCCATGTGGTACGACGAAGCCGCCTTGCCGGCGAAGATCACGGTGCGTGGCACCCAATCGGCGTCGGGCTCGGCCAGGATCGCCAGGTAACGCGTCACCACATGCAGCAGGTTGAGCAGCTGGCGCTTGTATTCATGGATACGCTTGACCTGTACGTCGAACAGGCTGTCCGGGTTCACCGTGATGCCGGTCGTATCAAGGATCAGCCGGGCCAGGCGCCGCTTGTTGTCGCGCTTGACCGCGGCAAAACGCTGCTGGAATGGCTTGTCCTTCGCATGCACACGAAGATCCTTCAGCTGTTCGAGGTCGAGTCGCCAACCCGTGCCCAGTGTGGTGTCGAGCAGGCTGGAGAGGCCGGGGTTGGCCTGTGATAACCAGCGCCGCGGCGTGACGCCGTTGGTCATGTTGGTGAAACGCTGCGGCCACAGGCTGGCGAAGTCGGCAAAGATGGTCTGTACCAGCAGCTCGGAGTGCAGTGCCGACACGCCGTTGACCTTGTGGCTGCCGACGATGGACAGATGCGCCATGCGCACCCGGCGTTCGCCGTGTTCGTCGATCAACGACAACCGCTGCAGGAAGCCGTCGTCTCCGGGCCGGTGCCGTGCAGCTTCTTCCAGGAAATCCTTGTTGATGTGGAAGATGATCTCGAGGTGACGCGGCAACACTTGCTGCATCAGTGCCACGCTCCAGGTCTCCAGCGCCTCGGGCATCAAGGTGTGGTTGGTGTACGAGAAGGTGCGCTGGCAGATCTCCCAGGCTGCGTCCCAGGCCATGCCCTGCTCATCGGACAACACCCGCATCAGTTCGGCCACGCCGATGGCCGGATGCGTGTCGTTCAGGTGGATGGCGACCTTGTCGGCCAGGTTGTCCAGCGACGGATGTTCCCGCAGGTGCCGCGCCACCAGGTCCTGTATCGAGGCGGACACGAAGAAATACTCCTGCTTGAGCCGCAGCTCGCGCCCGGCCGGCGTGCTGTCGTTCGGGTACAGCACCCAGGAAATGTTCTCGTATTCGTTCTTCGCACCGGCTGCCCGTGCGTAGTCGCCGGTATTGAACGCGCCCAGATCGATATGGTCGGGCGCCGCGGCCTTCCACAGGCGCAACGTACTGACCTTGCGGTTGCCGTGGCCGGGAATCACCATGTCGTATCCCTTGGCCACCACCTCGGCCGCATGGCGCCAGCTCACCGCGTCGTTGGCATGCTCGACCCAGCCGCCGAAACGCACCGGGTACGCGCATTCGGTGCGCGGAAACTCCCATGGTGTGCCGTCCTTGAGCCAGGGGTCGGGATATTCCATCTGGCTGCCGGCCTGGATCTCCTGCGCGAACATGCCGTATTCGTAACGAATGCCGTAGCCGTAAGAGGGCAGGCCGACGGACGCCATGGAGTCCAGGAAGCAGGCGGCCAGCCGTCCCAGACCGCCATTGCCCAGCGCGGCGTCAGGTTCATGGGCGGCCAGATCTTCCAGGGTTCGGGCATATTCCTGCAATCCGGTGCGGGCCGGGCCGCTGAGGTCCAGCGCGGCCAGCGCATTGGACAGGCTGCGTCCGATCAGGAACTCCATCGACAGGTAATAGACCCTGCGTGCCCGGCTGTTGCGCTCACGCGCGTCGTTTTCCACCCAACGCTGCGCCAATTGGGCCCGCGCCACCTGGGACACGGCCAGCATCAATTCGGTATCGCTGGCCTGGCGCGCATCGACCGCGACGGTTTCGAGCAACTGCTCGCCGATGGCAACGCCCAGGCTGGCGGGCGGTTTGGATTCTCGCTGGCTCACACGCAATTCCTTGTTATGGCGGGACGTGGCTCAGACCCGGCTGCGCGAGGCCTGCAGGCACAGCCCAGGTTGGCGGCGTCGATGCCAATCGGGAATTCTCGCACGGTGTGCGGGGGGCCCGCGTGCGCTGTCGGGCAGGCGCGGTATTAAGATGGGCCTGCATGCTCGTTCAAGATGGGCCTGCATGCCCATCCGCCATACGCCCCCCGCCAGGAGAGACCATGGAACCCTATGAGTTGGCCCGGAGCCTCGATCTGCCCAAACGCGCGATCGCCCTTGTGCTCGCCGGAGGACGCGGCAGCCGCCTGATGGCACTGACCGATCACCGCGCCAAACCGGCGGTGTATTTCGGCGGCAAGTTCCGCATCGTCGATTTCGCATTGTCCAATTGCCTGAACTCCGGCATCCGGCGTATCGGCGTGATCACGCAGTATTCGTCGCACAGCCTGTTGCGCCACCTGCAGCATGGCTGGGCGTTCCTGAAGTCGGAGATGAACGAGTTCGTCGACCTGATGCCCGCGCAGCAGCGCATGGATGACGATAGCTGGTACCGGGGAACCGCCGATGCGGTGTACCAGAACCAGGACATCTTGCAGAGTTATCGGCCCGAGTACATCGTCGTGCTGGCTGGCGACCATGTCTACAAGATGAACTATGCGCTGATGCTGGCAGACCATGTGAAGAAAGGTCGGCCCTGCACGGTGGCCTGCGTCGCGGTGCCGCGCCAGGAGGCGAGCGCGTTCGGCGTGATGCACGTGGACGAGAACAGCATGATCACCGACTTTCTCGAAAAGCCCGCCGATCCGCCGCCGATGCCGGGTCATCCCGACATGGCGCTGGCCAGCATGGGGGTCTACATCTTCGACGCGCAATACCTTTATCAGGAACTGGCGCGCGACATGGCCGACCAGACGTCGAACCACGATTTCGGCAAGGACATCATTCCGCACGCCGTGCGCAGCGGATGCGCCGCCGCACATCCGTTCTCGCTGAGCTGCGTGCCACTGGGCTCCGACAAGGACGCCTACTGGCGCGACGTCGGTACGGTCGATGCCTATTGGGATGCCAATATCGACTTGACCGCAACCGATCCCAAACTGGACATGTACGACCAGCGCTGGCCGATCTGGACCTACCAGCCGCAATTGCCACCGGCCAAGTTCGTGCACAACCAGGAGGACCGGCGCGGCATCGCGGTCGAGTCGCTGGTATCGGGTGGCTGCATCGTTTCGGGCGGCGTGTTCCGCTCGGTATTGTTCTCCAGCGTGCGGGTTCATTCGCACGCCCAGGTTAACTGGTCGGTGCTACTCCCTTATGTGCAGGTGGGCCGCGGCGCGCGCCTGACCCGTACCGTGATCGACCGTGGCTGCATGATTCCCGATGGCATGGTGATCGGCGAGGATGCGGAGCTCGACGCCCGGCGTTTTCATCGCAGTGCCAATGGCATCTGCCTGGTGACGCGAGACATGCTGGTCAAGATCGCTGCATGAAGGTCCTGCATGTGGGCGCGGAGATCTTTCCGCTGATCAAGACCGGGGGCCTGGCCGATGTGATGGGCGCCTTGCCGCAGGCCTTGCTGGCGCGGGATGCCGGCGTGCGACTGCTGCTGCCCGGTCTGCCAGCGATCATGCAGGGCGTGGTGCGGCAGCGCCTGGTGTGCGAGATCGGTCCGGTGTTCGGCGCGGCCCGGGTGCGTTTGAAAATCGGGCAGGTCCAGGGCAGCGGTGTTGCGGCCTATGTGGTGGAGGCGCCCTACCTGTACCAGCGCCCGGGCAATCCGTATCTCGACGCCGACGGTTTGGAGTGGTGCGATAACCTGCAGCGTTTTGCTCTGCTGGGATGGGTCGCGGCGCACCTGGCCAGCGGCGAGCTCGATGCCGACTGGTCGCCTGAGCTGGTACATGCCCACGACTGGCATGCCGCGATGTGCTGCGCCTACCTGGCCGCGCATCCGCGGCCGGCGGTGGCGTCGGTCTTCACCGTGCACAACCTGGCCTACCAGGGATTGTTCGACGCCGGCGACTACCACCTGCTCGGCCTGCCGGCACGTTTCATGGAGCACCATGCGCTGGAGTTTCATGGTCAGTTGTCGTTCATGAAGGCCGGGCTGGCCTACGCGCAGCGCGTGACGACCGTCAGCCCAACCTACGCGCGCGAGATGGCGACCGAGCCATTCGGCTTCGGGCTGGACGGACTGATCCGCTCCCGTGGCACCGAAGTGACCGGCATCCTCAACGGCGTCGACGGCTCGGTCTGGAATCCGCAGAGCGACGCCTTGATCGGCACGACCTATTCCAGCCGCAACCTGCGCGGCAAGGCCGATTGCAAGGCCGCGCTGCAGCGCAGCCTGGGCCTGGATATCGAGCCAAATGCCCCGCTGCTGGCGATCGTCAGCCGGTTGACTGCGCAAAAGGGGCTCGACCTGTTGCTGGAAGCGCTGCCGGCACTGCTGGCCCAAGGCGTGCAGATCGCAGTTCAAGGCACTGGCGATGCGGCCCTCGAGACCGCATTTGCGCAGGCGGCCGAGCGTCACCCCGGACGTGTCGCCGCCCTGATCGCCTACGAAGAGGCTTCGGCGCACCTGACGGTGGCCGGTGCCGACATGATTTTGCTGCCGTCGCGCTTCGAGCCCTGCGGTCTGACCCAGTTGTACGGACTGCGCTACGGCACGGTACCGGTGGTGCGGCGTGTCGGGGGGCTGGCAGATACCGTGGTCGATGCCAGTGCGGCGGCGCTGGCCGACGACACTGCCACCGGTTTCGTGTTCGGGCCGGAGACTGTAGGCGCCCTGGTCGGTGCGGTGCAGAGGGCCATCGCGGTGTACCGGCGCGGCGAACCCTGGCGCGCGGTGATGCGCCGCGGCATGGCGCAGGATTTCTCCTGGGACCATGCGGCCCGGGACTACATCGCGCTGTACCGCGATATCCTGGGGCGCGGCTGAGCGGGCCCCAGCCCTGGAGTCGACAGGCCCCCGAGGGCGTGCGAGGAAACTGGGGCCGGCCCGGCGTTTTTTCCGCGGAGTGTGAGCGGCAATCGGCCCGGGTGTGTCCCGCTCGGTGAGTCGGCGCTTACAATTTCTCCGGGCTTCTTGCGAGCCTGACCCAAACACCCGGAGCAGCAGCATGCAGACAGACGCGTCGATCTTCAAGGCTTATGACATCCGCGGCATCGTGCCCAGTACCGTGACGGCCGCGGTTGCCGAGGGTATCGGCAAGGCATTCGGGACCATCGCGCTGGCCCAGGGCGAGACCGCGGTAGCGGTCGGGCGCGATGGCCGGCTCAGCGGCCCGGATCTGGCGGACGCTCTGATGCGGGGCCTGGCGGCCACCGGAATTACCGTGATCGACATCGGCATGGCGACCACACCGATGCTGTACTTCGCGGCCAGCACCCTGTGCTCCAGCGGCATCCAGGTCACCGGCAGTCACAATCCGCGCGACTACAACGGCTTCAAGATGGTGATGGGCGGGCGCGCCATCTTCGGCGAGGACATTCAGGCGCTCAGGCGCATGATGAGCGATGAGAGCTGGACGCTGCAGGATGGCGGCTCGTTGCGCCAGCACGACGTATTGCAGGCCTACACCGAACGTATCGTGTCGGATATCCGGCTCGCACGACCGATGAAGATTGTCGTCGACTGCGGCAACGGGGTTGCGGGCGCATCGGCGCCAGCCATCCTGCGCGCGATCGGCTGCGAGGTGACCGAGTTGTTCAGCGAAGTCGACGGCAATTTCCCGAACCACCATCCCGATCCGAGCAAGCCCGAGAACCTGCGCGACCTGATCGCGGCGTTGGCGGCGGGAGACGCGGAACTCGGTCTGGCTTTCGACGGTGACGGCGACCGGCTGGGCATCGTCACCAAGCAGGGTAACAACATCTATCCGGACCGCCAGATCATCCTGTTCGCGCGCGACGTGTTGTCCCGCGTGCCGGGCGGAACCATCCTGTTCGACGTCAAGTGCTCGCAACGCGTGGCGCCGGCCATCGAGGCGGCCGGCGGCAAACCGCTGATGTACAAGACCGGCCATTCGCTGATCAAGGCCCGCATGAAGGAAGTCGACGCGCCGTTCGGCGGCGAAATGAGCGGCCATATCTTCTTCAAGGAGCGCTGGTACGGCTTCGACGACGGCACCTATGCGGCCTGCCGGCTACTCGAGATTGTCAGCCAGGTGGCGGACGCGAACCAGATGCTCGACGCACTGCCGACCAGTTTTTCCACTCCCGAACTCAATGTCGCCTGCGCCGAGGGCGAGGCGCCCGAGTTGGTGCGCAAGGCGGTGGCGCTGGCGGCTTTCGGGGCGCACGCGACGCTCAACACGATCGACGGATTGCGCGTCGACTGGTCGGACGGTTTCGGTTTGATGCGATCCTCCAACACCACACCGGTGCTGGTGCTGCGCTTCGAAGGCCATACCGAGGCGGCGCTCGAACGGATCCAGGCGGCCATGCTGGAACTGTTGCACCAGGTCAAGCCCGACGCCCGGATCGGCACCAGCGCGCATTGAGCGCACGGATGCAGGCGATCGCTGCAGCCGACCCCTGTTGCAGTCCATGACCCCGTTGATCAGCGATCAGAGCCTGATCCTCGTCATCCTGCTGCTGACGGTGGCGCTGTTCCTGTGGGGACGCTGGCGTCACGACATGGTGGCGGCCGCCTCGCTGCTGGCCTGCGTGGTGACCGGGCTGTTGCCGGCTGGTCAGGCGTTCTCCGGTTTCGGTCATCCTGCCGTGATCTCGGTGGCCTGTGTGCTGGTGCTCAGCCGTGGCCTGCAGTCATCAGGTGCGGTCGATGTGCTGACGCGCTACGCCCTGCCGAAAAATGCCGGTGCGACGGCCAGCATGGCTGCGCTGATCGGCCTCGGTGCCGTTTTGTCGGGTTTCATGAACAACGTGGGCGCCATGGCATTGCTGATGCCGGTGGCGATCCAGTTGTCAAAGCGCCTGGGCATAGCCCCGGGCCAGGTGCTGATGCCGCTGGCATTCGGCACCATCCTGGGCGGCATGACCACCTTGATCGGCACGCCACCGAACCTGATCGTCGCCGGGTTCCGCGCCGAAAGCGGCCTGGGCAGCTTCGGCATGTTCGACTTCACCCCGATCGGCCTTACGGTGGCCGTGGCGGGTGTCGGGTTCGTGGTGCTGGTGGGATGGCGCCTGGTGCCGGCGCGCAAGCAATCGGGCATGGAGGGTTTCGAGACCGGTGCCTACCTGACCGAGGCGCGGGTCCAGCCGGGCAGCAAGGCCGAAGGCCAGAGCCTGCGGCAACTCGACCGGGCGATGGATTCCGCCGGTGCCCAGGTCGTGGGGCTGGTGCGCAACGAGGTGCGGATGTTTGCCCCCAACCCGAACCGCAAGGTGCGTGAAGGCGATATCCTGGCCATCGAAGCCGATGCCGAGTCGTTGGCCGAAGTCCTGACCTCGTTCGGGCTCAAGCTCGAGGAGGCGCAGCGGCCCGCTACCGCGGATGCCGTGGACGCGGCGGATACCGGCGCCGACCCAGGCTCTCGGCCGGTGGCAGACAGTGCGACCGCGGATGCTGGCAGCACAGTTAGCGCTGCTGGCGGGCGAGCGGCGACGGCGGTATCGGGCGGTGTCGGTGGCGGTGAACGGCCAGACGCCAACGGCAGTGGCGCCGGCGTTGGTCAATCCGGACACCAGCTCGAAGAGCAGGCCAAGGACCAGGCCGAGGAGCAGGCCAAGGACCAGGCCAAGGACCAGGCCAAGGACCAGGCCGACGACAAAACCAATGCGCAGGCCGAGATCGTGCTGATGGAACTGGCCGTGTTGCCCGGCTCCTTGCTGGACGGCCGTTCGGCCAGCGACATCCGGCTGCGCACGTTTTACGGGCTGAACCTGCTGGCCTTGTCGCGCCAGGGGCAACGCTCCATGGCGCGACTGCGGGCGATGGCCATCCTGCCTGGCGACCTGTTGCTGATGCAGGGTTCACCCGAATCGATTGCGGAGTTCGCAGCGGCACACGGCTGTGTGCCGCTGGCCGAACGCGCGTTGCGGATTCCGAACCCGCGCAAGGCGTTGCTGTCGGCCGCCATCATGGTGGGGGCGGTTGCACTCGCTGCGCTGGGGCTGCTGCCGGCGGCCGTGTCCTTCGCGCTCGGGGTTCTGGTGTCGATGGTGGTGCGTACCGTGCCCCCGCGCGCAGTCTACGATGCCATCGACTGGCCGGTCATCGTGCTGCTGGCAGCCCTGATCCCGGTGGCCGGTGCCATGGAGACGACCGGGGCGGCGGACCTGATCGCGCGTTTTTTTCTGGACAACGTGGCCCAGGGCAATGCGGTGGTCGGGCTGGCGCTGATCCTGGTGGTGACGATGTTCCTGTCCGACCTGATGAACAATGCCGCCACCGCCGCGGTGATGTGTCCGATCGCGCTGGGCACCGCGGCTGCATTGCAGGTCAGCCCCGATGCCTACCTGATGGCGGTGGCGATCGGCGCCTCCTGCGCCTTCCTGACGCCAATCGGGCACCAGAACAACACGCTGATCCTGGGCCCGGGCGGTTTCCGCTTCGGCGACTACTGGCGCCTGGGCCTCCCACTCGAGGTACTGGTGGCCGCTGTCGGCATTCCGATGTTGCTCCTGATCTGGCCCTTGTGATGCACGACGACGCCGAACGCCCCGAGCCCGCGCGCGCGCCGACCGACATCGAGCTGATCATCCAGGCCGTGGCGGAGGGTCGCAACAAGCGGGTACGCAAGTTTCTCTCGCGCATGCACCCGGCCAAGACCGCCGCGCTGCTGGAGATGCTGGACCAGGACCAGCGAACCGCCTTGTGGCAGCAGGTGGACCCGGCTCTGGAGGCCCGTATCCAGCCGCACCTGAACCTGGTTCTGAGCAGCCAACTGGCTGGCGAGTCGGGCGAGGATTCGGCTGCCGAGCAGGCCGAGCAGCGACAGGACAAGGGCCATGGCGGCGTGAACCACCTGGATGCGGTGCGCAATGCGCTGGCGGAAGGCCGGCTCAAGCGGGTGGCCAAGACGCTGCGACGCATGCACGCGGCCAAGGTCGCCGGATTGCTGGAGGCCCTGCCGCCCGAAGAGCGTGGCGCGGTCTGGAGCATGGTCGACACCGAGCGCGCAGGCAAGGTGCTGACCTATCTGCATGACGAGATCCGGGTCGCGCTGGCACAGGAGCTCGACACCGACGATCTGGTGGCCTCGGCCCAGCACCTGGAACTCGACGACCTGGTCGACCTGATCCAGGGTCTTCCGACGGAACTGGGCAACCGGCTGATGCTGACAACCACCGGTCGCCGGCGCGAGCAGCTCGAGTCGATGTTGTCGTACCCGCAGGACTCCGCCGGCGGCTTGATGAATGCCGACGTGATCGAGGTGCGGGCTGATGTCAAGGTCGGCACCGTGCTGCGGTACCTGCGCCTGCTGGAGTCCCTGCCGCCGCATACCGACATGCTGATGGTGGTCGACCGCCAGGGCAACTACCAGGGGACCTTGCGGCTGGATACGCTGGTCGTCGCGGTGCCCACGCGCAGGGTATCCGAGCTCATGCACCGGGACATCGCAGGCATACCGGTGCAGACCGATAGTGCCGAGGTGGCCCGGCTGTTCCAGGACCTGGACCTGTTGTCCGCGCCGGTGGTCGACGCGAACAACCGGCTGATCGGGCGTATCACCGTCGATGACGTGGTCGACCTGATCCGCGAGAACTCCGACCGCACGATGATGCAGATGGCAGGCCTGGACGACGAGGCCGACATGTTCGCACCGGTGCTGGTGAGTTCGCGCCGGCGCGCGGTCTGGCTGGGCATCAACCTGCTCACCGCCTTTCTCGCGGCCTGGGTCATTGGTCGCTTCCAGGCCACCTTGTCCGAGTTGGTGGCGCTCGCGGTGTTGATGCCGATCGTCGCCAGCATGGGTGGTATTGCCGGCAGCCAGACCCTGACGCTGATGATCCGCGGCCTGGCACTGGGCCAGATACAAAAGGGCAACCTGCGCGTGTTGCTGGGCCGCGAGATCGGTGTGTCCATCCTCAACGGCATCCTGTGGGCTATCGTCATTGCGTTGCTGGCGGTGGCCTGGTTCGGCGACTGGGGCATCGGCGCGGTGCTGGGCGCCGCCATCCTCATCAACCTGCTGTGCGCTGCGTTGGCCGGTTTGGCGATTCCCTTGATACTCGAGCGTCTGGGCATCGACCCGGCGCTGGCGGGCAGCGTGATCCTGACCACGGTGACCGACGTCATCGGTTTCTTCGCGTTCCTCGGTCTTGCAACCGTGTTGTTGTTGTGATCTGCAACCGGGCCGGTGGTTGGCCGGCTTGCTGGAGAAACCGATGGAACCAATAAGCCAATTCCTGCAGACGCTGTACCGCAAGCTGCAATGGCCGATCATCAAGACGGCCCAGACCGAGGTCACGGTCTGATCGCTGGTCTATCTGCTGGTGCTGGTGCTGCTGCTGCTGTGGTTGGCGCGCCGCATGCATCTGTGGCTGGCCGACGGCCCCCTGTTGCAGTCGCGGCTGGACTCCGGCGCGCGTCAGGCGGTGGGCACGCTGGTGCGTTACCTGGTGCTGCTGATCGGCCTGCTGGCGATCGTGCAGACCGCCTGTATCAACCTGACCACCTTCAACGTGCTGGCCGGCGCGGTCATCGTGCCCAACTCCAAGTTCATTACCGAGAACGTGGTGAACTGGAAATACAACGATGACACGGTGCGGTTCCGCATTCCGCTTGGCGTCGCTTATGGCAGCGATGCGCGCCAGGTAGAGCGCATCTTGCTGGAGCTGGCGGCCGCCGACACCGATGTGTTGCAGGACCCGCCCCCGGTGGTGCGGTTCGTGGGGTTTGGCGACGACGGCCTGTTATTCGAGTTGCGTGCCTGGTCAGCCAGCCTGGTCGATCGCAAGGGCCGGCTGATCAGCCAGCTCAATTTCGCGATCTATGACCGGTTCCAGCGCGAAGGCATCGAATTTCCGTTTCCGCAGCGGGACCTGCATCTCAAGAGCGGCGTACTGGAGTTGCGCCGCGCCGCGCCGCGCGCGGCAGACTCAGAGCGCCAGGGGTAGCCCGGTTACCGGCTCCAGCCCAGGCGTTTCTGCTGGCGGCCGTTTGTAGGGTTACTTCTTGGCGGCCGACTTCCTGGCCGCTGTTTTCCTGGCCGCTGTTTTCCCGGTTGCCGTTTTTTTGGACACGCCCTTCCTGGCCGCCGGCTTCTTTGCGGCAGGGGCCTTGGCGGTCGTGGAGTTCGCAGCGCGGGTTGCCGCGCCCTTGCGGCCGGCGGCCGATTGCCTGGCCGTTTCGAGGCTCTTGGTCACCTGCTGGGTGTTGCGTTCGACAGCCTTGCGGGCATCGCTTGCCATGGTGTCCACCGACTTGCGTGCCTGCGCCGTCTTGCGCTTCACGGCCTTCTTGGCGTCCCGGGCAGCCTTGTCGATGGTCTTGGTGATGCTGGCCAGTTTCTTCTGGGCCGCCGTGGCGACCTTTTCCGCTTCGCGTTTGGCATCTTTCACTGCGCTGGTGATCTGCTTGTTCACCGCCTTGATCTTGGCTTGGGCCGCCTTCTCGGTCTGTGTGACCTTCTTGCGTACCTCCTTGGCCAGCGTCTGCGCCTGACCCTTGGCCTTCTTCACCAGTTTCTGGGCATCGTTCTTGCCGGCCTTGGCGCTGGATTCGGCGCTCTTGGCCGCGCGTTTGCCCGCCGCCTTTGCGTTGTCGGCAGCGTCTTCAACGGCGCTCGATGCTTGGATCGCGACGGTTTCGGCCTCGAGTGTCACCGCTTGCGCGGCAGTGCCGGCGGCCTTGACAACCGCGTCAGCGGCCGAGGTAACGGTGGATGGAGTCTTGGATTTTGCAGTGGCAGTCATCTGAGGTTTCCTGGTAGTGGCTTGACCGTGGTACCGGTCGTGGGGTTGATGATCATGGGCATTCATCGGGCCTGCCCGAAGATGCCCGGGGCTCCATGATGATCGAGTTTCTTGCCGGTGAAAAGCCGGTCGCGCAGTTCAAGGTCGAATCGGGGGTCGCGGCAGCATCGCGGCGTGTACCTTTTCTTCGTCGCGGCCCGTTGCCGTGCTGGTGCTCCCGTGCGGGAGCCGATGCAACGCAAATCAGCACCGAAGGTTCAGCCGCCGATCTGCGGCGCAGCTTCGTAGCCTGCGAGAAACGGCTGCCAGTCGCCATCGGACCAGCGCAGGCCAGGATCGAGCCGCTTTTCCTTGCGCAGTGAACGCAGCAGGCGCGCGAGGTTATCGGCCTTCCAGTCGTCGCCAACGCGGAAGCCGCATTTGTCGAAGTCCACGATCCAGGCCTGGCCTGCGTCGTCGAACATCAGGTTGTGGCAATTGAGGTCGGAATGGAACACCTGTTCCTCGTGCAGCTGGCGCACGGCGCGACCCAGCCGCTGCCATTGCTCGGCGCTCAGCGTCTGTCCGTGGTGCAGCAAGTGAGCAACGTCCCTGGCCTGCGGTATCAGCACGACCAGGATGTCGGCGCTGTAGAACAACAGGCCGCGCCGGACCTGGCGTGCGGCGCAGGCCCGCGGAACCGGCAGGTCGCGGGCACACAGCTGACCGAGCAGCAGGAACTCGGCCATGGCCCGGCTGCGAGGCAGGCGCTGGACCCAAAACCGGTCGCGGATGAGACGAGCCATCAGCCCGCCACGGTAGTAGTGGCGCAGCAGGAACGCACCCTGGTCATTGCGTACCTGGTGCACCCGTCCGCGTCCAGCGCTGCGGTCCTCGCTCTCGCCCTGGCGCTGCCACCAGGCGGGGTCGAACAGGGCGGCGCCTGCCGTGTCGTCGAAACAGTCCGGATCGAGCCACACCGTATCGGACCCATGGTGCGATTGCCGTGCTGGCGCAACAGTGCCGCGGCGCCGGGCAAACACCTCGAGCAGCGCCAGCGTGCGGCCGGTGGCGCCGGTCATGGCCTTGAATACCTGGCGGGCGCTTGCCACTTGCGCGGCGCGCAGTGCGGGCTCACGTTGCAGCGTGTTGAAGCAGTCGAATACGCCGGCAGCGTCGTCCACCTCGCACAACGCGCACGCCGTGCGCAGGGTTTCGATGATGCGGGCGAAGTTGTGCGTCTGGCGCCCGGTGATCAGCGGTTTGTCCAGCGCCAGCGCCTCGAGCGGGTTGTGGCCGCCGCGCGGAATCAGGCTGCCACCAATGAAGCAGGCGTCCGCCACGCCGTACCAGAGCATCAGTTCGCCCATGGTGTCGCCGAGCAGTACCTGCGTGTCGGCGTCGGGCGTGCCCCCGGCGCTGCGGCGCACGAAGCGCAATCCGGCCTGCCGCAGCAAGCCCGCGACGGCATCGAATCGCTCCGGATGCCGCGGGACCAGGATCAGCAAGGTTCCAGCGCCTTGAGCCAGGTGTTCTCGCAGTGCATCGATCAAGGCCTCGTCCTCGCCGGCATGGGTGCTGCCGGCGGTGAGCACCGGTCGCCGACCCAGCGCCGCGCGGATGGTGGCGACCCGGCCCGGCAAAGCCGGGTCGAGCCGCAGGTCCGACTTGATGTTGCCGGTCACGACCACCCGCTGCGCCGACGCCCCGAGCGCAGTGAACCGCCGCGCAGCGGTCGGGTCCTCGCAACACACCAGGCGCAGCGACGCGATGGCCGGCCGCATGATGGCCGCCCAGCGCCGGTAACCCGCTGCCGATCGTTCGGACAGCCGTGCGTTGGCCACCACGACGGGCACGCCCAGGCGCTGGGCCTGATACAGGAAATTGGGCCACAACTCGCGCTCGAGCAGGATCACCAGGCGCGGCTGCCAGGCTTGCAGGAATCGGCGCGTGGCGTGCGGCAGGTCGAGCGGAAAATACACATGGTCGACCCGGGCGCCGAAGCTGCTGCGGATCTGGCTGCTGCCGGTGGGTGTGGTGCAGGTCACCAGCGGGCGGCCCCAGCGCGCATCGTCCAGCAAGGCCTCGATCAACGGGCGTGCGGCCAGCACTTCGCCCACCGAGCCGCAGTGCACGACGACCACGCCTGCGCGGGCGGCGTCGGAGCCAGCATGGCCGAAGCGTTCGTGCCAGCGCTGGCGGTAGCGCGGATCTGCACGCCCGCGCCACCACAGGTAGGCCAGCAGCGGCAGCGCGGCAGTGGCCAGCAGCAGGCTGTACGCCCGTCGCATCAGCGCCAGTGCTCGGCCACCCAGGCGGTGGGTGGTACCCGGCGATACCATTTACCGCTCACGCCGGCAATGGCGTCTGGCGGGTTCGGCTTGCCGTGGAATGCGATGATCTTCGCGCCCGGCGGGATGGTGGGAGACTTGAACCAGCTCATCAGTCCGCGCGGCACGCAGTGGCGCTTGAAGCTGACGCACCACTGCGCTGGCCAATACTGCACCTTGCCTTGCCGCCCCAGGTACTGGGTGATGAATTCCTGCTCGTTGCGCACCTGCGCGATCGATGCCGGGTAGCCGCTCTTCAGGTGCTCGAGCGCATCGGCATGGGCGCCGATGTGGTAGCGGTAGACCGACGTGTTGCCGGTGCCGTCCTGCTTGTCCCATTCCTTGATCACGCAGAACGCGCCGGGATGGTCGAAGAAGCAGTCGATGTCGTCGACGATGACGATGTCCAGGTCCAGGAACAGTGTCGGCCCCTGCAGGTCGTACAGGGGGTTGGCGAAGCTGGTCAGCTTGAGCCAGCCATGACCGAACGACCAGCTCTGACGGGTGTCGAACGGTTCGAAACCGACCATCGGGATCGGGCGCAGGTCGATGCCGGCGTCCACGCCCTGGCCATCGTCACTCAGGCAGATGAAGCGGAACGGGCGCCGCAGATGGCGGCGCACCATGCCGTGCAACCGGTTCACGTATTCGGGGCCGTACTTGCTGCCCCACTTGATGCACAGCACGTTCACGGTCTGCATGGTCTGGGAATCCTCCATCGGTGTTCTAGCCGTCGTCGCCGCGAGGGCAGACGGCACGCCGGGGCCGGCCGTTGCGTCCGGTCGCGCGCAAGCGCCTATTTGCGCAGTATCGCGTTGATCGGCTGCAGGTCCTCTGGCGTCAGGCTGCCGTTGGCCTGGCGCAGCCGCAGACCTCCGACCAGCACGTCGTAACGGGCACGGGCCAGATCGCGCTTGGTCTGGAATAGCTGGCTCTGCGCATTGAGCACGTCGATGTTGATGCGCACGCCGACCTGATAGCCGAGTTTGTTGGCATCCAGGGCGCTCTGGCTCGAGGACTCGGCGGCTTCCAGTGCCTTGGCCTGGCCCTGGCCCGACAACACCCCATAGTAGGCCGCTCGGGTCGCCTGGGACACGGTGCGGCGGGCCGCCTCCAGATCGGTACGCGCCTTCTCCTCGAGCGCCAGCGTCTCCTTGATGCGGTTCTGGATCGCGTAGCCCGAGAACACCGGCATGTTGAATGCCAGCGCAATCGTCGCGACGTTGCTACGGCTGTCGTTGCGGGACGCGGAACTGCCGTTGTTTTGCGCCATTGCGTAGCTGCCGTTGAGGTCGAGCGTCGGTTTCTCGCCGGCCTGCGCCTTGCGCGTCTCCAGCTGCGCCACCTCCAGCGCCAGCATCGCCTGGCGCAACTGGGGATGGTTGTCGATCGCCTGGTCGACCCAGCCCTGGACCTGATTGGCCTGCAGCGGAGGCAGTGTCACCGGGGCAGCGAGCGGCTGGGGCGCGGTGCGGTCCTTGCCGACCAGGCGATCAAGGGCAATGCGCTTGACCAGCAGGTCGTTGGCGGCCGCAATCTCCTGCGCAATCACCAGGTCATAGCGGGCCTGGGCTTCACGGGAGTCGGTGATGGTGCTGGTGCCGACCTCGAAATTGCGCTTGGCGGCGGCCAGCTGCTCGGCCACCGCGGTCTTTTGCGCATCGACGAAGGTCACCGCGTCCTGCGCGGCCAGCACGTCGAAATAGGCCTGGCTGACACGCAGGACCAGGTCCTGCTCGGCGATCTGCAACTGGGCCTGTCCGGCGATGATCGACTTCTGTCCCTGCTCATAGGTCAGCTGGTTGGCAGGCCGGTACAGAGGCTGGGAGGCGCTGATCGTGGCCCCTTGCGATCCGAACGCGGTATTGGGTATGCGCCCATTGGCATCGACCGAACTGCGCGACAGGGATGCCGCCAGTCCGACCGTGGGCAGCAAGCCGGCACGCGACTGCTCGGCCCGGGCCAGCGTGGCCTCGTACTGCGACTTGGCCGACTGGAACGCGGCATCGTAGGCGTGTGCCGCATCGAACAACTCCACCAGGCTCTGGGCGCCTGCTGGCAATGCCGACAGGCCACCCAGCATGAGAGCGACGGTCAGGGTACGCAGCCCGGTGAGCTGCTTGCGTGGTGCCATTGGATCGTGCATGTTGGGTCCGGGGTTGTCGAAACGCGGCTCAGTAACGCGCAATGGTGTTGTCGATTTCCACTGCCCAGGCATCGATGCCGCCGGCAATGTTGACCACCTGCGCAAAACCCTGGTTGAGCAGGAACTGGGCGACCTGCATGCTGCGCGCGCCATGGTGGCACAGGCAGGCAACCGGTGTTTCCGGATCCAGTTCCTGCAGCCGTGCGGGTACCGTGCCCATCGACATCGGCAACAGCGTGAAGTTGCCCGGCTGCACACTGGCGATACGCCATTCGGCCGGTTCGCGCACATCGAGTACCACGGGCGACTTCTCGCCATGGTGGCGACTGAGCCAGCTGGACAGTTCACGGGGGCGGATTTGTTCGATCATGGTCTGCGGTCGCGGGGCGACATCAAGGGTCAGAAGCGAAAACGGGACGGCTGTGGGAAGTTCTCCAGGCGCTGCGCCACCGTGTCCCAGGGATGAATCGTGCGGTACCCGGACTCGCCGATGCGGGTGACGAAGGTGGCCCGCATCATGGGCTCGTCGCCGACGATGGCGCCCAGGCGTCCGCCGATCCTGAGCTGCAGCAGCAGCCCCGGCGGAACTTCGGCGACCGAGCCGCTGAGCACGATGACGTCGAACGGGGCCTCCACCGGCATGTGGTGGGCGCCGTCGTGTTGCCGTACTTCGGCATTGTGCACGCTGGCCAGCTGCAGGTTGGCCCGCGCCAGCGCGACCAGTTCCGGGTGGATCTCGAGCGAGACAACACGCTGGGCCCGGTGTGCCAGCAGGGCAGCCATGTACCCGGAGCCGGCACCGACTTCCAGCACCTTCTCGTGTTTCTGCACCGCCAGGTCCTGCAGCATGCGCGCCTCGACACGCGGCGCCAGCATGCACTGCCCCGCGGGCAGCGGGACCTCCATGTCGGCAAAGGCCAGCGCCTTGTGCACGCCGGGCACGAAGTTCTCGCGCCGCACCACCGACAGCAGATGCAGCACATGGGCGTCGAGCACCTCCCAGGGGCGGATCTGCTGCTCGATCATGTTGAAACGGGCTTGTTCCAGGTTCATTGCGGCGTGCATGGCGTGGTTCTCTGCATTCGATCAGGTCAGGCGGTCGATTTTAGTGGCTTGCGCCGACGCCGCCTTGCCACCGAGCATGCGACGTCCCCATTGGGCCAGGTCATCCATGTAACAGTAGGCGACCGGCACCACCACCAGGGTCAGCAGCGACGAGGTGATGACACCGCCGATCACCGCCTGACCCATCGGCGCCCGCATCTCCGAGCCCTCGGTCAGCGCGAATGCCAGCGGCACCATGCCGAACACCATCGCCAGCGTGGTCATCAGGATCGGCCGCAGCCGCACCTGGGCTGCCAGCAGAAGAGCCTCGTTGCGCTCCAGTCCGGGAACGGCAAGCCCGTCGGCTCCGATCGTGTCCTGGCGCGCACGGATGGCGAAGTCGACCAGCAAGATGGCGTTCTTGGTCACCAGACCCATCAGCATCACGATGCCGATGACCGAGAACATCGACAAGGTCGAGCCGAACATCATCAGTGCCAGCACGACGCCGATCAGCGTGAGCGGCAGCGAGGTCATCAGTGCCAGCGGCTGCAGGAAACTCTTGAACTGGCTTGCCAGAATCATGTAGATGAAGATGATGGCCATCGCCAGCGCCGAAAGGGCGTAACCGAAGGCCTCGGCCATGTTCTTGGTCGAGCCGCCGAACTGGAAACGATACCCCGGCGGCAGGCTGATGCCGTCCATCACCTGTCGAATAGCCTCGGACACCTCGCCGGCGGAGCGGCCGTAGACATTGGCGCTCACGCTGACCTCGCGCGTGAGGTCGCGCCGATTGATCTGGTTCGGGCTGGTGGTCTCCCGGATCTCGGCCAGCTGACTCAGGTGCACGACGCGCATGCTGCCGTCGGGGTTGCTGCCCAGCGCGAACGGCAGCCGTCCCAGGTCCTGCATCGCGTTGCGCGCATCGCTGCGCAGGCGCACGTTGACGTCGTAGGTCTGGTCGTCGCTGGCGCGCCAGTTGCCGACCGTCTGGCCGGCGACCATGGTGCGCAAGGAGGCGCCGAGCTGACTGATGCTCAGCCCGAGGTCGGAGGCGACGTCGCGGCGCACCTGCACGTCCAGCGTGGGTTTGTTCGGTTTAACGCTGGAGTCGAGGTCAACCAGGCCGGGAATGGTCCGGATCTTGTCCAGTGCGGCCACCGTGATGCGCTCGAGTTCCGCCTGGTCCGGGCCCTGGATCGAGAACCGGACCTGCTTTTCGCCACCCACCGAGTCGAGCAACCCGACGTGGGTGACAGTGATGCCGGCCACTTGCCGCAGCCGCTCGCGCAGCTGGGCCGACATCGCATCGACGCTGCGACTGCGGTCCTTGCGATCGACCAGCCGCACGTACACCGACGCGTACATCTTGCCCTGCGCATTGCCGGTGTTGATCGTCACCAGTGTGTAACGCACCTCGGGCAGGGAGCGCACGATGGATTCGACCTGGCGCGCCTTGGCCTCGGTGACCTCCAGCGAGGAGCCCACCGGGGTATGAAAGTCCAGCGTGGTCTCGGAGAAGTCGGACTTGGGCACAAACTCGGTGCCCAGCAGTGGCAACATCAGCAGGCTGCCCACGAAGATCGCCAGCGCGACCACCAGCGTCGTGAGCCGGTGCGCCAGTGCCCAGCGCAGGATGCCCTGGTAGGCCTGCACCAGCTGGTCCTGGCCCCGGTCGACGGCGCCGGTGACGCGCCCGATGGTCTTGTCGTACAGCGAGACCGGCGCGTGGCGCTTGCCTTGCGATTCGATGCTGGGGTCGTGCCAGATCGACGACAACATCGGGTCCAGCGTGAAGCTGACGAACATCGATATCAGCACCGCCACCACGATGGTCAGGCCGAATTCATGGAAGAACTTGCCGATGATGCCGCCCATGAAGCCGATCGGCAGGAACACCGCAACGATGGACAGCGTCGTGGCCAGCACCGCCAGCCCGATCTCCTGCGTGCCGTCGAGCGAGGCGCGGTAGGCGCCCTTGCCCATCTGCACATGGCGCACGATATTCTCGCGCACCACGATGGCATCGTCGATCAGCAATCCGACGCACAGCGACAGCGCCATCAGCGTGATCATGTTGATCGTGAAGCCGAACAGGTTCATGAACAGGAAGGTGCCGATAATGGCGATCGGCAGCGTCAGCCCGGTGATCACCGTCGAGCGCCAGGAGTTCAGGAACAGGAAAACGATCAGCACTGTCAGGATGGCGCCTTCGATCAGCGTCTGGCGCACATTGGCCACCGAGACCCGGATCTGGCGCGAGCCATCCAGGATGGGCTCGAGCCGCACGCCGGGTGGCAGCTGTTTCTGCACTTCATCGAGCGCTGACTTGAGGCCGTCGACGACGGCAATCGTGTTTTCGTCCTGCGCCTTCTGCACGGTCAGCAGCAGGGTGCGTTCGCCGTTGTACAACGCCAGTGAGTTGATTTCCTGCGCGCCGTCGACCACCTGCGCCAGCTGATCGAGCCGCACCGGCGAGCCGTTGCGCCGCGCGACGATGATGCGGCCGAAGTCCTGTGGCCGCTCGATACGCGCGTCGATCTGTACCACGCGCTCCTGTTCGCGCGAGCGGATGGCGCCCATCGGCAGGTCCTGGTTTTCGCTGCGCACCGCGGCCACGATCTGGTCCGGTGTCAGCCCGTAGGCCTCGAGCGCGCGTGGGTCCAGGAACAGGTTGATCTCGCGCTTGGTGCCGCCCACGACGGAGACCGAGCCCACGCCACGCACGTTCTCGAGGCGCTTCTTGAGCGTCTGGTCGGCCCAGTTGGTCAGCTCGGCCGCGCTCATGGCCGTGGCAGCGGGTTTGCCATCGGTGCCGCGGCTGTCGGGCAACACTGCCACCGACCAGACAGCGCGCGCGGCAGGGTCGAAGCGCAGCACCCGCGGCTCCTTGACCTCGGTGCGCAGCAGCGCCTTGACCGCCGAGATCTTCTCGCGCACGTCATCGGCGGCCTTGCGGCCGTCGATATGCAGGCCGAACTCGATGATCACGACCGATTGGCCCTCGGTGCTGCGCGAGGTCAGCGCATTGATGCCGGCAATCGAATTGACACCTTCCTCGATCCGCTGCGTGACTTCAGTCTCGACGATCTCGGGCGCGGCGCCCGGATATTCCGTGATCACCACCACGACCGGAAAGTCGATGTTCGGGAACTGGTCGATCTGCAGCCGCTGGTAGGAAAACAGGCCCAGCACCACCAGTGCGAGCATGACCATGGTCGCGAAGACCGGGTTCTGCAGGCTGACGCGGGTGAACCACATGGGCAGGGCGCGTCGCGGTTACAGCGGGCTGCCCGCGAACTTGACCACGGTGCCTTCGCGCAGCCGTCCGACCGAACCGGCGATCACGGTCGTGTTCGCCGGCAGGCCCTCGACCGCGACCATCCACTGGCCGCCGGACTCACCCTGGGCCCCCAGGTCGATCGGCTGGTGCACAACCTTGTTGTCGCGCACGATCTGCAGATAGGGACGAGGCCGATCGTTGCGCACCGCGCTGACCGGTACCGACAGGTTGCTGCGGCTGCCCACGACCAATGTGCCCTGGGCGAACAGGCCCTGGCGCAGGCCGTCTGCTGGCTCCAAAGCCAGGTAGGCCAGCACGGAGCGGCTGCCGGCCATCACCGTGGGGTTGATCCGCACCACGGTGGCTCGCACCGGGGCGCTGCTGCCTTCGATCTGCAGTTCGGCGCGCTGTCCGAGCCGCAGCTGAGGCGAATCGGCGGCCGCCAGATTGGCCTCGAGCTCGAGTCGGCGGATATCGACCAGTTCCAGCACCCGGCCATCGACACCGATACGCTCGCCGTTTTGCGCCAGGCGCTGCGCGACCTGGCCGCTGATGGGCGCGCGCAGTACGGTATCCTGCAGCTGCTTGGAGATCACGTCGATACCGGCGACGGCGGCCTGGTAATTGGCCTGGGCTGCGGCCAGGCTGGCGCTTGCGGAGTCGAGCGCAAACCTGGAGATAAAGCCTTTTTCCACCAAGGTGCTGTTGTTGTCGAAGGTGCGTTGCGCTATTTCGAGCTGGGCCTTGGCTGCCTCGGCCTGTTGCCGGGCCTGGCGTAACCGGGCCTGGGCGTCGGTGGCATCGACCCGTGCCACGACCTGGCCAGCCTGGACCAGGTCACCTTCGCGCAGGGTCAGATCCTGCAGTTCGCCGGCCACCCGGGCCTTGATGATCGCCGATTGCGTGGCCTTGAGCGTGCCCGACACCGCCAGTCGCTGCGTCAGTTCACGTTGCTCGACCTTGATCAGATCGGCTGGTACAAGTTCGATCACCGATTCGACCCGCGCAGCAGCCTGCGCGGCCTCTTGTTGCTGCGCCTTGCGCTGGCCGACAACACGTGTCAAACCGATGGCCAGCACGCCGATGACCAGCGCTGTGAGCAGCCACTTCCAGGAGCGTGACCGGGTGGAGGGCGTCATGGTGCTGCAACCGCCGGTAGCGGCGAGACCCGAAGTCCGTTGAGCAAGGTGTCGATCTGCGCTGCCAGATAGTCTCGCGGCACCAGGGGTTCGTCGATCGCGGTGCATGCGCCGAACGAGTGTTTCCACACCAGCAGGTACAACAT
>JBBRVD010000041.1:0-23545 GCA_038247175.1 Burkholderiales bacterium | reverse complement strand
GTCGCGCGGCAGGCCCGCTAGCACCAGCCAGCCAGTGCCTGACATGCGCCGGTAGGCAAAGATCCGCGGTACACCGGTCTGGTCCTGCAATTCGACTACGCCCACCAGGTTGGTGTCGAGCGCATCGCCCGCCCCGGCGAGCTGCTCTGTCAACGATCGCCCCGCAAAGCCGGACAGATCGGTCGAGCGCAGGATGATCTGCGCCCGGCGGTCCAGCACCATGACCAACACCCCTTGCGGCAGGTCCTTCATGATCATCTGATTGAGCGTGAGCAGGTCCAGCGGCAAGGCAACCAGTCCGAGCACAGCACCAGCATCGTCACGCACCGGCGTCGTCAGCACCGTGACCCACCGCTGGGCGCGGGGCGCAAAAAAAGCATTGCTGGCGGAAAAGCCGTCCTGCTCGAGCGCAGGAGCAAACCAGGCAAACTGCTGCATCTGCTCACCCGTGGGTGGGTCGGACAGGTAGGTGCAGACCGGGTTGCCCTGCCGGTCACGGGTGCCGATCGCGACGAACTCCGGATTGAGCCGCGTGAAGCTGGCAATCAGCGGATCACAGATGCCGGGGGACATGGCGCGCACCGAAGGTTGTCCCGCAATCAGCGTCAGGGTATTGGAATAATCGTTCAGCTGACCCTGCAGGCGGCCCGACGCACTGTCGGCGATCTGACGCACCCGGTCTATGGCGACCCGGCGGTCGCGCTCACGGTCTTCTACCATGTGCCATATCGCGGCGACAAAGGCCGGAAGCAGCGCCACCAGCACCAGCACGGTCATTTGCAGTCGGATGGACTTGTTGCCCAGCCCCCAGGCGGTTCGGTGTGGGGAGGCGGCAGGCGTATCCATCGGGCGGCCAGCTCAATACGGGCTGACCCGCGGCAACGCCACGTCCGGCACTCTACTGCGGCACGATGAAGAAACCATATCCGAACACTCCCGATTCGTCAGACGATTCCTGGCGGAAGGACGGCAACTCCCGAATAGTCGAACCATGCGTTCAAGATAGCGTGGACACAACGCAAGCCACAGTGGTCCAGCCGGCTTGTATCTGCCCGTCTACAAGTGAACAATCTTAGCATCGGCCCATTTGCACGGGCATGATGTTTGGGCATGCATCGATGCCCTTGAACGCCGGTCAGGAACCGGAACGGGCACTTTGCACGGAAGCTCGCGTTTTCGCGTTTTCTTGTGCCGCGCGCGGAACGCGCCCGGCCGGCAGCCAGGGCTAGCACAGGCAACGCACCCCCACCGAGCAGGATCAATCCGGAATCCACAACGCCGGCAGATCGTCCAGCGCGCGAAAGAGCGGCGACAAGGCGCCATCACGCACCAGCTCGGTGGCATGCGCAATGTCGGGCGCCAGATAGCGGTCTTCCCGCATCACGGGCACGGTCTTCCGCAGCATGGCATGCGCCTGCTCCAGCGCCGGTGAACTGCGCAGCGGCCGCAGGAAATCGATGCCTTGTGCGCAGGCCAGCAATTCGATAGCCAGGATATGTGCGGTGTTGTCGATCATCGCCTGCAGCCGGCGCGCGGCAAACGTGGCCATCGACACATGGTCCTCCTGGTTCGCGCTCGTGGGAAGGCTGTCCACACTGGCCGGATGGGCCAGCGACTTGTTCTCGGACGCCAGTGCTGCCGCCGTCACATGGGCAATCATGAAGCCGCTGTTCAGGCCGGCGTCTTCGGTCAGAAACGGCGGCAACCGAGAGACGCTGGAGTCGATCAGCATCGCGATGCGCCGCTCGGCAATCGCACCCACCTCGGCAATCGCCAGCGCCATCCCGTCGGCCGCCAGCGCGACCGGTTCGGCATGAAAATTACCGCCAGACACCAACACCGCGTCCTGCGCGAACACCAGCGGGTTGTCGGTGACCGCATTGGCCTCGCGCACCAGCACCTTGGCTGCATGCCGCAACTGGTCCAGGCACGCACCGACCACTTGCGGCTGGCAGCGCAGACTGTAAGGGTCCTGCACTCGGTCGTCGCCGTCCAGGTGGGAATTGCGGATCTCGCTGCCAGCCAGCAGGCTTCGGTAATACTGTGCCACGTCGATCTGACCCGGCTGGCCGCGCAGGGCGTGAATCCGCGGATCGAACGGGCCGTCGCTGCCGCGCGCAGCATCAACCGTCAACGCGCCAATGACCAGCGCCGATTCCAGCACTGGCTCGAAACGGAACAGGGCATGCAGCGCCAGCGCAGCCGAGGTCTGGGTTCCGTTGATCAGCGCCAGTCCCTCCTTGGCGCCCAGCACCAAGGGCGCGATGCCGGCCCGCTCCAATGCAGCCTGTGCAGGCACCTCCCGCCCATCCTGCAACATCGAACCTTCGCCAATCAGAGCCAGCGTCATGTGCGCCAGCGGTGCCAGGTCGCCGGAGGCGCCAACCGATCCGCGCGACGGCACCCACGGCACCAGGCCGGCGTTGACCACAGCCAATAGGGTGTCGACCACGACTTCGCGCACGCCGGAGTACCCGCGCGCCAGGCTGGCGGCCTTGAGCGCCAGCATCAGCCGCACCACTGGCGGCGACAAAGGCTCGCCGACACCCACGCTATGCGAGCGGATCAGGTTCAGCTGCAATCGGGCCAGCTGGGCCTTGCTGATGCGCTGGTTGGCCAGTTTGCCGAAGCCGGTGTTCACGCCATAGACCGGCGCGTCGCCGTCGGCTGCAGCCTGCACTACACGTGCGCTGGCGCGTATGCCCTCGCGCGCCGCGTCCGCCAGCGTCAAGGTGTCCAACGTGTTGTGGATCGCCTGCAGCTGCTCGAGCGTCAGGTGCCCGGGATGGATCTCCATCTCAGTTCCCCAGCATCGGCAGGTTCAGCTTGCGCTCGCGCGCACAGGCTACTGCAATGTCATAGCCTGCATCGGCGTGGCGCATCACACCCGTTGCCGGGTCGTTCCACAGCACCCGCTCAATCCGCTTGGCAGCTGCATCGGTGCCATCACAGACGATGACGACGCCGGAATGTTGCGAATACCCCATGCCGACGCCACCGCCGTGGTGCAGCGACACCCAGGTCGCACCGCCGGCGGTATTGAGCAAGGCGTTGAGCAGCGGCCAGTCCGACACCGCATCGGAGCCATCCAGCATGGCTTCGGTCTCGCGGTTGGGCGATGCCACCGAACCGCTGTCCAGATGGTCGCGCCCGATCACGATCGGCGCCTGGAGCTCGCCCGTGCGCACCATCTCGTTGAACGCCAGGCCGGCGCGATGGCGCTCGCCCAGGCCGATCCAGCAGATACGCGCCGGCAGGCCCTGGAATGCGATGCGCTCGGATGCCATGTCGAGCCAGCGATGCAGATGGGTATCCTCGGGAAACAGCTCTTTCATCTTGGCGTCGGTCTTGCGGATATCCTCGGGATCGCCGGACAACGCGACCCAGCGAAACGGCCCGGTGCCGCGGCAAAACAGGGGCCTGACATAGGCTGGCACGAAACCCGGGAAGTCAAACGCGTTCTTCACCCCCTCGTCAAGGGCGACCTGGCGGATGTTGTTGCCGTAGTCGACGGTGGGGACACCCATGGTCTGGAAGTCGAGCATGGCCTGCACATGGACGGCGCAACTTGCCGCCGCCGCGCGACGCAGGGCCGCATGCTCAGCGTCCTCGCGCTGCGCTTCGCGCCAGCGCTCGACCGTCCAGCCACTTGGCAGATAGCCGTTGACCAGATCGTGGGCGGAGGTCTGGTCCGTCACCAGGTCCGGTCGCAAGCCACCGGCCTTGGCGCGGCGCACCAACTCGGGCAGCAGGTCGGACGCATTACCCAGCAGTCCGATCGAGACTGCCTTTTTCTCCTTCGCATAGCGGGCCAGCCGCTCGAGCGCATCATCCAGATCGCGCGCCTGCTCGTCCAGATAACGGGTCTTGATCCGGAAGTCGATGCGCGACTGCTGGCATTCGATATTGAGCGAACTGGCGCCGGCAAAACTCGCCGCCAGCGGCTGCGCACCGCCCATGCCACCCAGGCCGGCCGTCAGGATCCAGCGCCCGGCCAGATCGCCAGCATAGTGCTGTCGGCCAGCCTCGACAAAGGTCTCGTAGGTGCCCTGCACGATACCCTGGCTGCCAATGTAGATCCAGGACCCGGCCGTCATCTGACCATACATCATGAGGCCCTTGCGGTCGAGCTCGTGGAAATGCTCCCAGGTTGCCCACTTGGGCACCAGGTTGGAATTGGCGATCAGCACCCGGGGTGCATCGACATGCGACTTGAACACACCCACCGGCTTGCCCGACTGCACCAGCAGCGTCTCGTCCTCCTGCAGGTTGCGCAGGCTGGTGAGCATGGCCTCGAAGCAGTCCCAGTTGCGCGCGGCCTTGCCGATGCCGCCGTAGACCACCAGCGCATCCGGGTTTTCTGCCACCTCCGGGTCGAGGTTGTTCTGCAACATGCGGTAGGCGGCCTCGATCAGCCAATTCTTGCAGTGCAGCGTGGTGCCGCGCGGCGCGCGCACCGGACGGGGCTGGGCCGTATGGTGGACAGGGGAAAGATCGGACATGGCCATCTCCTTGAATGGGTCAGAATGAACTGGAAACGGCACCAGTCTACTTGACTAGACAAGTATGTGCAACTAAACTGCTTCGACCCGGCGCAAGAATGCATGGTCCATGACTTCCATCCCCGCCTCCCACTCCCCTGCCAGCGGCGCTTCGGCGCAAGGTCGCGCGCCGTATGCACGCGTCAAGGCGTATCTCAAGCAGGGCCTGTCCAGCGGGCGTTGGCCACCGGATACGCTGATGCCATCCGAATCCGAACTGGTGACCCAGTTCGGCGTCAGCCGCATGACCGTGACCCGTGCCTTGCGCGAACTGCAGACCGAGGGCCTGGTGCACCGGGTGCAGGGCCTGGGCACTTATGCGTCACACCTGGCGCCAGTGTCATCGAGCCTGACGATCCGCGACCTGCACGATGAAATCGCGGCGCGCGGGCACCGGCACCATGCGCTGGTACACCTGGCGCGCGAAGAGCGTTGCGACGCTGTGCTGGCAACTCAGCTGGGACTGTCGGTCGGCGACGCGGTGTTCCATAGCCTGATCGTGCACCACGAGAACGACGCGCCGCTGCAATGCGAGGACCGGTTCGTCAACCCGGCCTGCGCACCTGATTACCTGCAGACCGACTTTACCCGGATTACCCCCACCCACTACCTGCTGACGGTCGCGCCGTTGTGGGAAGCGCAGTACGCGATCGAGGCCGGCAGACCGACAGCCCAAGAGGCACGGCTGCTGGGCATCGCACGATCCGATCCCTGTCTGGTGGTCAAGCGCCGCACGGTGAACCACAATGTGCCCATCACTTTGGTGCGCCTGGTGCATCCGGGCAGCCGTTACCGGATCGAAGGTCAATTCAAGCCATGAACCCTGTCGTAGTGACTGCCGCATCGATCGCACCGCAGCGCTGGCGCAACGGTGGCGGCCAGACACGCGAATTGTTCACTTGGCCCGCACAAGGGCCGTGGCAACTGCGCATCAGTCGTGCCGACATCGACGCCGACGGGCCGTTCTCGGCTTTTCCGGGCGTCACCCGCTGGTTCGCGGTGCTGCACGGCCATGGCGTGGCGCTGACCCTCGGTGACCAGCGACGGGAACTGCGTGTCGATGGCCAGGCCGTGTGTTTCGACGGCGCGCAGGCGCCGCCCTGCCAATTGCTGGATGGGCCGACCCAGGACCTGAACCTGATGGCCCTTGATGGCGCGTCAGTCATGACCCGGGCGACGCCAGGCGTGGCCTGGGACGCGCCGTGGGCGATGCGCGGGCTGTACACCACGGTCGCCGGGCAATGGTGCAGCGTGCAACAACAATGTGCAGTGACCGCGCACGCGCTGTTGTGGCAGGACAAGGCCGACGCCGGCGCCTGGACGTTCATGCCGTCGACGGCTGCCGTCGGTGACGCCTGGTGGCTGGGCTTCACACCGAAAGGCTGACAATCCATGGCAACGACGACCTTGTGGCGCAACGCACGCCTGGCCACGCTGGCCGATGACACCGATTGGGGCCTGCTGGAGCGCGGCGCGCTGCTGGTGCAGGATGACCGGTTGCTGTGGGTCGGCGCGCTGGACGACCTTCCGGCACACCAGCGCGCGCGGGTCGACGCGGAGCAGGACCTGGGCGGCGCGCTGGTCACGCCGGGTCTGGTCGACTGCCATACCCATTTGGTATACGGCGGCCAGCGCGCGCGCGAATTCGAGATGCGGCTGCAAGGCGTCAGCTACGCGGAAATTGCGCGCGGCGGCGGCGGTATCCGCTCCACCGTGGCTGCCACGCGCGCGGCCAGCGACGCCGCGTTGCTCGCTGGCGCGCGCCAGCGCGCGCTGGCGCTGATGGCCGAAGGCGTGACCACGCTGGAGATCAAGTCGGGTTACGGCCTGAGCCTGCTGGACGAAAGCCGCTGCCTGAGCATCGCGCGCCAACTCGGACGCGAACTGCCGGTGACGGTGCGTGCCACCTACCTGGCCGCGCATGCGATCCCGCCCGAGTTCGAGGGACGCGCCGACGACTACATCACTGCGGTGTGCGCCTGGATGCCGGCGTTGCATGCAGCCGGGCTGATTGATGCGGTCGATGCCTTCTGCGAGAACATCGGCTTCACGCCGGCGCAAACACGACGCGTCTTCGTGGCCGCACGCGCGCTCGGCCTGTCGGTCAAGCTCCATGCCGAGCAACTCAGCGACCAGGACGGGGCGGCGCTGGCGGCCGAATTCGGCGCCTTGTCCTGCGACCACCTGGAATACCTGAGCGACGCCGGCGTCGACGCCATGCGGGCTGCTGGCTCGGTGGCGGTGCTGTTGCCAGGCGCGTTTTATTTCCTGCGTGAAACCCAGCTTCCACCCGTGGCGCAGTTGCGGTCACAGCAGGTGCGCATCGCGCTGGCCAGCGACCACAATCCAGGCTCCAGCCCCGGCCTGTCCCTGCTGCTGATGGCCAACATGGCCTGCACGCTGTTTCGCATGAACCCGCTGGAGGCCGTGCTAGGCATCACCGCCAACGGCGCGCTGGCGCTGGGGCTGCCCGACCGCGGACGGCTGGTGCCGGGCCTGCGGGCCGACTTCGCGGCCTGGGACCTGGACCATCCGAACGAGCTGGCTTACTGGTTCGGGCGTAATCCCTGCCGTCGCGTCGTGGCCGGCGGCATCGAGAGAACCGGATGATCCACGACATCTTCAGCCTCACGCCCGGCACCGGCGCCGTGCTGGTCAGCGTGCCGCATGTCGGCACCGTGATACCCGACGACCTGGCGCCGCTTTACCTGCCACGCGCCCTGCATGTCGAAGATACCGACTGGCATCTCGAGCAGCTCTATGCCTTTGCCACCGTGATGGGCGCCGGCCTGATCGTGCCGCGCCACTCGCGCTTCGTGATCGACCTGAACCGGGCACCGGATAACGCGCCGATGTACGCCGGCGCCAACAACACCGAGCTGTGCCCGACCCGATTTTTCACCGGCGAGCCGATCTACCGCGACGGCCAGGCACCGGACGCCGCCGAGATCGCGCGCCGGCGCGGCGTCTACTGGCAGCCCTACCATGACGCGCTGGCCGGCGAACTGGCACGCATCCGGGCACGCCACGGCCATGCCATCTTGTTCGACGGCCACAGCATCAAGTCGACGCTGCCGTGGTTGTTCGAGGGCAAGCTGCCCGACCTGAACCTGGGTACGGCCAACGGCAGCAGCTGCGCGCCAAGCCTGTGTGCGGCCCTGTCGCAGGTGCTGGCATCGCAGCAGCAGTTCACCCAGGTCACCGACGGGCGTTTCAAGGGCGGCCACATAACCCGGCACTTCGGCCAGCCGGCGCACGGCCAGCACGCGATCCAGCTCGAGATGTGCTGGAGCACCTACATGGCCGAGCATCCGCCGTACCGAGTGGACCCCGCGCGAGCAGCGCGCCTCACACCGGTGCTGGGTGCCCTGGTGCAGACCCTGCTGGACTGGAGACCGGATGCGTGAGGCCCACAGCCTGTGGTCTGAACAGGCCTGGATCGATGGGCGCTGGCAGGAATCGGTTCTGCTCGACATCGATGCACAGGGCCGATGGAGCCACATCGCCGCGGGTGTACAAGCACCACCAGAGCATGCACGTCGCCTGCCCGGTCCGGTGCTGCCCGGTCTGGTGGATGCACACAGTCATGCGTTTCAGCGCGCCTTCGTCGGCCTGTCGGAACGACGCGCCAGCGAATCCGACGACTTCTGGTCCTGGCGCGAGCGCATGTACCGGGTGGCGCTGCGCATCACGCCGGCGCAGATGCACGCGGTTGCCGCCCAGCTGTACCTGGAGTTGCTGCGCGGCGGTTATACCCAGGTCTGCGAGTTCCATTACCTGCACCACACGCCGCACGGCCAGCCGTATGCAGACCCAGCCACCCTGTGCTGGTCGCTCGCCGACGCGGCCGGACACGCCGGCATCGGCCTGACGCTGCTGCCAGTGTTGTACCAGCGCGCCGGTTTCACACGGCCGCAACTGCAGGACGATCAGCGTCGCTTCGCCGGCACGCCGGAGATGGTCATGGCGCTGGTGCAGGCGGTACGCGGCAGCGGCCGCACGCAGCTGAATGCAGGCGTGGCCATCCACTCGCTGCGCGCGGCCAGCCTGCCGGCGATCCAGGCCCTGTTGCAGCACGTCGGCCAGGACAACATACCGATCCATATCCATATTGCCGAGCAGACCGGTGAGGTGGACGACTGCGTCAAGGCCACCGGGGCGCGCCCGATCCAGCATCTGTGCCATATGCTGGCGCCCGATCCGCGCTGGCAACTGGTGCATGCCACCCACGCGACCCCGCGCGAAATCGACGCCGTCGCCCGCAGCGGCGCCGGCATCGTGATCTGTCCGGCCACAGAAGCGAACCTGGGCGACGGCCTGACCGATCTGGCGCTCTGGCTGCGCGCTGGCGTGCCAATGGCCATCGGCTCCGACAGCCAGGTGGTGCGCAACTGGCCGGAAGAACTGCGCTGGCTCGAATACGGACAACGCCTGCAGCACCGCAAGCGCAACGTGGCCGCGGCGCCGGGCCAGCAAGATAGCACGGCGGCGCGCCTGTTCGATGCCACGCTGGCCGCCGGCGGACCAGCCGCGGGGCAACCGCGCTGGGGCCTGGTGACCGGCGCGCGGGCCGATGCGCTGGTGCTCGATACCCACGCATCCGCGCTGCTGGGTATACCCCCCAGCCATCGGCTCGATGCGATGGTGTTTGCAGGTTCGGAGCCGGCACTGCGCGAAGTCCTGGTGGCTGGTGCCGTGGTGCTGCGCGATGGCCGCCATCCAGACCAGGACGCCATCGGCGCCGCATTCGCCGACGCAATGCTGGCCTTGTGGAGCGACGCAGCGCATTGACGCGCTGCCGCCGCCCCTAGCGCAGCCGTCCGTGGCGCTGCTTTCCCGGCCCAGCGGAGGGCTTGATCGGCGGCGGCGATCGGCTTTTGCGCCGGCGCCCAAGCGCCAGCAACAGGCCCACCACCAGCAGGGCCAGGATCACCAGCGTGTAAAAGCCACGGCGCCACCAGCGGCGCGCTCATTCAGCCGCGTGGATGGTGGCGCGCGTGCAGCTGGCGCAGACGTTCGCGTGCGACATGGGTGTAGATGGTCGTCGTCGAGATATCCGCATGGCCAAGCAGCATCTGTACCGCGCGCAGATCGGCGCCATGGTTGAGCAAGTGGGTGGCGAACGCATGGCGCAGCGTATGCGGCGACGGAGCCGTGCTCAGGCCCGCGCGCAACGCGTATTTCTTGACGATGTTCCAGAACATCACCCGTGACATCGCGCTGCCGGCGTTGACGCCACTGCTGGTCACGAACAAGGCCACCGTCTGGCGCTGCCCGAGCAAGGCCGGACGCGTCTGTTCCAGATAAAGCCGCAACCACAGGCCGGCCTCCTCGCCGAACGGCACCAGCCGCTCCTTGCTGCCCTTGCCGATGACCCTCAGCACGTTTTCCTGCAGTCCGAGGTTGAGGGTGCGCAGTCCGACCAGTTCGCTGACGCGCAGTCCACTGGCATACATCAGCTCCATCATCGTGCGGTCGCGCGCACCCAGCAGCGTGGCCACGTCGGGGGCGGCCAACAGTGCCTCTACCTGCGCCTCGCTCAGCGTCTTGGGCACACGCAACGCCTGGCGCGCCGCCTGCAGGCGCAAGGTCGGGTCGGCACCGACCCGATTCTCGCGCAAGGCCCAGCGGAAAAATCGCTTGAACACCGTCAGGCGCCGGTTCGCCGTGGTGGCCTTGGTGTGTGCGTGGCGAGCCGAAAAATAGGCATTGAGATGCAGCTCGCGCGCATCGATCAGATTCAGGCCTTGCGTGCGCAACCAGAGCGCGAACAGGTCGAGATCACGCCGGTAGGCCGCCAGCGTATTGCGCGACAAGCCGTCCTCGAGCCACAACGCGTCGGTGAAGGCATCGATCGCGCTGTCCGCAGGCGGATCCATCGGCTCACCGAACAGGATCACTCGAGCTTGAGTTTCGCGCTCTCCACGACCTTGCGGTACACCGCCAGCTCATCTTTCATCTGCTGGGCAAACTGCTCCGGCGTATTGCCGATGATGACCGAACCGGTGTCCTCGATGCGTTTGCGCACCGCCGGATCCTCCAGCGCCTTGCGCGTAGCCGCGTTGACCTTGTCGACGACCTCGCGCGGCAACCCCTTTGGACCGACGATACCGTAGTACGCCATGCGGTTGACCGGCTCCAGGCCCAGTTCCTTGAAGGTCGGAACGTCTGGCAACGCGGCCAGGCGCTGCGGGGCGGCAACCGCCAGGGCGATCAGTCGACCGCCCATGATGTGCGGCAGAGCCGAAGGCACATTGTCAAACACGATCTCGACCTGACCACCCACCGTGTCGCGCAACGCGGGGCCCGCGCCGGTATAGGGAATATGGGTCACGAAAACGCCTTGCAGCGTCTTCCACAACTCGGTCTGCAGATGACCGATACCACCCGTTCCCGAAGACGCATAGGAATATTTGCCCGGCGACTTCTTGAGCACCTCGACGAAATCCTTGTAGTTCTTGGCTGGAAAACTGGGGTGTACGGCGATCACGTTGGGCGTGGCGGCGATATTGATGATGGCGGTGAAATCGGTTTCCGCGTTATAGGGAACCTTGGGGTTGATGGCCGGGTTGGACGCCGTCGTCGACACGGTCGCCATGCCGAGCGAATAGCCGTCGGGTGCCGACTTCGCAGTTTCGTTGGCACCCACGATGCCACCGCCGCCCGCCTTGTTCTCGATGATCACGTTTTGCCCGAGGGCCTTGCCCAAAGGCTCGGACACGATGCGCGCAATGAGGTCAGTCGTGCCGCCAGGCGCGAACGGCACCTGCAGCTTCACAACCTTGGCAGGATAAGCCTGCGCCAGAGCGGCGCTTGCCGCGACAGCCAGGCCGGCTGCGATCAGGGAACGGGAAAACATGTGAACATACTCCAGATGGGGTTGGGTCGAAAAACCAGGATAGCTGGCCCTGCCAGTGAGCCACGCTGCACCCCGTGATGGTACCCGCACGATCCCGCCGACAGCCGGGCAGGCAGGGCAAATAGCCGCATCGCACAAGGGCCAGGGATGGCCGCCGGCCGGCACTGCCGGCCCCTTTGACCCGCTGGTATGCTCAGCGCCGTGAATTACGCGCTGCTGCTGTTCCCCGACTTCTCGCTGATCCTGTTGGGATACCTGGTGTGCCGTTTCACCGCGCTCGACCGCAGCGTCTGGACGGCGATCGAGCGGGTGGTGTACTACCTGCTGTTTCCGGTCCTGCTGTTCCACTCGATCGTCAAGCAGCCACTGGACCTGTCAGCCGCGTCCGAACTGGTCGCAGCCGGATGGGCCCTGTGCCTGGGCGGCATCGGCATGGCCTACGTATTGCCCTACCTGCCATGGATCGGTTCTCACGTGGACCGGCGCGAACACGCGGCCAGCGCCCAGGTCGCGTTCCGCTTCAACACCTTCATCGCACTGGCCCTGGCCGACCGTGTGCTGGGCGCGCAGGGCACGGTATTGATCGCGGTACTGATCGGCGTGTGCGTGCCACTGCTCAACATCGGCGCGGTGTGGCCCATGGCACGCCATGCCCAGCGCGGCCTGTTCAGTGAACTGGTGCGCAACCCGCTGATCATCGGCACCGTGGCGGGGCTGAGCGCCAACCTGATGGGATTCTCGATGCCCGCGTTCCTCGAGCCCACGGCCAACCGGATCGGCGCCGCGGCGCTGGGCATGGGCCTGATGGCCGCCGGCGCCGGCCTGCAGCCGGGTCGCCTGCGCGGCGACAAGGTACTGTCGGTGGCGCTGTTGTCGATCCGGCATCTCTGGTTGCCTGTCCTGGCCTGGCTGCTGGCACGCATGCTGGGTCTGGACGCGGCCCAGACCACGACGCTGTTGATCTTCTCGGGCCTGCCAACGGCATCGAGCTGTTACGTGCTGGCGGTACGCATGGGATACGACGGCGGGTACACCGCGGGCCTGGTGACCGTATCGACCCTGCTGGGCCTGCTGAGTCTGCCCTTCGCACTCGGTATTTTGCGCACGCTGTGACCCTGCAAACGGCAGTTGACCGCTCGATTTCCGCTGGAGATGCGCATCGGACCTGACGATCTCGGCCACGAACCCAGTCACCTGTTGGGTGAGAGCGCCATTCACCCGGGCGCTCGATCCAGGCCGGAGAACCCGGCTTGCCGCAGTTTACGCGCCAGCAGCCGCGGCGGCATCGGCGTGTCGACCGCGGCTCAGGGCTTGCGCGGCGCCTCGCCGCCGACCAGTTCCATGCGGCGCTGGATGCGGGCCCACTCAGCCGAGTCTGCGGCCAGTTCGGCACGCCGTGCCTGCACGCCGAGCCAGGCCAGCAATGGCCGGCGCCAGCCCTGGCCGGATGCGGCCTCGATCGCCAGCGCAACGGTCTGCGGATCGGCGCGGTTACCGCGCAACAAGACCCCGGCCGCGACCAGCCGCGACAACGGATCCTTCACCGCGCCCAGCTGTGCGCCACCAGCCCCGGAAGCCAGCATCGGCCGCTGTGACGCAGGCAGCAGCGCGGCATCCTGCGCCACGGCCTGGGCCTGCAGGTAACGCGCATAAACCTGCTCCTCGGGCGCGGCATCCGACTGCCAAGCCTCGAAGCCGGTGCAAGGTTCGAACACCAGGCTGGCGACCCGGGTCGCGCAACGCACCAACTCGGCTCGCGCCAGCAAATCGGCGCGACCGGTACGCGCGATCTCGGCGCGGGCACGCGTAAATTCCACCGACTCGATCCGATCCTGGCCGGACAGGTAGGCATCCTGCGCACGCTCGATCGCGCCCTGGGCATTGAGTTGCCAGTCCGGTGGTGGCGGCGTGCCGGCGCAGCCTGCCAGCAGCAGCACCAGCCCAGCGACGATCCGCAATGGGACTGGGTTCATGGCAGCTTGATCTGCGCATCGCGCGCGAACGGCCACTTGCGGTTGATCTCGTTGACCAGGTGCTCGACCTTGCGCAGGCTGGCCTCGACCTCGGTGCGCAACGAGCCCAGGTCGGTTGTCGCCTCGCGGGTATTGGCACCGATCGCCTGCGCCTCGACCAGCACCGCGTCGACCTTTTTCAGGCTGTTGCGCGCGTCCGAGAGCAGGCCATTGAGCTGCACCACCGTCGCGCGGGTCTCCGACACCACGCCGTCCTGGCCGAACACCTGCTGGTCAGCGCGCGCGATCATGCCGTCGGTACGCTGAGCGATGCCATCGGCCCTGAGCACCAGGCCATCGACCCGCGCCAGCAGCGCATTGGTGCGCTCCAGCGCCTGCGACAGGCGCCGGGCGTCGGCATCGTTGCCCAGCAACACGCCGATTGCGCCGCGGGGACCATTGAGCCGCTCGGCGGCCAGCTGCAGGTTGCGCAGGCTGGCATTGAGCGGCGCATCCTGGCTCGTCAAGGCGCCCAGGTTGTTGACCAGTTCGCGCACGCTGGCCACCATGCGCGGTATCTCCGCTGCCGCATCGCCGCGCAGCACCTTGCGCTCGGCCCCGTCAGGCAGCAGCGGATCGCTCAGCACGCCGGTGAAGGCACGGATCCTGGTGCCGCCAACCAGGCCGCTTTCCATCGTGAACACGCTCGACGTGCGCAGCCAGTGCGCGTCCTTGTGCGGTACGTCGACGATGATGCGTGCATTGCCCTCGGGCGAGAGTTCGATGCGCCCGACGCGACCGATCGGGAAACCGGAGAAGGTCATGCTCATGCCCACCACGATGCCCTCCGAGTCGTCGGCGACCAGCACCACCTGCTGGGTGCGCTCGAACGCACCCCGTGCAACCATCAGATAACCGACGGCAACCGAGACCAGCAGCACCATGGCCAGCAGCAGCAGCCGGGCCTTCTGCTCAAGATGGCGCACCGGCGGCACGGAATCAATGGGTTCAGGCATCGATCGAATCAATAGTAGTTACCGACCAGCGATACGACTTCGATCAGCAGGATCAACACGAACACGCGACCGAGCTGGCTGATTTCGTCACGCCGGCTCAGCGGCGCGCCATCGTAGCGCGGGTTGGGGGCGATCGGCAACATGGCCACCACCAGGCTGAAGAAAAACGCCTTCAGCGCCAGGATCAGCGTGGCAGCCGGCGTGAACACCTGGCCCACGGCACGGGTGAAGGCGGCAAAGCCCCAAGCGGTGAAACCGTACAAGGAAACATAGGTCATCACCAGCGACAGTACCGCGCTCAAGGCGGCCAGGAAAACAACCGAAAAAACTCCGGCCAGCACGCGTGGCAGCAGCAGATCGCGTGCCGGGTCGCCACCGGCCCGCCATAGCGCGTGCAACACGCCTTGCTGTCGCATGCCGGCTACCTCCTGGCCACTGGGCATGGTGAAACGCAGCGCGACGTACAAGGCCACCAGCAGCGGAAGCAATTCCACCACCAGGGTGCGCACCAGCACGTCGAGCGCATATTGCGACAAGCCGTACGCGGCGGCACTGGCGATCACGATGCGAATGATGACCAGGCTGAGCAAGGCGGACAAGGCCACGAAACCCGGCAATAGCGGCGCCGTGGACGCAACCAGCTGCCGGTAGATGACCGGCAGCTGGCTGCGCCGGTAACTCGACGGCGACAGCGCCAGGACCAGCATTTGCGCGGCAAACTGCGCCACGATCCACCAGCCCCGCAGCCAGCGCACCGGCGAGCGACTCCAGCGCGCCGGATCGATTTGCAGCAGGGCGTTGTCACCGAGCTCGATACCTGCGTCAATCACCCCGGTGACACGCCGTCGCAGCGCACGCTGGCTGGCGGGGCTGGGGCTGGTATCGGTCATGGCCGCAACGCTCAGGGGCGCGGGTGGCCGGCCGTGACGGCCGTGACGGTTGTGACGGTCGTGGCGGTCATGGCGGTCGTGGCGGTCATGGCGACCTTGCGGCGATGAGCTCCGCCGCACTTTGGCAAGACACGCCGGCGTCGCGCAGTTGCTGCAGGAAAACCTGCGCTGGCGCCTCGAAGCCAGGCACCGGACTCATGCAGTCGGTCAGGAACACCGTGTTGCGCAACCGTGCGGCGTCCCATTGCGCCAGCATGTCCTGGCCCGATGCGGCCACACAGTGGCTGGCAGCTTCGCCGGCCACGACCAGCAGATCCTCGCCCTGCCCCAGCCGGCCGAGCAGCACCGTGTTGAGCTGGGTACGGGGATCGTCGGCGCGCGGCACGTCGGCACGGAAAGCACTGTATTGCTCGGTCATCGGGTTCAGGCCCTTGACCACCTTGTCGCAGGCGCGTGCACGCGCCACCTCCCAGCGCGAGATGCTGTCGGCAAGCCGCACCTCGATGTTGTGGCCCCAGCCGCCCAGGACGCAATGCACCGGCCAGACGACCAGCGTGCGCTCGCCGCCCGCCTCCAGCGCCTGCAGGTAAGCCAGCACCTCGGCGGCACGTTGCCCGTCGCGCGGACGGAACCGCCCAACCTGCATGTCGGCGGCGGTGATGGCGGTGAAGGGCGCCACCGCCACACCGGCGGCATCGACCCAAAACGGGGTGCGCTCGATGCCATAACCGGCGTGCGAATCGAGCGTGACGACGATGGCATCGATCTGCTCGGACAAGGCGTCGATGACGCCGGCCAGGCGGTGCATGTCGGCCTGCGCACCAGGCACCGCCAGCGCGGCCTGCGGCAGGTCCATGAAGTCGTTCTGGGGGTCGATGATCAGCATTCGCATGAGGGTCATGGCAGTGGGTGGCGACCCGTTGGCGGCGGGTCAATCGGGATACCTGGCCCGATGGTAGCCCAAGGCCCAGATGACATGTTCGCGCACCAGCGGGCTCGGATCCTCCAGCCGCAGCCGCAGCGCCTGCACGATACGCGGGTCGTCCGCTGCCGCCAACGCATTGCCCAGCGCGATCGCGATGTTGCGCAACCAGCGGGCGTGGCCGATACGCCGGATCGGACTGCCTTCGGTGCGCTGCAGGAACTGCGTCTCACTCCAGCCGAACAGCTCCACCAGATCGGCCCCGACCAGCCCCGGGCGTGGCGCAAAATCCGGCAACGCACTGCGCTGCGCAAACTTGTTCCAGGGACACGCCAGCTGGCAGTCGTCGCAACCGTAGATCCGGTTGCCCATCAGCGACCGCAACTCCACGGCGATCGAGCCGGGATGCTCGATCGTCAGGTAGGAGATACAGCGCCGCGCGTCGAGCCGGTACGGCGCCACGATGGCACCGGTCGGACACACATCGATACAGGCCTTGCAATTTCCGCAATGTCCGGTCACCGGCTCGGTGGCGGGCAACGGCAGGTCAAGGTAGATCTCGCCGAGGAAAAACATCGACCCCGCTTCGCGGTTGAGCACCAGTGTGTGTTTGCCGCGCCATCCCTGTCCACTGCGCGTGGCCAGTTCGACCTCGAGCACCGGAGCCGAATCGGTGAACACGCGATAACCGAGCCCGCCGACCTCCAGCGCAATCCGCTCGGCCAGTTGCGCCAGCCGCCGGCGCAAGACCTTGTGGTAATCGCGGCCCCGGGCATACAGCGATATGACGCCTTCTGTTGCGCGATGGAGACGATCGAACTCGATCTCCTGCCAGGATGTGGCCTCATCGTCGCTGCCTGTGGTCAAATAGTCGAGTCGGGCGGTCAGCACAGTCACAGTGCCAGGCACGAGTTCATCCGGTCGGGCACGTTTGAGTCCATGCGCCGCCATGTAAACCATATCGCCGTGAAAACCCTGCTCCAGCCACGCCAGCAAGCCCGGCTCCGCATCAGACAGGTCGATACCACTGCAACCGATCTGCGCGAAGCCGAGTTCCTGCCCCCAGCGTCTGATACGGGAAAGCAATTGACCTTGATCGACCAGCCCACGGGTGTTGTTCACCCCCTGATTATAAAAAGCCTTGTCTGGCCCGACGAAGCCGCGACGCGCCGGTTTGCCACTTCACTGGCCCGGCAACCGGCACTGGCGCACTGCTTCATCGAACTGCATGGCGACCTGGGGGCTGGCAAGACCAGCTTCGTGCGCCATCTGCTGCAGGCCCTGGGCGTGCGCGGCCGTATCAAAAGCCCGACCTATGCGGTCGTCGAGCCCTATGAACTCGACCACGGGCCGGGCGGCGAGCACACCCTGGCCATCTGGCATTGCGACTTCTACCGTTTCAACGATCCCGCCGAGTGGGAAGAAGCGGGGTTTCGCGAGATCTTCGCCAGCAGCGGGCTCAAACTCGCCGAATGGCCGGCAAAAGCGCACGGCATGTTGCCGCCCGCTGACCTGGCGCTGCACATCGATGTACAGGACGACGGCGCGCGGGCCGTGCGCCTGATCGCGCAAAGCCCGACCGGCATCGGCCTGCTGGCCGCCGCGTGCCCATGAAGCGGCGCGCGCTGCTGCAATCAGGCATGCTGGTGTTGCTGCTGGGCAGGGCACAGATCGCGCGCGGTGCCACCATCCTGGCGGTCCGGGTCTGGCCGGCGCCGGACTACACCCGCGTGACGATCGAGTCGGACGGCGCGCTGCGCACCAGCCAGCTGTTCGTGGGTAACCCGCCCCGGCTGGCGCTGGACATCGAGGGCATCGATCTCAATCCGGCGCTGCGGGAACTGGTGGCCAAGGTGCAAGCCGATGACCCGAATATCCAGGGTATCCGGGTTGGCCAGTTCGCACCCGGTGTCGTGCGCCTGGTGCTCGATCTCAAACTGGATGCACGACCGCAGGTGTTCAGCCTGTTGCCGGTCGCGGCCTACCAGCACCGGCTGGTGCTGGACCTGTACCCGAGCGTGGCAACCGACCCGCTCGCGGCATTGATCGCCGAGCGTATGCGCGAAGCGCCTGCGCCGATCGCCTCCGCCGCGCCACTGGCTGCGGCATCGGCGCGCGCGGCAGATCCGCTGGGCGAACTGATCGCACAGCGCAGCTCGGGCGCCAGCGTTCCAGCGCCCGCCACCACGGCGGCTCCCAGGACAAATCCCCCGGCCGCGGCCGCAGCGCCCGCGCCACGTTCAGCCGCAACCCCCGAGGGCAGCCGCACGGATCGGCTGATCATCATCGCGCTGGACCCGGGCCACGGCGGCGAAGACCCGGGCGCGATCGGACCCAACGGTACGCGCGAAAAAGACGTGGTGCTGCGACTGGCCCACCTGCTGCGCGAGCGCATCAACGGCACGACGGTTGGCGGCAATGCGATGCGCGCCTACCTGACGCGCGACGCCGATTTCTTCGTCCCACTGCATGTGCGGGTGCAAAAGGCACGCCGGGTACAGGCCGACCTGTTCGTCAGCCTGCATGCGGACGCCTTCTATACACCCCGGCCCCAGGGTGCCAGCGTGTTCGCGTTGAGCCAGGGCGGCGCATCGAGCAGCGCTGCGCGCTGGATGGCCGACAAGGAAAACAAGGCCGATCTGATCGGCGGACTCAACGTGGCCTCACGCGACGAATCGGTGCAGCGGGCAATGCTTGACATGAGCACCACTGCCCAGATCAACGACAGCCTGAAGCTCGGCAGCGCGATGCTCGGCGAAATCGGCCGTATCGGCAAGCTGCACAAGCCCCGCGTCGAACAAGCCGGCTTTGCGGTGCTCAAAGCGCCCGACATACCCAGCGTGCTGGTCGAGGCGGCCTTCATCAGCAACCCGGAAGAAGAAGCCAAGCTCAACGACGATCGTTACCTGCAGACGCTGGCCGACGCCCTGGTGCGCGGCATCGAGGGCTATTTCTCGCGCAACCCGCCACTGGCGCGCAGCCGGTCGTTGTAGGGGAGTTTCGTCGCGCCTGTCCGCACCAGCCCTGTCTTTGGGCCGCATCGCAGTCAGCCGCGGCGTAAGCCAAAATGACAGACATGAATCCGGCAACCCCTCGGCACGACGCTGCCTTTGCAAAAAGCAGCCACAGCATATGGCCCGGCTGAACTTCCACCACCTGCACTACTTCTGGGCCGTGGCCAAGGAAGGCAACCTCACGCGCGCGGCCACGCGATTGCACGTATCGCAGTCGGCGCTGTCCACGCAGATCAAACAACTGGAGGAGCAACTCGGACAGCCGCTGTTCGACCGCGTCGGGCGCGCGCTCAAGCTGACCGAGGCCGGCCTGCTGGCGCTGGGTTATGCCGAGTCGATCTTCGCCGCCGGCAACGAGCTGACGGCCCTGCTGCGCGAGGGCCGGCGCGACGCTCGGCAGGTGCTGCGCATCGGCGCGGTGGCCACGCTGTCGCGCAACTTTCAGGAAAACTTCGTGCGCCCGCTGCTGGAGCGCGCCGACGTCGAGTTGGTGCTGCAGTCGGGCAGCCTGGCCGACCTGCTGGCGCGGCTGCGGGTGCACACGCTGGACCTGATCCTGTCGAACCGTCGCGTGCATGCCAGCGCCGAGGACCCTTGGCGCTGCCGGCGCATCGCCCGCCAACCGGTGAGCCTGGTAGGCCGGCCACGCCCGAAACACCGCGCCTTTCGTTTCCCCGATGAGCTGGCCGAGGTGCCGCTGCTGCTGCCGGGCCGCGACAACGACATTCGCGCCGGCTTCGACCTGATGTGCGAGCAGCTCGGCATCCGCTACCGGTTGCGCGCCGAGGTGGACGACATGGCGCTGCTGCGCCTGTTGGCGCGCGATTCCGACAGCGTGGCGCTGCTGCCTACCGTGGTGGTGCAGGACGAGCTGCGCAGCGGCTTGCTGGTGGAGTACGCCGTGGTGCCCGACCTGCATGAAAGCTTCTTCGGCATTTCGGTGGAACGGCGCTTCGAGCCGCCCTTGCTGAAAACATTGCTGAGGCAGTCCGAGGCTGACGTGCTGGGCGGCTTGCCCGACTGACGGCGGCGCTCTCGCCAGAGCCAGGTCTGGGGCATAGTCCCGTTGCGGCGCTACACCGTTTCTCCGGGAGCGTCGCGCCAGTGCGCGACGCCTTTGGGCGCTTTTGGGCGCTTTTGGGCCCACCGCCTGACCCCGCTCGGACGCTCAGCGCGACGTCAGCAACCGCCCAAGGGCTCTAATCGTTCTTTTAAACTAAACGATATGCTGCGATTAATGAACTGTACAGAAGCTCCAACCCTTGGCACAGTCCAGCATCACAAAAACGAATCCAGGAATCCCTCCCATGGAAATCATGCTTGCCCACTTGCCACCGCTGCGCGCCGCGCTGCTGTGCGCCGTGCCGCTGTTGTTCACACTCGCCGCAGTGCCCTCGTTCAGGTCCGGTTCGCCAGAATCCGGATGGCGCTGGGCACGCTTCGGCGCGGCTCTGGCGCTGGTCGCGGCGATCGTCTCGCTCGCCTGGCTGATGGCCAGTGGCCCCGGAGTCTGGCGCGGGCCGGCTCTCGCCGGCTCCAACGCGGGCGTGCATTTGAGCCTGAGAAGCGATGCGCTGGCCGACATCATGCTGGTGCTGGTGTGCTTCATCGGCTGGGTCATCGTTGGTTACTCGCAGTCATATCTGGGCGGCCAGCCTGGCCAGCCGCGCTACATCCGCAACCTGTTGCTGACTCTGGCTGCGGTAACGCTGCTGGTGCTGTCGAACAACCTGCTGCTGCTCGTGCTGGCCTGGATCGCCACCAGCCTGACGCTGCATGCCCTGCTGACCTTCTTCGATCAGCGGCCGCAGGCGCTCATCGCGGCACACAAGAAGTTCCTCGCCAGCCGGGTCGCCGACCTGTGCATGCTGGGCGCCATCGCCCTTGTCGCGTTGCAACTCGGCACACTGGAGATCGACCAGGCCATTGCAGCCGCGCGCGCACTCCCCGCTTATTCCACCGGGCTGCAAATGGCTGCGGTTCTGTTCGTCCTTGGCGCTCTGGTCAAGTGCGCGCAACTGCCGGTGCACGGCTGGCTGATCCAGGTGATGGAGGCGCCTACGCCAGTCTCGGCGCTGCTGCATGCCGGCATCGTCAACCTCGGCGGCTTCGTGATGATCCGCCTGGGCACACTGGTCGCCGACGTGCCGGCGGCGCAGGCGCTGCTGGTCGTCGTCGGCGGGATCACGGCGGTCATCGCGGCAGCGACCATGATGACGCGCATCAGCATCAAGGTCTCGCTGGCCTGGTCCACCTGCGCGCAGATGGGCTTCATGCTCATGCAGTGCGGCCTCGGCCTGTACGAGCTCGCGCTGCTGCATATCGTCGCCCACTCGTTGTACAAGGCGCATGCCTTCCTGACCGCCGGCACGGCCGTGGAGCAGCACCGGCTGCAGCAGATGACCACGCCCCTGCCACCGCTGGGCGGCGTCGCCTGGTTCGCAAGCTCCATCGTGGGTGTTGGCCTCGTGGCTGCGGCCGCGCTCGCCTGGGGCATCCGTCCGCACGAAGCGCCGGCGTTGTGGGCGGTGAGCGCGGTACTGGCACTGGCGATGGTGCCGCTGCTCGCCGGGCCACTGCTGCGTGCCGGCGACGCGTGGGTGCTGGCAGGGCTGGCGGGGGCTTTTGCCGTCGCGCTCACTTACTTCGGGCTGCACCTGCTGTTCAAGCAGTGGCTGGGTGCGCCCGGCGTCGCGAGCATGGGGCTGGTGGCCTGGGTCATCGGCTGCTTCGTGGTGCTGTTCATCGTCCAGGGTGCGGTGCGCGCCCGGCCCCAGGGCGCACTGTCACGCAGGCTCTATCCTTGGCTGTTCGCCGGCCTGTACCTGGACGAAGTCTTCACTCGGCTGACGTTCCGTGTGTGGCCCGCCCGGCTGCCGGCCAAGGCTGCCGCACCGCATCCCCTCCTTCCCGAAACCCCCAAGCCTGGAGCCCTGTGATGAACGCCGTGACCGAACTGTCGACCCGGGCGACACCAACCGCCCTCAGGCCCGTCATCGATGCCGCGTGCGCCCGTATCGCTCCCACCTGGCCGCTGGATCGGTTCATCGCGGTCAACCCCTACTGGGGCCATCTGGAGCGGCCGATCGCTGCTGCCGCCGCCCACCTGGCGGCGCTGGCGGGCAGCCCGATGCTGATGCCGCGAGACTGGTACCGCCAACAGTGGCAGGCTGGCCGCATCACCACGGAGCACCTTGTCGAGGCGATCGAGGCGACCGGCGCCAACTGCACGGCGGAAGAACTGGTGGCAGGCCTGAACGCCAGCCCGAGCTTTCCGGGGCGTCTGCCGCTGGCCACGGATCTGGTCGACGCGCGCCGCGACACCCGCCACCACATGGCCTGGCGCGACTATGTCACGCATCACGTGAGTCAGGGCACGGCCGCCTACTTTGACCAGGGCCAGGCCGCCTGGGGGCCGGATCACAGCGGCGGCTTGTATGCCAGCTGGCGGCGGCAGTCGGAGCACGACTTCGGCCCGTCGATGCTGATGGGTTACCGCGGCTTCAGCCAGCGGCTGCGAAAGCTGCCCTCCGACCCGATTGCGCTGATCGACGCCGCCATACCCGCATTGCGAATTCCGCAAGAGGCGCGTGAAGCCTACTTCACCGCGCTGTTGATGAGCATCAACGGTTGGTCGTCCTGGTGTGCGTACCAGCGCTGGCAGGCGCGGTTGGCGGGGCGCGACGATGACCATATCGTCCACATGCTGGCCATCCGCCTGGCCTGGGAGTGGCTGCTGCACGAAGGTCACCCCGAGTGCGCGGTGGCCACGGGACTGGCCAGCGCCTGGCGCGGCGCCGAAGCGGCGGTCTCACGCGCACAGTCCGCCCAGAGCCGCGACTGGCTGTGGCATGCGGCGCTCGAGCGTGCCTACCAGGCGCCGGTGGCGCAGGCGCTGATGGCCGCGGCTCCGAAGCCCGGTGCCGTTGAGACGACGCCAGCCGTGCAGGCCGTGTTCTGCATAGACGTGCGCTCCGAGGTCTACCGCCGCGCGCTGGAGACAAGCAGCGCCAACCAGGTCCAGACCCTGGGCTTCGCCGGCTTCTTCGCACTCTTCATCGAGTACCGGCCGCTGGGCAGCGAGATGGTGCGACCGCAGTTACCCGGCCTGCTCCAGCCGGCGTTGTGCGTCACCGACGAAAGCGATACGCCCACGCTTGCCGACGCGCTGGCCAAGCGACGCAAGAACAACCTGCTGATGCGCCAGCAGTGGCAGACCTTCCGCGGTGGCGCCGGCTCCACCTTCTCCTTCGTCGAAGCCTGCGGGCTGCTCTATGCCGGCAAGCTGATCCAGAAGCGTCTCGGTGGCGAGCGGAATCCGGCGCCGGTGGAACTGACGGGATTGCCCGCG
>JBBRVD010000040.1:0-23650 GCA_038247175.1 Burkholderiales bacterium | reverse complement strand
TGCCGCGGTTGCGGCGCAGCGGGGACTGCAGGCTCAGGCCCGCGTGGTGGACTGGGCCACGATCGGCGTCGCCCCGAGCATGATGGGCATCGGGCCGGTGCCGGCGGTGCGAAAGCTGCTCGCGCGCACCGGCATGACCGTGGCCGACATCGACTATTTCGAGGTCAACGAGGCTTTTGCTGTCGTCAACTTGCACGCGGAGCACGAGCTTGGCCTGTCACGCGAACGCACCAACCTGTACGGAGGCGGCATTTCAATCGGGCATCCGCCCGGTGCCACTGGACTGCGCGTGACCATGACAGCCATGCACCATTTGCAGGACACGCCAGGCCGCTACGCTGTGATCACGATGTGCATCGGTGCCGGCCAAGGCATGGCCATGCTGATCGAAAACTTGCTCCGCTGACGATGCGCACGATGCGTTCGGTGTCTGCCCAGGCTTTTCCGGCTGGGTTTGCGCAATCGTAAGCTGCCTCGCCAGCGCCATGCGCCACAGCCTATTTCTTCGGCGCCTTCGCGAACCGCAGATACGGCAGCTTGATGTCGATCGCGCCGAACTTTTCCTTGGCCTGTGTGTCGTTGAGGCTCATCGCGACGATCACGTCCTGGCCAGGCACCCAGTTCGCGGGCGTGGCGATCGGCACCCCGTCCGTGGCCTGCACGGCATCGAGCGCGCGCAGGATCTCGGCGAAATTGCGGCCCACCGACATCGGGTACGACATGGTCAGACGCACCTTCTTGTCCGGGCCGATGATAAACACGGTCCGAACGGTTGCGCTGTCGGCTGGCGTGCGGCCATCGGGCAGATAGGCATCGGCCGGCAACATGTCGTACAACTTGGCCACATGCAGCGACGTGTCGTCGATGATCGGGAAGTCGGCCGGCGCGCCGGAAAAACTCTCGATGTCGCGCTTCCACTTCTTGTGGTCTTCAACGTTGTCGACCGAGATACCCATCACCTTGGTGTTGCGCTTGGCGAAGTCAGGCGCGAGTTGCGCCACGGCGCCGAACTCGGTCGTGCACACCGGCGTGAAGTCCTTTGGATGCGAGAACAGGATGGCATAGCTGCTGCCGATCCACTGATGCAGGCTGAGTTTGCCGGCAGTGGATTCGGCAGTGAAGTCTGGAGCGGTGTCGTTGATGCGAATGGACATGGTGGTATTCCCCAATGGTGGTTCAACAATGCTGTCGGGCCGCAATACGCAAGCCACAGCCCAAACGGTTTTAGCACAGGTGTCGCCATGTTGGCGCCGAGCCCATCCCACAGGCTTGCGCGGCCACGTTCGAACGTCACCCGCGTGCGAGCAACAGATAATGCGCAGCATGAGAATCAACCTGGTGACGCCGTTCGCGGAGAAAGATGCAGCTAAGGCTTTGGGCGCCCGCTGGGACTCCGCCAAGAAGACCTGGTATATCCAGAACGTCGCGGACCTGGCACCATTCCGGCGCTGGATACCGGCAAACGGCCCTGCACCGACGACGGAACCGGCCAACCCGCCCGCAGCCGCGCCTCGGCGCGCGACAGTCGCGTCGGCGTCACCATCGACGGGAGGCACCGTGACACGATCGGTCACCGAGCTGCCCCATTGCGGTTGCGACGTGTTACCGTGGCAGCCCTGCGCGCACCACGCATGATCGGCGGCCGTCTCTGTGTCTGCCGCAGCGCTGCAGGCTGCATTCGGGTTGGTGCTGGTGTTGATCAGTCCGGTGGTCAGACGCGTCTATCCCAGGTTGAGGCTACCAGGGCCTGATGCCGCTGTCGTACCTGCCGCCGACATTGCCGTGGTTACCGGCGCAGCCCCGCTGCTCAGGCAGCGGTCGATAAGACGCCCAGGGTATAGACCCGCGCATCGCCCCGGTCACGCAGGCTGTGTCCGCCTAGCGCGGCATTCCATTCCGGTCCCAGTGCGCCGATCTGCGGCTGGATCCCGGCGATCATCGAGTTGACCTCCTCCGCGCCAGCGTCGATCTCCGCCACCCGTTCGCGTGTCTCCAGGAGCAACATGGCGACCATCGACCCGCCGGCGTCGATGACGACAACATAACGAACCGGTTTGCGATGCGGCGTCGGGTCCTGATGACCGTGGGCCTCGATACCATAGGTTTGGCTCATGCATCGCATCTTGCCACAGCGCCCGGGCGCGCGCCATGCCCTGGATCGCAGGGCTGCCGCCATGCGATGCTCCGCGGCGCCCCGATGCCGTGTCCGGCAGATCCGACCTCAATACGCCAGCGCAGTCGATTTGCCCCAGAACACCCGGTAGGCGAACACGGTGTAGGCGATGATCACCGGCAAAACCAGCACCACGCCATAAAAAATGACCATGAGCGCCTGCGGCGAACTGGCGGCCTGCCACAACGTGATGCGGTCGATCACCAGCCAGGGAAACAGGCTGTAAGCCAGTCCGTAGAACGCCAGCAGCATGATGCCGATGGTGCCGGCAAACGGCACCGCGACGCCGTATTCGTTGCCCTGCTCCAGCCGTGTCGGCAAGCGCCGCAGGCTGCGCGCGATCAGCACGAACAGGGCCACGGTCACCAGCGGAATCGGCAGCAGCAGCACCAGATTGGGGAAGGCGAACCACTTGTCGAAGATGCGGCTGCTGACCCAGGGCGTGACGATGGAGATCGCGGCGATTCCCAGCGCTGTCAGCCACAAACTGGACCAGGCCCAACCCACCGCCTTGCGCTGCAACCGGCCGTCAGTCTTCATGATCAGCCAGCTGGCACCCAGCAGCCGGTACGCGGCCAGCAGGCACAAGCCGATCAGGGCGCAGAACAGCCTATTCCCGATACCGTCCTGAAAGCCGGTGATCAAGGCGCCCAGCATATAGCCCTGTGACCAGCCCGCCAGCGCGGAGCCCAGCTGGAACGCGCGGTCCCACAAATGCTTGTGGCTGGCCTGTGCCTTGACGCGGAAATCGAACGCGACGCCGCGCAAGGTCAGGGCCACCAGCATCAAGGCCACTGGCAGGTACAGATAACCCAGAATCACGCCGTGGGCCATCGGAAAAGCCACCAGCAACACCCCGACACCCAGCACCAGCCAGGTCTCGTTGGCATCCCAGAACGGGCCGATACTGGCAATCATCGTGTCCTTCTGCTCACCGTCGTCGGCGTGGCGCAGCAACACCCCCACACCTAGGTCGTAGCCGTCCAGGATCACGTAGGCCAGCATCGACAGTGCCATCACTCCGGCAAATGCCAGCGGCAACCAGCCCGCCGGCTGGCTCAGGTCCGGTATCAGGTCCGGTATCAGGTCCATCATCCTGCGGCTCCTTGCTGCGTCGTAGAACCCTGCAACCCCGCGGGGGCATGGTGCAGCGGCTTCTTTGCCAGGTCGGGCTTGCGCGCCAGATAGAAGACCACCCGGACATAAGCGAGCAGCAGCGTCACGTACAACACCAGATACAGGCTCAGCGTGAGCGCGATGTTCGCAGCCGGCACGTCGGAGGCTGCCTGAGCAGCGGTCAACACGCCATACACCAACCAGGGCTGACGACCGATTTCGGTCACATACCAGCCCGACACCAGCGCCAGCCAGCCCGAGAACGTCATGGCCACCAGCACGCGGGCCAACCATGGCGTCATCTCCCGCCCTTTGCGCATGCGCCACGCGTTGGACCAGCTCACAACCAGCATCAGCAGACCCGTTCCCACCATGATCCGAAAAGCCCAGAACACCGGCGCAACCGGCGGATGTTGTCCGCCGAACTCCGATATTCCCTTGATTTCGCCGTTCCAGTCGTGTGTGAGGTAAAACGAGGCGAGTTTCGGAATTGCCAGCTCGTACCGGTTGGACTGCGTCCTTTCGTCCGGCAAGCCGAACAACACCGCAGGCGCCCCTTTTTGGGTATGCCAGATTCCCTCCATCGCGGCAAGTTTGGCCGGCTGGTGCTCCAGTGTGTTGAGCCCATGCAAGTCACCGACGACGATCTGCACCGGGATCAGCAATGCCGCCGCGTAAACGCCGACCTTGAGCGTGGCCAGCACCTCGGCGCCACGATCGTGGCGCAGCCAGCGGTAGGCACTGATGCCGGCCAGCAGGAACGACACCGTCAGGCCGGAGGCGATCAGCATGTGCGTGAGCCGGTACGGGAACGACGGGTTGAAGATGACCTGCATCCAGCTGGTCACGTGCGCTTTCCCGTCGATCATCTCGAAACCGGCCGGCGTGTGCATCCAGGAATTCAGCGCCAGGATCCAGAACGCCGACGCAGTGGTACCCAGGGCCACCAGCAACGTAGCCAGCGTGTGCACCCTCTCGCTGACCCGTCCACGGCCGAACAACATGATGCCGAGCATCGTGGCCTCGAGGAAAAAAGCGGTCAACACCTCGTACGCCAGCAGGGGGCCCGCGACATTGCCCACCGTGTTCATGAAGCCGGGCCAGTTGGTACCGAACTGGAAACTCATCGTGATGCCGCTGACCACGCCCAGCGCAAAGGTCAGCGCAAAAATCTTGACCCAGAACTGGTAGGCCTGCATCCAATGTTCGCGCCCGGTGGCGACGAACCGCGTCTTGAAGAACAGCAGTGCCCACCCCAGCGAGATACTGATGGTCGGAAACAGGATGTGAAAGGTGATGTTGGCGGCAAATTGGATGCGCGCCAATACGAACGGGTCCCAGGTGTCCATGGTTGCTGACTCGCTTTCGATTGATCAGTCGATCTTCGCTCCGGGCGGTTTGCTGCCCTTCACTGGAGCGGGCTCCATCAACGCCCGGGCGGGCGGGAGTCCCCCCGATGGGGCAAAGACCTGTTTCACCCGGTCCTTGATCTCCAGCAGCTTCTGCACCTGCGAGCCCATCTTCATCAGGCTGGCCAGGGTTTCCGAATCCATCTTCTGCACATCGTCGAGCCAGTCTGTCATCAGTTCGATGAACGCATGCATCTGCCGCATGCGTTCCTGTGCATGGATGTCCTCGGGCACGCTGGGTTGCTCCATCAGCGCGTCGCGCAACATCGACAGGGTCGGATCGATTTCCCGCTTGCGTCGCTCGGCGGCCAGCGTGCGGAAAATCGCCCATACGTCTTCGGGCGCCTGGAAGTACTCACGCCGGTCATTGGGTTGGTGCATCAGCCGCACCAGGCTCCAGGACTGCAACTCCTTGAGCCCCATGCTGACGTTCGAACGGGAGAACCCGAGTGCCTCGCCCAGTTCATCGGCATTGAGCGGCCGGGATGCCACGTACAACACCGCATAAATCTGGCCGACGGTGCGGTTGATGCCCCATCGGCTACCCATCTCGCCGAAATGCAGCACAAACTTCTGGGTCAACGGTGGCAGGTTCATGGTTCGCTTCTTTCTGAATTTTCAGTATTTTCTGAAATATCAGAAATATGCGAATCAGCGACGCCAGGATGTTGACATCCGTCCAGGGCTATTGGCGGTCGAAAGTACACCAGCCCAATGGCCTGGAAAAACCGCTGGTGTGCACGCTACAAACAATAGAAGGCCTGTTCTACAGGCGCCAGCGACTATGCTATCGGCCATGCAGGGTAAACGACCAAGATGCACTCCACTGGTGCCCCGTGCCGGCGCACCGCGACGATGGGTCGCGACATGAGCATGCGCCCGGCAGATCGACTCCGAAGGAACCATATTGGCTGAACTGCAGGAAATCCTGGGCGCCCGGTCTGCGACGATCCTCGTCGCGTATGCTGTCATCAGCCTGGGCATGTTGGCGGTTTTGTGGCGCTTGTCCGTGCAGTGGCAACGCAACCGCGTATCCACCGCGGGCCGCCTACGAGCAGCGCTGGCGCTGGTGCTGGTGGCCGGCGTCGCACTGCTGCTCGTGACCATCACGCAACGCCATCTCCAGGAACGCGAGGCCGAGCAGCGCCTGCAAGCAGAACTGCTTGAACGCGAACGGATCGCCCTGGTACTGCAAACCCGGCTATCGACCGAGATCGGCGCCGTACGCGCGATGCTGGCGGAGCGCACCGTGCGCAACATCGAGGCCGAAACATTGACCAAGGCGCGCGACGAACTGGCCCGATTCGCCACCCTCAAGGATCCGCAAATCGCCCAGATGCTGACCCTGATCGACACCGAACTCGAGATCCGTACCCTGGTTGAGCAAACCCTGGCCGAAAGCGCGCCGGACAAGCTGGCACGGCTGTACGCGCGGCTGGCCGCACTCGCACCCGACAACCAGGGCTATCGCGACAGTGCCGCACTTTATGCGGCTCAGGCCGCTGCGCCGCGGAACTAGGAGCTTGCCAGGCCCGGGGAGCGTACAACGTGATGCGGCTTGCGGCGCCAGTTTGCCTGCGATCAGGCCCGGATATCGAGCAAGGCTCCTGCCAGCTTGTCGCTGGTCTTGAACACAGCCAGATTGGCCAGAAAGGCGTTCCTGGCCTGCAGTTGGTCCACGACGTCTTGCACCAGGTCCGGTCCCGCAGCTGTTGCGCGGACGACCTCTGTGGTGACCCCGCCCTGGGCCTGGGTGGTCTGTTGCTCTTCCTGGCGCCGCAAGCCCCCGGTTGCCAGGTTGGCGACGTTGTGCGCACAGGCGTGCAAACGCCACTGGGCCGCCTGCATGCCCGACAGTGCGATGGATGGTGTGGCGTTCATGGCAATCAACCGGTATCGATGGTGCCCCAGATGCTACAACCCGCCGGCCTGCAGGACGCAAGCACGACGACCATGGATCGACCATTGCGGTACTTTGCCCGCTGCGCGCCAGCGTAATATCGGCATACCCGCGCGATTCGGCGCAGCCACACACGACCATGACCTTCATGCCGCCCTCACTGCTGCTCTGGCGCATCGCGCTGGTGGCCGCACTCGGCTTGGTGACGGCACTGTCCCTGTTGCCGTTGGGTCCCGATGCGCCCACCACGGGATGGGACAAGACCAACCACCTGCTCGCGTTCGCATGGCTGGCGATCCTGGCCTGCCAGGCCTGGCCGGGCCGCAGGGCGACCGCACTGGCAGGGCTACTGATCTATGGTGCGCTGATCGAGGTGCTGCAATCGTTCACGGGCTACCGCTTCGCCGAATGGGGCGATCTGCTGGCCAATGCGCTCGGCTTGCTGCTCGGCTGGTGCCTGCTGCGCAGCGCGCAAATGCTCAAGGCGCGTCGGTGACCAGGCCCGCAACACGGCCCGCAAGCGGGTCGACCGACGATGGTGGGCGCTGCCGCAGCCCGTGAGAAACCCGATCCACCATCCACCTGCCATGCAAATCTTTACTGCCGCCGACGTCCACACCGCTCTTCCCTGGCGCCTGCTGGTCGACCATCTGGAGCAGGCTTTTGCCACCGGGGCTCAGGTTCCGGTACGCCATACCCATGCATTGGGCGGGCCGGACGCCTTGCTGCTGATGCCAGCCTGGAACGACGCGGTTCTGGGCGTCAAACTGGTGACCGTGATGCCGGGCAACACTGCACGGGGCGTCGCCACGGTGCAGGCAACCTACCTGCTGCTCGACCGCCTGACCGGACAGACGCTGGCGCAGCTCGACGGCGAGGCGCTTACGCTGCGCCGCACGGCCGCTGCCTCGGCCCTGGCGGCGCGTTACCTGGCCCGGCCACAGGCGCGCAAGTTGTTGGTGGTCGGCAGCGGTCATCTCGCATTGTGGATGGCGCGCGCCCATCATGCACTACGCCCCGATCTGACGCAGGTGACGGTGTGGGGCCGCAATCCGCAGGCACGTGCAGCGCTGGTGGCAACAATGCTGCGCGAGGGCCTGCCGGCCGCAGCCTGCGATGACCTGGAGGCCGCGGTGCGCGACGCCGACATCGTCAGCTGCGCGACCACGTCGACCGAACCGCTGGTGAGAGGCGAATGGCTACAACCGGGAGCGCATCTGGACTTGGTGGGCGGCTACAAGCCCGACATGCGCGAGGCCGACGATGACGCTGTAGCCATGGCGCGTATCTGCGTCGACACCTATGCAGGCGCCCTGTCGGAAGCCGGCGACCTGGTGCAACCGCTGCGTGCCGGCCGCATCGAACGCGGGCATATCCTGGCGGAACTGGCCGAACTGGCGCGCAACGACAAAACCGTGCGCAGGTCCGAACGTGACATCACGCTGTTCAAGTCGGTCGGCACCGCGCTGGAGGACCTGGCCGCAGCGCAACTGGTCTGGGCACAGGCCAACCCCGTGCGCGGCTAGATATCCATCCGCGCGGCGATGGCGCGCCAAAGTGGACTGCAGCACGATCCGTATACTGCGGTGGCATGTGCAGCCACTACCAGGCCATTCGGGAACGCGAGCGGTTCGTCCGGTTGTTCGGTGTCGGTCCGCCAGACCCTGATGGCAAGTCCGACATGTGGCCAGGTTATGCGGGTGTCATGGTACGCCGCTCTCGCGAAGCGGCCGGTGGCGACGACGCAGTGCCCCCGCTGGAAGCCGTCATTGGCATGTTCGGGCTGCTGCCGCATTGGGCCAGGGACGCCAAGCTGGCCCGCCATACTTTCAACGCCCGCAGCGAGACGGTGCATGAGAAACCCAGCTTTCGTGATGCCTGGCGGCGCAACCAGCATTGCATCATTCCCGCTGACGCGATCTTCGAGCCGGACTGGCGTTCGGGTAAGGCGGTGGCCACCCGCATCGCCCGCGCCGACGGTGCGCCGATGGCCATTGCCGGCCTGTGGTCCTGGTGGCGATCGCCCGAGGACCAGACCGTGCTCAGTTTCACGATGCTGACCATCAACGCCGACGACCATGCGCTGATGCGCAACATGCACCGGCCGAATGAGGAAAAGCGCATGGTGGTGATATTGCCGCGGGCCGTGCAGGCCGACTGGCTCGATGCTCCGGCACATCGGTCCATGGACTTGCTCCAGCCCTACCCGGCTGACAAACTGGTAGCGTCCGTATGACGAGGCCGCCCCAGCCGTCTGCATGGAGCCTGTGGCTGCGACATAATCCGCGCATGAAAAGCCCCGCTGATTCGACGCCTGCAGCACCGCCCACCGAGCCACCTCAGTTCGACCCGGACAGCACCCAGACATTCCAGGCCCGGATGCCGCGGGCGCCCATGTGGGTGTCGTCGATGGCGGCGGGCAACAGCCGGGAAAAGAACCGCCTGCGCTCGGAAATGGGGCAGATCAAGGGCGCCCTGCTGCTGCTGATGAAGCAGCGCAACGGCGGCAGCTGGACCACCGAGGAGCGCCAGCAACTCAAGCAGATGATTCGGTCGCTCTCGTCAGTCAGCCCCTACCTGCTGGTCTGGGCCGTGCCCGGTTCGCTGCTGATCCTGCCCTTTCTGGCCTGGCACCTCGATACCCGGCGCAAGCGACGTTCGCGCGCAGATGCTCCGCAGTGAGGGCGTTCGGCTCGGGCGGCTGGACAAGCGCTCGACAAGCGCCACCAGGGTCGCGCCGACTTCCTGCTCGAGCTTGAGTGTGAACACGCCATCGCCGCGGGTGCGACCCTGGTTCACCGCCACCACCGGCTTGTCGGTGGCCAGCGCCTCTTCAACGAACCGGTAACCTGAATACACCATCAACGACGAACCGGCCACCAGCAGCGCATCGGAGCCCTCCAATGCGTCGCGCACCGCGGCAACCCGGTCCCGCGGCACGTTTTCGCCGAAAAAGACCACGTCGGGCTTGAGCATGCCGCCACAGGCGTCACATGCCGGCACCTCGAAATCCGCGAAGTCGTATGCCTGCAGGTCTGCGTCACCGTCGGGCGCGGCCGTGGCCGGCAGCTCGGCCCAGGCCGGATTGCGGCGCAGCAGTTCCTCCTGCAATGCGCGGCGCGGCGAACGTGCACCGCAGCCCAGGCAACAAACCGTGTCGATGCGGCCATGCAGATCCACCACCCGGGCGCTGCCGGCCGCCCCATGCAGGCCGTCCACATTCTGTGTCACCAGCAGGTTCACATGGCCGGTTGCCTCCAGATCGGCCAGTGCATGGTGCGCCGAAGTGGGCCGGGCCAGCGCCATGGTGCGCCATCCGACCATGCTGCGCGCCCAGTAACGCTGGCGCGCCAGCGCATCGGCCACAAACAACTGGAAACGCATCGGCTCGCTGCGTTTCCAGGCGCCGTTGGCATCCCTGTAGTCCGGAATGCCGGCACCCGTGCTGCAGCCGGCACCGGTCAGCACCAGCAGCCTGGGGTGGCGTCGGACAAATTCGACCAGCGGTGTGTACACATCCATGTCGGAATTGTGCTTCGGGCGGCGCGCGGCGACCTGCACGGGGCTATTGCCGCGGTCAAAACAGCGCCTGCCAGGATCAGCCTGCCCCCGGCGCGGGCACGGCCGGTCGCTCGCGCCGGATCAGGTAGACGCCGCTGGCAATGATGACCGCGCCACCCAGCAGGGTCTGCGATTGCGGCACCGCGTGCCAGAACACCCAGTCCAGCATCACGGCCCAGGCCAGCGCTGAATATTCGAATGGCGCGATCACGGCTGCCTGGCCGTGGCGGAATGCCTCGGTGATGGCCAATTGGCCCAGAAATCCGGTGACCGCCAGGCCCAGCAAGATCCAACCATGCTCGAGCTGCACCGTAACCCAATCGGAAGCCCCCAGCACACTGCCGCCCAGCGCCATGCTGGCCGTGGTCCAGAACACCAACGTCGCGCTTGGCTCGGTGCGGCTGATCAATCGGCCCACGACGTTCGACGCCGCGTAACAGACAGCCGCCAGCAGCACCGCCAGCGCCCCCAGCGAGACCAGCGCCCCCGGTTGCGGCCGCATCGCGATCACCACGCCGGCCAGACCGATCAGGATCGCGACCCACTGCCTCGGAACGACCACCTCCCGCAACACGGGCACCGACAAGGCGACCAGCACCATTGGCGCTATGAACGCCAGCGTATAGGCTTCGGCCAGCCCCAGCGTCTTGAGCCCATAGGTGAACGATGCCATCATCGCCACGCTGAAAAAGCCGCGCAGCAGATGCAGCCGCCAACGCAAGGTTCGTCCGAATACCGCGCGTGTCTCGCGGCGCCACAAAATATAGGCACACACCAGCGGCATCGCCGTCAGCCCGCGCAAGGCCGTCACCTGCAGCGGCGAGTAGAACCCGGCCAGCGCCTTGAGCAAGGCGTCCATGCAGGAAAACATCGCCATGGCGGCCAGCATCGCCACGATGCCGCGCATATTCGTACTCATGGGCCTGTCGTGCCAGCGGGAACCACGCTGCAATGGGCGCGCGGGCGTACATCGCACGTGCATGCGCCACAGGTCGCATCGCCAACCCGTTCGCCTGACATTTCCGATGAACCGCCGCAATGCTGCACTGACATCGCCCGGATGGTACCCGAGCGGCCCATGGCCGCCGTATCAGGTGCCGGGTCACAAGGCTGCGCTTGGATACCCCTGGCCGACCGCAGCGACACGGCGCCGCATCGTCCGTACACTCAGCGCCCATGCACCCCCTGCTTCGCGCCATACCGGATCAGATCGCCGCAGCCCTGCGGCTGGCTGGCTCCGCTGTGCGGCGTCACCCCTGGCGCGCCGCAATGCTGTTGCCGGCACTCGTATTGCTGTACGTGCTGGCCCTGGTGCCGTTGACGCCGAGCATCGGCGACCTGCGCAAGGCCAAGGTCGGCCTGCCGTCGGTGCTGCTGGCCACCGATGGCACTGTGCTGGCCGAATACAAGAACATCAACCGGGAATGGGTTGCGCTGGACAAGGTGGCAGCCAATGTGGTGAACGCGCTGATCGCAACCGAGGACCATCGCTTCTTCCAGCACCACGGCATTGATTTGCGGCGCACCGCGGGTGCCCTGCTCAGCACCCTGCAGGGGGAGCTGCAGGGCGGGTCCACCATCACGCAGCAACTGGCGCGCAACCTGTATCCGGACGAGATCGGCCGCGCCGCCAGCATCAACCGCAAGATCAAGGAGGCGATCACCGCCCTCAAGATCGAGGCGTTGTACTCGAAAGCCGAGATCCTGGAGACCTATCTCAATACCGTCCCCTTCCTCTACAACGCGTTCGGCATCGAAATGGCGGCCCGCACCTATTTCGACAAATCAGCCAAGGATCTCGATGTGCTCGAGGGCGCAACCCTGGTGGGCATGCTCAAGGGCACGAGTTACTACAACCCGGTGCAGAACCCGCAAAGGGCACAGCAACGCCGCAACCTGGTGCTGACCCAGATGGCCAAAGACGGGACGCTGGATCCGGCGCGCCTGGAGGCCTTGTCCCGCGAGCCTTTGAGTCTCGATTTCGAGCGCCAGGTCGATTCGCCCGGACCGGCGCCCCACCTGGCGCAGCAGTTGCGCAAATGGCTGGTCGATTGGGCTGACGACAACGACTACAACATCCACGCGGATGGCCTGCGTGTGGTCACCACGCTGGACGCAGGCCTGCAGAAGGCCGCCAACCTGGCACTCGGGCGCCAGCTGGCGCAGCTGCAAAGACTGGCTGACAGCCGTGTACGCCCCGGACAGGACCGGCCGCCATTGCAGGCCGGTTTTGTCGCACTGGACCCGCGCGACGGCGCGGTGCGGGCCTGGGTCGGCAGCCGCGACTTCACCAGCGAGCAGTTCGACCATGTCAGCCAGGCGCGACGGCAACCCGGCTCGACATTCAAGCCGTTTGTCTATGGCGCCGCCTTCATGCAAGGTTACAAACCCGACGACACGCTGATCGATCGGGTGGTGGAGATCCGGCCCGAGGGGGGCGGACCAGTCTGGTCACCCCGGGACCAGACCGCACCAACCGGCCAGCCTGTGACGCTGCGCGCCGGACTGGCCTATTCAAAGAACACCATCACCGCGCAGCTGATGGAACAAGTGGGACCGAAAAGCGTAGCCCGGCTGGCTCGCTTGCTGGGGGTGCGCCAGAGCCAGCTCGAGATCGTGCCCTCGCTGGCGCTGGGCACCAGCCCGGTCACGCTGATCGAGATGGTCACCGCTTACGCCAGCATTGCCAACGGCGGCTACCTGCGTCCGCCCACGTGGGTGCAACGGGTGGAAGACCGAGATGGAAAAGTACTGCAGCAGTTCGCGCCTGCACGGCGCCCGGAACGTGCGATGCCCTACCAGGACGCCTTGACACTGATCGACACCATGCGCGGCACCGTCGATGAGGGCACCGGCAGCGCGATCCGCTGGCGCTACGGCATACGGGCCGATGTGGCGGGCAAGACCGGCACCACCCAGGAAAACAGCGATGGCTGGTTCATCCTGGCCCATCCGCAACTGGTGGCCGGCGCCCGGGTGGGCTTCAACGACAACCGCATGACCATGGGTGCCTGGGGCCAGGGAGCGCGCAGCGCGCTACCGATCGTCGCAGAGGTGTTTCAGCATGCCTTGCGTAACCAGACCATCGATGCGCGGGTCGAATTCGACATTCCGCGCCCGAAACCCCGGCCGCCAACCGCACCAGAGTCCGAGCCGGCACGTGACAACCCACTGCTGGAAATTGTCAACAACGTACTTGAGGAAATCTTCCGGCAGCTGCGTTGAACGTAGGTTGAATCCGCGCCGGCGGCGCGACTCGGGTCCGCCCGTGCGGCCGGCATAAGCCCAAATGTCGCAGGGACATTTACACACAATGTCACAATCGCGCCTTCCTCAAGGGGAGTAGCAGTCCCGTCCTGCAACGGATGGGTTCGCATGTGTCGTCAGTACGTCGCAGTTTCATCCGCATGATGGGGCTGCGGCCGGTACATGCAGAGGTGCCGGCTGGCGCTCTCCCGCAAGACCTTCTGGAAAGCCCAAATCGCTTTTCCCATTCTTTCGAGAGGTCCTGTAGTGGAAACAATCGCTCCGTTGTGGCTGTGGGCCACGTTTGTCGGCATCGTTCTGGTGTCGCTGTTCATCGATTTCGTCGTGCTCAAGAAGCAGGGAGCCCATGAGGTCGGCATGCGCGAGGCGTTGAACTGGTCGCTGATCTGGATCGCGCTGAGTTTTGTCTTCAACGGCCTGTTCTGGTGGGCGGTCAGGGACAGCACCGGCTCGGTGGAGATCGCCAATACCAAATCGCTCGAGTTCCTCACCGGTTACCTGATCGAGAAGTCACTGGCGGTGGACAACATCTTTGTCTTCCTGATGATCTTCACCTACTTCGCGGTGCCCGCCGCTTATCAGAAACGCGTTCTGATGATCGGCATCGTCGGCGCCATCGTGCTGCGCACCGTGATGATCCTGGTGGGCGGATGGTTGCTGCAGCAGTTCCACTGGATCCTGTATGTCTTCGGTGCCTTCCTCATACTCACGGGTATCAAGATGTGGTGGGCGGCCGGCCAGGAACCGGACCTGCAGGACAACCCCGCGCTCAAGTTGCTGCGCCGTCTGATCCCGGTCAGCAAGAACTACGACGGAGAAAAGTTCTGGACGATCGAGAACGGCAAACGAATCGCGACGCCGCTGTTCCTGGTGATCTGCCTGGTCGCGGTCACCGACGTCATCTTTGCTGTCGACTCGATTCCCGCCATTTTTGCAATCACCAGCGACCCATTCATCGTGCTTACCAGCAACGTGTTTGCCATCCTGGGGCTGCGGGCGATGTATTTCCTGCTGGCCGCGGTCGCGAGCAAGTTCCACCTGCTCAACTACGGGCTGGCCGTGATCCTGGTGTTCATCGGCGTCAAGATGTGCCTGATTGACGTGTTCAAGATCCCGGTCTGGGTGTCGCTGGGCGTGATCGTCAGCGTGCTGTCGCTGACGATGCTGCTGAGCGTGCGCAGCGCGACGGCGCAGCCCAAGGCCAAGGCCAAGTTCTGACGGTATCCCGGGCGGTTGATGCGAACGCTCTCCTGTGGGAGAGTTCGCATCATGCGGTCTTCGATCCCGATCCGTCCCGAAATCCTGCTCGCCACTCTGCTGACGGTGGCGGCCGCCAGCGCCGGTGCGCAGGCCATCGGCGCACTGCAAGGCACGTCGCACTTGTCGCCTGCGGCCCAAACGGCCGTGCGCGACATCGCCGGCATCGTCACAGCGGTCGCATCCGACGGATTCTGGATGCAGGACGCCGGTGACGGCAACCCACTCACCTCCGATGCGATCTACGTGTTTCGCGGCACGCGCCTGAACAAGCCGCGGGTCGGCGACGCGGTACGGGTGAGCGGGCAGGTGCAGGAGTTTCGGCCAGGCGGCGCCGGTGGCGCGAACAACCTGACGACCACACGGATCGACACGGCCGGTGCGTTCGCGGCACTCGGCGGCTGGAGCCGCGTGTCATCCGGCAACAGCCTGCCCCCGCCGATCCTGATCGGATCCGGCTTCCTGCCTCCCACCATCATCGCGCCCACGCCCGGCAACATCGAGTCCAACTCCGGTTACCGGCTGCAGCCCGCGACCTACGCCATCGACTTCTTCGAGGCCCTGGAAGGCATGCGGGTGGCCATTGCATCGGCGGTATCGGTCGGGCCGCGCAGCCGCTTTGGCGAACTTGCGGTCATTGCCAGCGCGCAGGTCGGCGTCCCTGGAGTCATCACCGCGCCCCGCGGCGGTGTGGTGGTAGGTGCAGGCCAGTTCAACGGCCATCGCATCCTGCTCGACGACCGACTGTTCGCGACGCCGGCGGTACACGTCGGTGCCCGGCTCGCTGGCATCGTTGGCCTGCTGGACTATGGCTTTGGCAACTACATGCTGCAGGTGACGCAACCGGTCACCGTGCTTGCGAATCCCCTGGCCCGCGGGGTCGCGACCATCGGCCCGGGGAGGATCGGCCTGGCGAGCTACAACGTCGAGAACCTTGGGGGCGGACCCTCCCCCGCGCGGGTCGTCGCCATCGCCGCGCAGATCGTTCAGGCCCTTGGCGCGCCACAACTGATCGCCCTGCAGGAAATACAGGACGACGACGGGGCGACGAACAGTGGCAATGTGGCTGCCGATGCCACGCTGACCCGGCTGTGCAACGAACTCAATACACTGACCGGCCGCAGCTACCGCCATGTCGTCGTCGACCCGCTAGACCAGGCTGACGGCGGCATTCCCGGAGGCAATATCCGGCAGGCATTCCTGTACGACGCGGCGCGGGTCGGATTCGCCGGCCCGGTCGGCGGCACGCTTGACGCGGTGCGGGTCGGGGCCGGGCCCGATGGCCGGGCCCGGCTAAACCTGGGCGCAGGTCGTCTCGACCCGCTTCATCCGGCCTTTGCCAACAGCCGCAAGCCGCTGGTGGCGGCTTTCACGATCGACGGCCAGCAGATCCTGGTGATCAACAACCACTTCAACAGCAAGGGTGGCGACCAGCCCCTGTTCGGACCCCGGCAGCCACCGATGGAGCCATCGGCAAAGCAGCGCCTGGCTCAGGCGCAGGTCGTCGCGCGCTTCGTCGCCTCCATACTGGCCATCGATCCGCAATCGCACATCGTCGTCACTGGCGACCTGAACGACTTCCCGTTCGCCGACTCGCTGGCGCCGCTGCGGGCGGCCGGCCTGCTCAACCTGACCGACAACCTGCCCGAAGCCGAACGTTACAGCTACAACCACGATGGAAACCTGCAAGCGCTGGACCACATGTTCGTGACACGCAACCTGTTGAACAAGGGTGCGCTGTCGTACACCATCGTGCATGTGAACGCCGAATTCAGCGACCGGTTGTCCGATCACGACCCGGTCTTGCTAACCTTCAGCCTTTCACCGGCACCCTAGCTGCACGGCACAGGTCACTCAGCCCGCCGCCGCCACCTTACCGGCTTGCAGCATGCTTTGTGCTGCGGCTGCAACGCCAGGGTCCGTGCCGCCAGCCACCTGCACCGTCGGAAATGCGAACTTGATGCCGTTGGCGTCGAATGCGGTCTTGATCGCCGCATAGGCCTTGCGCCGTATCACGAACTGCTCGCCGGGGCGGGTCATCATCTTCATGCGGATCTGGATCGCGAAATCGCCGAACTGCTCGACACCCTGCATCTTCAGCGGCTCCAGGATGTTGGGGCCCATCTCGGCGTCGGCCGCCAGATCCTGGCCGATCTTCTTGATCAGCTTGCGTGCCTTCTCCAGATCGCTGTCGTAGGTGATACCGATGGACAGCTTGTCGATGACCCAGTCGCGGCTCATGTTCTGCACTGCACCCAGCTCGCCGAACGGCACCGTGTAGACCGGCCCACGGTGATGCCGCAGCCGCACCGAACGCAGGCTGAACGATTCGACCGTGCCCTTGTAGTTGCCGCTCTGGATGTACTCGCCCACCCGGAATGCATCGTCGAAGAGAAAGAACACACCGCTGACGATGTCCTTCACCAGCGTCTGCGCACCAAAGCCCACCGCGATACCGACCACGCCAGCGCCGGCCACCATCGGCGCAATGTCGACCCCCAGCGCCGACAGACCCATCAGCACCGCGATCGACACCAGTGTCACGAACGACACATTGCGCACGATCGGCAGTACCGTGCGCAACCGGGTGGCCTGTCCAGCCAGAACATCGTGGGCATCCACCGACTTCACCTCGGCCAGCCGACGTTCGATCATCGCCTTGAACACGAACCAGACCAGATCGGCAAACAGCGCAATGATGACCAGGCTGAAAAGGCTGCGGGTTATCCGCACTGGTACCGATGCGCCACCCATGAGCTGCGCCAGGTCGATGCCCAGGTTACGCGCCAGCAACAGGCCGGCCACCATGATCAACACCAGGCGTATCCCCCGCACGATCGCCGCCCCCTGGATGCTGAACACCACCGGCTCGCCCACGAGTGCGCCCGGCGCACGCTCCAGATGCAGCGCGATCGCACTGATCAGGCGCATCAGGCCATACACCGCCAGCAGCAACGCACCGAACCAGAACACACTGTACGCACCGATGATGCGCAGCAGCAGCAGCAATACAAACGCCACCGTCAGCAACCAGCCAACCGTCTTGTGTCGCTCGTTGCGCAGCCCCGGCCTGCGCCACACCATCTCCATGACCAGCGCCAACTGAAAAAGCGAAAAGACATACGCCACCAGGCGCCAGACACCGGGCTCCACACCCTGGGCAATCAGCCACTCGATCAAGGCATACAGGAAAGCAAACCAGGTCACGTGGAGCACCAGGCGCCGATGCCAGAACCAGGCGGCTTGCGTGTCTATCGGCAGCAGCCGGAACCTTTGCGCACCCGGTGCGAACAGCAAGCGCCCCAGTACCAGCGCCAGGCGCATCATCACGACCGCCACCAGCAGCCGCAACAAGGCATCACGCAGCACCGGCGGCCAATCGAAAGCCAGGAAAGCGCCGATAGTGCCCAGCGCAAACGCGGCAACCCAGCTGGCGCCGAAACCCAGGCGTGCAAACGCGGCGCGCAAGCGTTCACCCGGGGTATCCATGCGCGAGGCGATGATCCATTTGCGCACACCGCCGGACACCCACCAGAACAGTCGCTCCACACCGAACCCCAGCGCCGCGAACGCCGCCAGCAGCAGGAAGAAATGATTGATGCCGTGCGTCACCATTTCAGCATGCACCCGCGACACCGTTTCGGCCAAAGCGCCGCGGACCTTGGGCAGAGCGACACCGATCGACTGCAGGTGCGCGCGGATGCCGTCAATCTGCCCGGCCAGAACGCCTTCGCCTTCGCCTTCGCCTTCGCCCACGGCCACGGCAGAGGTGGCCGTCGACACAACGTTGCTGCTGCGTTGCCGCTCGATCCAGCCCTGCACTTGCGGGTCGGACAAGATCTGCAACAGCGCGCGAATTTTCTCCGGGGGTGGCTCCGTGGCGGCCAGCAATGCCGGCGGCACCAGGCCCAGGGTGATGAGCGTGATCATCGTCAGCAGCAGGCGCATGGGAGATTCCGATAAGAAGGATGGCGTACGCGAGGGCAGATTCTAGGGCTGTCAAGCGCAGAATAGGGGCCTGTCGTTGCGTTGACACGGAACACAGGCAGGCGTAAGGTCGCGCCAGAGTGTCGATAGAAAAAGCACTCGGAAACCATCGGTGGTATGCAGACGGGAGACTTCATGACCTGCTCAACAGCGCTTCGCGCACTGCTTCTTTCGATTCTGGCTGTTGTCGCGACCCATGCGCTTGCCGATGCCGATAGGCACGACTGCCGGGGCGAGCGAATGCCGCGGGTGACCTTCATCGAGTTCCAGTCACCCAATCTCGCACCGCCGGGCGGGCTGCTCACGATCAAGGGGAAAATGAGCATGCCCGGCAAAGCGGATGATCGATGGTTTTGCCGGGACGACGATCGGCGCGGCAAGCGCGACAAGAAAGAGCGCAAGCTGGCAGCCGTGCTGATCCTGCACGGCTCGGGCGGAGTCGATGCACGGGGTGACTTCTACGAAGCGGCACTGAACGAGGCCGGTGTCGCAACGCTGCAGATTGACATGTGGGAAGCGCGCGGCGTGACGGGCATTACAAACCGCCCGCCTGTTCCCATCCTCACGATCCCGGATGCCTTCTCGGCCCTGGCCGTCTTGAACGCCAACGACGCGATTGATCCGGACCGTATCGGGGTGCTGGGCTTTTCATGGGGCGGCGTCATCAGCCTGGCGGCCGCGGAGCAGGCTTACGCCGGCGCCCCATTTGCCCGTGGCTTGCGATTCGCCGCGCACGTGGCGCACTACCCGGTGTGCTACGGCGCCAACAATCCGAACATCCTGCTGGCATTCGGCACCACGCCCGCGCTGGCTGGCACGCAGTTTCTCAACCTGACCGGCGCACCGGTGTTGATCCAGGTGGGCAGCGAGGACGACTACGACAACAGCGCCGGACCCTGCCGCGCGTTGGCCCAAGCGGTCAATCCCACCAACAACAACGTGGTCGAGGTCCGTGAATACGTCGGCGCCTACCACGGCTGGGACCGGTTGATGGTCCCGGTGACAGTGCCAGACCCGTTCGCGGACCAGGGCAGCTTCCTGCTCGGACAGCGCGCGACGCCGCCCCTGGTCGTGATCAGGCCCGACGTCGCGCAGGCGCACGAGGCGCGGGAACGCGTAGTGCGCTTTTTTCGGCGCAAGCTGTAACCCACGCCAATGGCCGCAGCGGACCCTCATTCCTCGCAGTGCATGCGACGCTTGATCATCAGGCAACTCCTGCCGTCCCTGCGCACGAACACCCCCGCGTCGGCGCGGTCGTAACGAACGCCGAACTCATCCCAGCATCCGCCCGGGTCGCAACTCACAATCAGCATCCCCGGCCCGGGAGCGGGTACGACGGGTGGCAACGCAGCGGGGGGAACCGCACGGGCACGCTCCTGCGAGGCAGCGTTTTCGAGCCCGGCGCACATCAAGGCAAACAGAAACCACAGCGTGACTGGGGGTCGAACCATCCCGAACCTGTCTGGCGGTTCAACCTACAAACGGTAGTTGAATGCGCCCGAGCGTGCCCCGATAGGCGTGCCAGGCACGGCGAGAGGAAACGGCGCACTTCCGTGCGCAAGGACGAGCAACGCCGCATGGCGCGTCCAGCGGGGTGCGATCGGGTGCATAGCGCTCTTACCCCACAGGCAACCGGGTTCGTTGCCGAAAGCGTCAGGTTCCATACGCATCTCCATTGGAAATCGAGCGGAAATCGAGCGGTCGACTGCCGTTTGTGGGTTCAACGCTGCGCCTGCGCCTTCACCGCATACACCGAGACCGCTGCCGACTTGCCCTTGAACATCACCTCCCCCAGTACCTCCAGCGCGACCCTGTCGGCCAACGCCAGGCGGGTGTCACCATCGACCAGGATGCCACGCTGCACCTCCTTGGTATGGGCTTCGAGCCGCGCGGCCAGGTTGACGGTGTCGCCGATGCAGGTGTAGGTGGCGCGCTGCTGCGTACCGGTGTAACCCGCCACCACCTCGCCTGACGCAATACCGATGCCAATGCGGATCGGCTCCTTGTCGGTGCCCACCCGTTCCACATTGAACAGCTCGATCATCTCGACCATGTCCAGCGCAGCGCGCACCGCCGCCAGCGGCGCATCGTCAAGGGCCTGTGGCGCGCCGAAAATCGCCATCAGACCGTCGCCGATCATCTGGTTCACGACACCGCCATGCCCACTGATGGCGTCGAACATCAGCGTGTAATAAGTGTTGAGCAACTCGATGGTTTCCTCGGGCGACTGCGACTCCACCAGCGACGTGAAGCCCCGGATGTCCGAGAACATCACGGTGCACGCGATACGCCGCCCGCCCAGCGCAAAACCCGATTCCTCCATGTCGTCCGCCACTTCCGAGGTGGCAAAACGCTTGACAAGTTCCTTCTGCTGGTCGCGCAGGCGCTTTTTTTCCAGGCTGGAGTTGATGCGCGCCTTGAGCAGCGCCGGATTCACCGGCTTGTGCAGGTAGTCGTCGGCGCCCAGTTCGATGCAGCGCACGATATCGGCGACGCCTTCCAGCGAGCTGGTCACGATAACCGGAATGTCGCGCAGCTTGCTGTCGTCGATCATCTGCTCGAGCACACCGAAGCCGTCGAGCTCGGGCATCTCCATGTCGAGCAGAACCAGGTCGAAGGCCTCAGCGTGCAGCATGTCCAGCGCAATGCGCCCGTTCTGCGCAGTCGCCACTTTGTGGCCCTGCAGTTCCAGGCTGCGCGTCATCAGCAGGCGGTTGACCTTGTTGTCGTCGGCCACCAGCAAACGCGCACCCGGCCCCGGTGCGGCAGCACGACCGCGCGCAGTCGCCGGCGCCGAAGGCGGCGGCCTTGCCTTGCGATCGTCAGCCATCGCACAACCCCTTCAATGCCACAGCCGCACGCTGGTATTCCTGATCGAGCGCGTCAATCAGCCCAGTGTCGGCAACCAGACCACCGAGTTCCAGATCGCGCGCCATCGCCGCCAGCCGGGTCGCGCCAAAGGTATGGCCGTTGGACTTGAGCGAATGCGCTGCGCGCCGGAACGCGTCGGCCGATTGCGACGTCTGCGCGCTGCGCAACTCGGCCAGCATCACGGGCGCCTCCTCGAAGAACGTGCCAACCAGTTCAGCCACGAACTCGGCTCCAGCGGCTTCCTGCAAATCGGCAAATGTAGTGGGATCGATGATGGGTTCGGGCATGTTTCAATGGTCCTCACGTGGGGTTGCGTTGCTCAAGGCCCCGACCAGTTGGTCGACGCGTATCGGTTTGGTGACATAGTCGTCCATGCCTGCGGCCAGGCACTCCTCGCGGTCGCCCTGCATCGCGTTGGCGGTCATCGCAACGATGCGCGGTCGCTCGTGCCGTTTCCACTTCGCTGTGATTTGACGGCTCGCCTTCAGCCCGTCCATCTCCGGCATCTGCACATCCATCAGCACCATATCGTAGGTCTAGCGCTCGACGCACTCGACGGCCTCGACGCCATTGCTGGCCAGGTCGGCCCGGTACCCCATCGGCTGCAACAGCCGCAGCGCCAGCTTCTGGTTGCCTATAGATCATCCCCACCACCGGATGCACCCGCGGCCGATCGGTAGAGGCGCTTGCCTGCGCCACATGGCTGCCCATGTCTTTATCGGCGATCATGTTCCACCGACACTGGCCCGCAACAGGAAATCGGCGGGTCTGAGAATGGGTATTTCTCGCCATGGATGCAGTACCAGCAAATCGTCATCACTGCTGACCAAAACATCGGCCTGGCACACCTGCGCCAGCGCAAGGAACTTGTTGTCCTTGGCATCTCGGCAATGCGGTTCCAGCGCCAACTCGTCTTCGAGCGTGACGGGATAGAAATGCAGGTACGTGCGCAACAGCGCGACAAAATCCGATCGGGAGGCCCTCGCAAGATAACGATCAAGCCTGTCACGCCGCATCACCTGATCGAGTTCCAGCCAGGTCTGCACGCTGGCGCACACCTCGTACCGCGCCAGGCCCAGCATCAAGGCCCGGTGCGGCACGGAACCGGGCCTGAGTGCCGCGCTCACCAGCGAACTGGTATCGAACACCACGCGCCGCATGGATTTCATCGAAGTTCATGGACCAGGCGATTGACTTCATCGTCCGTGAGCGCGCTGGCGGCGGGCTTGGCCAACGATCCGGCTCGGGCTGTCCAATCCTCCATCGCCTCCACGGCCTTGCCGCGTTTGACCCGGGCGTCGAGCAACTCTTCCATGTCTTGTGGCGACACGATGAATGCCGCCGGCCTGCCATGGCGGGTCACGGTTACCGGCTCGCGCCGCGCCATGTCCAACAACTGACCAAAACGATTCTGAGCCTCGGCCGACGTCACTGAAATCATCACATTCTCCCCATATTAGCTAATTTGTACATTTTAGACATAACGGCTAATTATTGGGGAATCGACACGACTCAATCTACCTTGCGATGGCCAGTCGCAAGCAACGCCTCGACCAGCGCATCCACCCGGATCGGCTTGGTCACGTAGTCGTCCATGCCCGCCGCCAGGCACTCCTCGCGGTCGCCCTGCATCGCGTTGGCGGTCATGGCCACGATGCGCGGGCGTTCCCCCGGTTGGTAATTCGCAGTGATGCGCCGCGACGCCTCCAGCCCATCCATCTCCGGCATCTGCACATCCATCAGCACCACGTCGTAGGTCTGGCGCTGCACGCATTCGATGGCTTCGATGCCATTGCTGGCCAGATCCGCGCGGTATCCCATCTGCTGCAACAGCCGCATGGCCAGCTTCTGGTTCACCACGTTGTCCTCGGCCAGCAGAATGCGCAGCGGGTGCCGCGCTGCCATGCCCGGGTCCATGCTCGGTTTGGCTTTGGGGGCTTCGACCTTATGTGCCCCTTCTGCTGCCACCAGGTTCATTACGGTGTCGAACAGCGTGCTCTGGCGCAGCGGCTTGGCCAATGTGGCTTTGAAGAGGTCGCCGGCTTCTGCTACGGCCTCGCGCCGGCCCAGGCTGGTGAACAGCACCAGCGGCCGCGCCTGGTGCTTTTC
>JBBRVD010000039.1:0-23827 GCA_038247175.1 Burkholderiales bacterium | reverse complement strand
CCTGATCGAGATGGCCTGGGGCCAGTGGGAGGGCTGCAGTCTGGCCGACCTGCGGGCCGAACAGGGCGCTGCGATGGCCGAAAACGAGGCGCGTGGATGGGACTTCATGGCCACCGGTGGTGAGAGTCCGCGCCAGGTGTGGCAACGTGTAGGGCCGTGGTTGGCTGAGCGCGCCGCGCTGGGCTCACCGACGCTGGCGGTCACACACCGCGGCGTGATGCGGGTCATATTGGCCCAGGCCACTGGTTGGGACATGCTGGGCAAGCCGCCCGCCAAGCTGGACTGGCAGACGCTGCAACTGTTCACCCTGGACAAACACGGCATGCCGGCGGTGCAGCGGCTGAACCTGCCGCTGGCCACAGCCGTCGATGCAGGTCGGCAACCGTGAACCAGCCCCGTGTGCTGGTCCATGTCCAGCATCTGCTGGGTACCGGCCACCTCAAGCGCGCCGTGTTGTTGTCCGACGCGATGACCCGTGCCGGGCTGGCGGTGACCCTGGTCAGTGGTGGTTTGCCGGTACCGGGCTTGCGGCCGTCGGGCGCGCGCTGGGTCCAGTTGCCACCGGTGGCTGCCGCGGACCTGGGCTTCAAGTCGCTGGTTGACGCGCGGGGGCAGCCGGTGGACGAGTCGCTGCGCCGGTTGCGCCGGGATACCCTGCTGGCGCTGTGGCAGGATACGGATCCGCACCTGCTGCTGGTCGAGTTGTTTCCATTCGGCCGCCGGCAGATGCGCTTCGAGTTGCTGCCGTTGCTGGACGCAGCCCGGCAGGCGCCGCGTCCACCCGTGATCGTGTCATCGGTGCGCGATGTACTGGGAGGCGGGCAGAAGGACCCCCAGCGCCAGCAGCGCATGCTGGCGTTGTTTGACCAGTACTTCGACCATGTGCTGGTGCACGGGGATCCGGCGCTGGTGCCGTTTGAGCGCACGTTTGCGCATGTGTCCGAACTTGGCGCACGCCTGCACTACACCGGTTACGTTGTCGGTGCGCCGCCATCGGCCAGTGACAAACCGGACGATACGCCGGACGGTCATGGCGAGGTGCTGGTATCGGCTGGCGGCGGCGCGGTCGGCCTGGTGCTGCTCGAGACGGCGATTCGTGCCCGAGCGTTGACGCAACTGGCGGGCGAGCGCTGGCGTGTGCTGGCAGGCTCGGGTGTCGCGGCTGCGGCATTTGCGGACCTGGTCGCATTGGCGTGGTCGTTGCACGGCGACGGCGTCGTTGTCGAGCGCAATCGCACCGACTTCACGCGGCTGCTGCGTCGCTGCCGGTTGTCGGTCAGCCAGGCAGGTTACAACACCGTGATGGAAACCTTGCAAGCTGGCGCTCGATCGGTGATGGTGCCGTTCGCCGGTGGTTCGGAGAGTGAGCAGACCCTGCGCGGACGCCTTTTGGCCGAACGCGGCTGGATCGAGCTGGTGGAGGAGACTGCCCTGAACCCGGCAGGCTTGGCTGCCGCGATCGACCGTGCCGCCACCAGGACACCGCTGGTGGCGGAACAACTGCGAGTCGATGGCGCCCGTGTCAGCGCCCGCCTGGTGCGCGGCTGGTTGTCGCACACTTTGGCATGAAAGGATTTCGATGACATTGCACTGGGCGGAACTGTTCGACGAGGTCGCGCGCTGGCAGGATGCCGGGCGCACGGTGGACTTCTGGTGGCGCGATGACGACGCCTGGCATCTCGACCCGGCATTGGCGCGGCTGGTCGGCCTTTCTGCATCTGCGCAAGTGCCGCTGGCGCTGGCGGTGATCCCGCACGGCGTGCACGAGCAGGTTCTGGCACAGGACGCCCGCTGGATTCGCATTCTGCAGCATGGCGTCGATCACACCCGACGCAGTGGCGCGGGTGAGAGAAAGACAGAGTTTCCCGCTGCTGAAGCAGTGGCTGATGCCCTGGGGCGGCTGCAACAGGGGCGCGCGCTGATCGCCGGCCCTGTCACGCTGCCGGTGCTGGTGCCGCCCTGGAACCGCCTCGGTTCGATCGACCTGGCGAGCCGGCTTGCCGGTGCCGGTTACGCTGGCCTGAGTCGCTTTGGTCCGCGCGCCGCGCCAGCATCGGTCCCCGGTCTGGTGCAGGTCAATACCCATGTGGACATCATCGACTGGCGTGGCTCGCGTGGCTTTGTCGGCGAGGAGGCAGCGCTGGGCGCCGCCAGGGCCCACCTGCAAGCGCGCCGCGAAGGCCGTGCCGACATTGACGAGGCCACCGGTTGGTTGAGCCACCATTTGGTGCACGATGACGCCTGCTGGCGCTTTCTGGCGCAATTGTTCGAGCGCACGCGCAGCCGGGGCGGCGTGGTGTGGCAGGCCGCAGACGGCTTGTTCGAGTCTGGGCGCGGCGCGGCGACCTGAATGTTGTTTTCAGCGCCAACCGGGGGCAAACACCGGGGCGTCGATCGAAATCCATCTTCTATACTTATTGCGGATTGTCGCGGGTGCGGGCGCTGATGGGGCTTGACGAGACGGCGTTCGGGATCGATGGCTGGCCTGCGCAAGCATGGATGACTCAGGTGAACGGGTGTCACACTCAACTGGACATGTCTAACGTATTAACGGTTCGAGATCTCAAGGTTTACCTCAAAGTCGACGCCGGCGTGGTCAAGGCCGTCGATGGCGTCTCGTTCCGGATTCCGGCCGGACGCACCATGGCCTTGGTGGGTGAATCGGGATCGGGCAAGTCCATCGTCGCGCAGTCGATCATGGGCATCTTGCCCAGGGTCGCTCACATCGAGCACGGATCGATCGAATTGCGCGACCCGCGCATGCCCGACACCGTCGTCGATATCGCCCGGCTCGACATGGCCAGTCAGCAGATGCGGGCCATTCGAGGCGGAACGATCTCCATCATCTTCCAGGAGCCGATGACGGCGCTGTCTCCGTTGCACACGATCGGCAACCAGATCGGCGAGGCGCTGGCCTTGCACCAGAGTGGCATTGGCAAGGCTGAGCGCCGCGCCGCCGTGATCGAGATGTTGCGCCTGGTGGGTTTTCCCGATCCGGACCGGGCTGAACACACGTATCCGTTCGAGCTGTCCGGCGGGCTGCGCCAGCGGGCCATGATCGCGATGGCACTGGTGTGCCGGCCGGCATTGCTGATAGCCGATGAGCCGACAACCGCGCTGGACGTCACGATACAGGCGCAGATCCTGCAGTTGATCCAGCAATTGCAGCGCGACCTGCACATGTCGATGATGATGATCACCCACGACCTGGGCATTGTCGCCAATATGGCCGACGAGGTGGTTGTGCTCTACCACGGCAAGGTGATGGAGGCGGGTACGCTGGAGGACGTGTTCAAGGACCCGCGCCACCCCTATCTGAAAGCCTTGTTGCGCGCGGTGCCGCGTTTCAACATGGAGCCTGGCGAACGGCTGACCCCGATCCGCGAAATCCAGGTCATGTCGGGGCACCTGACGCGGCCGCATGCGCATCCGCCGCATACGGTGGACGCGCTGCAGCCGATGTTGTCGGTGCGTCACCTGAACAAGCGCTTCTCGACGCGCAAGACCTCGCTGTTTGGCTCCAAGCCCGGCGGCGAGACGATTGCCGTGGACGACGTGAGCTTCGACGTCATGCCTGGTGAATGTCTGGGACTGGTTGGCGAGTCCGGCTGCGGCAAGACCACCACCGCCAAGATGATCCTGCGCGCGGGCATGCCCGACAGTGGCGAGATTATTTTCAACGACCGTGGCAAGGTGCGCGACGTGCTCAAGCTCGAGGGGGCTGAATTGTTCGAGTACCGGCGCCGTGTGCAGTTCGTGTTTCAGGATCCGTTCGGCTCGCTCAATCCGCGCATGACGGTGTTCGACATCGTCAGCGAACCGCTGGTGATCCACGGCATTGGTGATGCCGACGAGCGCTTCGAGCGAGTCAAGGAACTGATCGCATTGGTGGGGCTGGACGTGCGCCACCTGCGGCGTTATCCGCACAGTTTTTCTGGCGGACAGCGCCAGCGTATCGGCATTGCCCGCGCGCTGGCGCTGGGGCCGGACTTGCTGATCTGCGATGAGCCGGTCTCGGCGCTCGACGTGTCGGTGCAGGCCCAGGTGCTCAACCTGCTGCTCGATCTGGGCCGGGCGCGCGATCTGACCTATCTCTTTATTTCGCACAACCTGGCGGTGGTGCACTACATCGCGGACCGGATCGCGGTAATGTGTGCCGGTCGTCTGATCGAAGTGGCTCCGTTTGACGAGTTGTTCGCCAATCCGTTGCATCCGTACACCCGCGCGCTGCTGGCCGCGGTGCCGGATCCGGACCTGAACCGCAAGCTCGATTTCGATGCGCTGATGGAAGGCAAGGCGTCCATACCGTCGGCTTGGCCGATGCCGTACCGTATTGACGGATCGCAGCGTGTCGGCATGATCGATATCGGTGGCCAGCATTTTGTCCGCGCCCATGCGGACGTCGATATTTCGGAGCTGAAGTCATGAACCTGCATTCGCACCGTGTGCGCCTCCGGCGCGATCTTCCCAGGCGCTGCGTGATTGCGGCCATGCTCGTCTTGACGGCGGCTCTGGCGCACGGCCAGATGCCAGCGACGCTGGTGGAAACGCCGATGCTGCGCGACGATGTCGCTGCCAAGAAGCTGCCGCCGGTCAAGGCCCGGCTGCCCGAGAACCCTCTGGTCGTGACAATGGATGGCAAGACGATGGAGCTGGGCCAGCATGGCGGCACGCTCAACATGCTGATCGGGCGTGCCCGTGACCTGCGCATGATGGTGGTCTACGGTTATGCGCGGCTCGTGGGATACGATCGCAATCTGGCTCTGGTTCCCGACATCCTGCAGAACATCGATGCCAAGGACGATCGGGTCTTCACGATGAAACTTCGCGTGGGCCACAAATGGTCGGACGGGCAGCCGTTCACCAGCGAAGATTTCCGCTATTTCTGGGACGACGTTGCCAACGACAAGGAACTCAGCCCGACCGGACCGCCGGCTGCGCTGCTGGTCGATGGCCAGCCTCCCAAGGTCGAATACCTGGACAAGACCACGGTGCGCTACACCTGGTCCAGGCCGAATCCGGATTTCCTGCCGCTGATGGCGGCGGCGTCTCCGTTGCTGATCTACCGTCCGGCGCACTATCTCAAGCAGTTCCACAAGAAGTACTCGCCCAAGGTCCTGGAGGCGGAGAAGGCGGAGCCCGGCAAACGCAGCTGGGCTGCGATCCACAACCGTGAAGACAACATGTACCAGTTCGACAATCCGAAATTGCCGACATTGCAGCCTTGGATGAACACCACCAAGCCGCCAGCCGACCGCTTCGTCTCGGTGCGTAATCCGTATTTCCACAGGGTCGATTCTGCTGGCCGCCAACTGCCCTACATCGACCGGGTCGTGATGCCGGTTGTCGATGGCAAGTTGATCCCGGCCAAGGCCGGAGCCGGGGAGTCCGACCTGCAGGCGCGCGACATCCTGTTCAACAACTACACCTTCCTGAAGAAGGCGGAAAAGACCAACAATTACAAGACCTATCTCTGGCGCACCGCGAAGGGTTCGCATATTGCCCTGTATCCCAACCTCAACGTCGCCGATCCGGTATGGCGCCAGTTGTTCCGTGATGTGCGTTTCCGTCGTGCCATCTCGATGGCGATCGACCGCGCGCAGGTGAACCAGGTGCTGTATTTCGGCCTGGCTTCCGAAAGCAACAACACGGTCGTGCCCGAAAGCCCGCTGTTCAAGAAGGAATACCAGACCCAATGGACCAAGTTTGATCGCAAGGCGGCCGATCGTTTGCTCGACGAAATCGGCATCAAGCGGGGTGCCGATGGCATCCGCCGCCTGTCTGATGGTCGGCCGCTGGAGATCATCGTGGAGACGGCAGGCGAGAGCACCGAGCAGACCGACGTGCTTGAACTGATTCGGGAGAACTGGCGCGAGGTCGGCATCAAGTTGTTCAGCAAGCCCTCGCAGCGCGACCTGTTGCGCAATCGGGTTTTTTCCGGCGAGGCCATGATGTCGGTCTGGCAAGGCCTGGATAACGGCATGCCGACGGCCGATACCGCGCCGGACGAACTGGCGCCGAAGGACCAGGCGCAGTTGCAGTGGCCCAAGTTCGGCCAGTACTATGAAACGGCCGGCAAAATGGGTGACGCGCCGGATATGCCGCCGGCGATCGAGTTGATGAAGTTGTGGGAGTCCTGGCGTGGCGTCAGCACCGAGGAGCGTACCAAGATCTGGCATCGGATGCTGGCAATCCATGCGGACCAGCAGTTCACGATTGGAATCGTCAACAACGTGATGCAACCGGTGGTGGTGAACAACGCGCTCAGGAACGTACCCGAGAAGGGCTTGTACAACTGGGATCCCGGCGCATTGTTGGGCATCTACCGTCCCGACACGTTCTGGTTTACCGACGAGCGCAGGAACTGAGCCGGTGCTGGCCTACACGCTGCGGCGCCTGCTGCTGATGATTCCCACGTTGCTGGTCATCAGCTTCGTGACCTTCGTAATCATCCAGTTGCCTCCTGGAGACTACCTGACCAACCAGATCGCGGAGTTGCGCAGCCAGGGCGATGCCGCGGCGCTGGAGAAGGCACAGTTCCTGCGCCAGCAGTTCGGCCTCGACAAACCCTTCCTCGAACAGTACGCAGCCTGGGTCGGTATCTGGCCGGGGGAGCGTGGTTTCTCCGGACTGCTGCAAGGTGACTGGGGCTGGTCGTTCGAATACAACCTGCCGGTGGTCGACGTCGTGGGCGACCGCTTGTTGCTGTCCTTCGTGCTCAACTTCTCTGTCATCCTGTTCACCTGGGCCGTGGCTTTCCCGATCGGTTTTTACGCTGCGACCCACCAGTACAGCTGGGGCGACCACGGCTTGTCTTTCATCGGTTATCTGGGCCTGGCGACACCCAACTTCCTGCTCGCGCTGGTGCTGATGTATTTCGCCAACGTGCAATTCGGCTTGTCCATCGGCGGCCTGATGGATCCGCAGTACCTGGAGGAGGAGATGAGCTGGCCCAAGTTCAAGTCGGTGTTGTCACACCTGTGGATTCCGGTCATCGTGATCGGCACCTCGGGCACGGCCGGCATGATCCGGCGTTTGCGCGCCAATCTGCTGGATGAGTTGCAGAAGCAATACGTGGTGACGGCGCGTGCCAAGGGCATGCCCAACACCCGGCTGCTGGTCAAATACCCGCTGCGCATGGCGCTCAATCCATTCATAGCCGATATCGGCAACCTCTTGCCTGCGGTGATTTCAGGGTCGGCCATTGTGTCGGTGGTGTTATCGCTGCAGACCGAAGGGCCGATGCTGCTCGACGCCTTGCAAAGTCAAGATCAATACCTGGCCGGCTCCTTTCTGATGTTCCTGGCCATGTTGACGGTGGTGGGGGTATTCGTGTCCGATCTGCTGCTGGCGGCGCTCGATCCGCGTATCCGATTGAGCGGAGAGGCAGTGCAATGAGCGGGTTTCGTTGGAGTACCCTGCCTGGGCGGGGGAGGGTAGTGGCGCGGAACTGCGCCGGGGTCGTGCGATGAACTCGGGGCAGTCAGAAAATACCCGGCTGGAGCACTATGTCTCGACGGCTCCGTTCGAGCCCGATGCAGCCGAGACGCTGACGCCCGAGCAGGAGGAGTTTTATCGCGCGTCCCAGTGGCGCATCATGTGGTGGAAATTCCGGCGGCACCGCATTGCGGTCGTGGCCGCGGTGATCCTGGGCCTGCTGTACGGTTCGGCCCTGATCACCGAGTTCCTGGCTCCCTACGAAGTCAGCACGCGGGATACATCCCATATCTTTGCGCCGCCGCAAAGTGTGCATCTGTTCCATGACGGCACGTTCGTCGGGCCTTTCGTCTACGGCTACAGCATGGAGCTGAATCTGGAGAAGATGAAGCGCGAGTTCACGCCGGACCGCAGCAAGGTGCAGCCGCTGCGTTTCTTCTGCCAAGGCGACGAGTACCGTTTCCTGGGATTGTTCGACGCGAACCTGCACCTGGTCTGTCCGGCCGAAGGCGGTACGTTTTTTCTGATGGGCACCGACCGGTTGGGCCGGGACATGTTCTCACGCATCATTTACGGAACCCGCATTTCGCTGACGGTCGGCCTGCTCGGCATCGCTGTGAGTTTCCTGATCGGGATCACGCTGGGCGGCATATCCGGCTATTACGGGGGCTGGATCGACAACACGATCCAGCGGCTGATCGAGATCGTGCGCTCGTTCCCCGAGTTGCCGCTGTGGATGGCCCTGTCGGCGGCACTGCCGGTGACCTGGAGCCCGATCCTGATCTATTTCGGCATCACCATCATCCTGGGCCTGCTGGACTGGCCTGGTCTGGCACGCGCCGTGCGGTCCAAGTTCCTGTCGCTGCGCGAGGAGGATTTCGCCACCGCAGCGGTGCTGATGGGGGCCAAGCCGTCGCGGGTGATCGGCCGTCATTTGCTGCCCAGTTTCACCAGCCATCTGATAGCCTCGCTGACCTTGTCGGTTCCTAGCATGATTCTGGGCGAGACTGCGCTGTCCTTTCTGGGTCTGGGTCTGCGACCACCCATCACGAGTTGGGGTGTGTTGCTCAACGAAGCCCAGAACATCAACGTGGTGGCGCTGTATCCGTGGCTGATGTTGCCGGTGCTGCCGGTGCTGGTGGTCGTGCTCGCGTTCAACTTCCTCGGTGATGGCCTGCGCGACGCGGCCGACCCCTACAACTAGGCCCTGCGTGATGGAACGCAGTCTGTTTGGATTCATCCTCAAGTACAGCAAACGCGAGCAACTGCTAATCGTTCCGCTGGTGGTTCTGTCGATGGTGTTTTATTACGCCTCGCTGGATCTGCCCAAGATGATCATCAACCAGCCGATCCAGGGCAAGGGTTTTGCCAATCCCGGCTCCACGGCAGACTTTCTGCGGCTGCATTTCACACTGCCGGATTTCCTGGGCGGATACACATGGTCCTTGTTCGATGGCTTTGCGCTCGAACGCACCGATTACCTGCTTGCACTGACACTGACATTTCTGGCCCTGATCGTCATCAGCGGCCTTATCAAGCTGCGCATCAACACCATGAAGGGCTGGATGGGCGAGCGCATGCTGCGGCGCCTGCGGTATGACTTGTTCGACCATATCCTGCGTTTTCCGTTGTCGACCTTTCGTCGTGTCAAGTCCGCCGAGATGGCGACGATGATCAAGGATGAGGTCGACCCGCTGGGCGGTTTTGTCGGCGAGGCGATCATCACGCCGCTGTACCTGGGTGGCCAGGCGCTGACCGCACTGTTCTTCATTCTGTTCCAGCATATTTATCTCGGCATGGTCGCGTTCGGCATGGTGGTGGTCCAGGCGGTCGTGATCCCGAAGTTGCGGCTGCGGCTGCTCCAGTTGTCGCGCGAACGTCAGATCGCCGCCCGCCAACTGGCGGGTCGGGTGGCCGAATGCGTCGACGGCGTCGTCGAGATCCATGCGCATGACACCGCCAACTATGAACGTGCCGAGTTCTCGGCGCGCCTGGGACGCCTGTTCCTGATTCGCTTCGAGCATTTCCAGCGCAAATTCTTCATCAAGTTCCTCAACAATCTGCTGTCGCAGGTCACGCCTTTCCTGTTTTACCTGGTCGGTGGATATCTGACCATCGTCGGCCGGCTGGACATTGGTGCACTGGTGGCGGTCATCGCCGCCTACAAGGACTTGCCGGGGCCTGTGAAAGAGCTGATCGATTGGGATCAGGAGCGCATGGATGCCGGCATCAAGTACAGCCAGGTGGTCGAGCAGTTCTCGGTCGACAACCTGACGCCGCAGGCGCAGTTGGCTGTCATCGACACACCGGAACTGCCGCGTTCGGGCAGCCTGCGCGCCAACCACGTGTCGCTGCTGGACGAGTCCGGCACCAAGGTTGTCGATGGCGTGACCTTCGAGGTGCCGCTGGACCGGCACCTGGCCATCATCGGACCCGGCGGATCGGGCAGCGGCGAGCTGGCCCAGATGCTCGCGCGTCTTCAGCTTCCCAGCAGCGGTGGCCTGGAAATGGGCGGTATCGATCTGACAAGGGCGCCCGAGGCGGTTACCGGCCGAGCCACGGGTTATGTCGGTCCATCGGCCTACCTGTTCCCGATCAGCGTGCGGGAAAACATGTTGTACGGATTACGGCATCGGCCGATCGACCCGGCGATCTATGAAGGCAACGGGTTGCGCCAATACCAGGTGAGCGTGCGCGAGTCCCGGCGGGCGGGAAACTGTACGCTCGACATCGGTGCGCAGTGGCTCGACTACGCTGCTGCCGGGGTCGAAGACGCGGAAGCGATGGAAAAACGTCTGCTGGAGTTGCTGCGGCTGGTTGACCTGGAAGAGACACTGTTCGAGATCGGTCTGCGCAGCGCCGTCAGCTTGGGCGATAGCCCGCAGGTCGAGAAAAGCATTCTGCGGGCACGCGACAAGATGCGCGAGCGTCTGAGTCGGCCGGAACTGGTGGATCTGGTCGAACAGTTCGATGTGTCGCGTTACAACCGCAATGCCTCATTGGCCGAGAACCTGCTGTTCGGTACACCGGTAGGCAAGGTGTTCAATTCCGAGAACCTGGCCATGCATCCGTACGTGCGCAAAATACTGCACGAGACCGGCCTGTCCGACGACTTGCTGGCCGTGGGTCACAAGTTGGCCGAGACCATGCTCGAGTTGTTCAGCGACCTGCCGCCCGGTCACGAATTATTCGAACGCTTCAGCTTCATCGCTTACGACGACCTGCCGCGAGTCAAGGAAATCCTCTCCCGGGTCGCATCCTCCGGCCTTTCACGCGTCGCCGAGGATGACCGCAACCTGCTGCTGCGGCTGCCATTCAAGCTGATCGTCACCAAACATCGCCTGGGGCTGATCGACGAGCCTTTGGAAGATCGAATCCTCGAAGCGAGGCGCCAATTTGCCGCCAGTTTGCCGGACGACCTGCGCGGCGCGATCGAATTTTTTGATCCGGCGCGTTACAACAAGGCCGCATCGCTGCAGGACAATATCCTTTTCGGGAAAATCGCCAGCGGGCAGGCCCTGGGCAGCGCGCAGATCGGCGCTTTGCTGCACGAGATCCTGGAAGAACTCGCGCTGCGCCCGATGGTGCTGCGCATCGGTCTCGATTACCAGGTCGGTACCGGCGGCAGCCGTCTGTCGGCACCGGATCGGCAGAAGGTGGCAATCGCCCGGGCCATGCTCAAGCGACCGTCCGTGCTGATCCTGGACCAGGCCACCGCGGTCATGGACCCCCAGGTTCAGGACCGACTGCTGGAAAGCGTGCTAAAAAGCCGTGAAGGTCACGCCGTAGTCTGGGTGCTCAATCGGGCTGAGCAGGCGCGCAGGTTCGACCAGGTGCTGGTGATGGACCGTGGTCGCCTGGTGGAGCAAGGTGATTTTGATGCATTGGCGTCGAAAAGCGGCGGTGTACTGTACAAATTGATGCATCCCGGCCAAGGGTCGGCTTAGGAGTACGTGGATGAGCCTGGAACAGGAAGTCGAACTGATCCGCCGGTTTCCGATCTTCAGCAAGATCGCACCGGCCAAGCAGAAACTGCTGTGTTTCAGCAGTGAGCGGTTGACCTACAGCGCTGGGCAAGAGATCTTCCATATGCGCGATCCCGGCGACGCCTGTTATGTCGTCATTGTGGGCGACATCGAGATCACGGTGGACCGGCCGAACGGACAGGAACCTCTGTCGCTCGGTACGGTTGGCCCCAACGGCATCATTGGCGAGATCGCGATCTTTGGCCAGGTGCCGCGCACTGCTTCGGCGACCGCCAAGACACGTGTCGAAGTGTTGCGTATCTCCGCCGAGTTATTTCGCAGCGTCATTCGCGAGAACCCCGATGCGGCGATCGAGCTGATCCGCAACCTGGCCGAACGACTGGCCAACACGACGGCTATCCTGTCCCGTGAAAGCGGATCCGCAAATTGAGTCTGGCCGGGACTCTCAGGCCGCGGCAGTGTGAACAAGGTCCCGGCAGTGCCGGTCAGGATGGACAGCGATAGTGGAATGAAAAGCAGCCAGAGTGACCGGTACATGCGCCGACCCAGGTGCGGCACCAGGTTGCCGAAATGCGGGGCTCGCGCGATGGGAAAGGCCACGGCGGCAAGGCTATAGACCAGAGTTAGGCCCTGAGCGGTTCGCAGTAGCCGGTTGGGGCTGTTGGTCTTGAGGTTGGCAGCCGGAATCGTTTCACGCACCCTCAGCACTCATTCCAACGCAGATGGCACGGAGTGCCTGAGGCAGGGCCAACACGCCTTCCAAGAGTACGACGCCGGCCTCACGGCGCATTGGAATGACGCACTAATCGCGCTGACGAGCGACAAGCCAGTGCTGGGGAGAAAGAAATTCAGGACTTGGCTGGTTGGCGCCCGCCGATCAGCCGGGACAAATGCCAGCGCCATGCCAGCGCCATGCTGGCGCCTGTAACGCAACGATCGCTGCCGCTGCCGCTGTCGTGTTGATGTTCACGAAAAATTTGATCTTTGGCCGCAGGTTCTCGAGCGGCTCTGTATACGGAGCCCTGGGGCGTGCGGCCGAACCCAGCGAGCTGAACCGCCGGCTGCACGGATATCGTTTCTCGTTACTGTCAAAAAAAAGGCCCCGTCTTGCGACGAGGCCTTGAAGGGATCCCTGAACCTGTTGGTATCGAAAGGACCCGAGGAGACAACCAAGAAATTGGATATCAGTATTGCTCGAGTATGTCAGGGTTTTCCCTTGTTTGCCAGAGTCCGGCCTCCGGGACGAACTCTCCTCGCAGCGGTGTTGGCAACAAACGACAGATCAGCGCTTCTTGGCGGCGGTCTTGGTCGCGTTGACGGCAGTGGCGGTGACGGTGTTGAAGTTACTTTCGGCGACTTCGGTAGCCTGCCTGACAGCCTTCTGGACCGATTCCAGCGCATTGTTGGCGGCGGCAACCGTGCTCTTCATCACGGCGACGGCGGTTTCCGTGCCAGCGGGGGCGTTCTTGGCGGCGTTGTCCACCAGACCCATGAATTTCTTCTGGTTCTCGCCAGTCTGCTCTTCGAAAGCACGTGTGAACTCGGCAGCCGAGCCCGAGGCGATGTCATACAGGTGACGGTTGTAAGCAGCTGCTTTCTCTGCCAGAGGCTGCATCAGGCCCGATTGCAGCGTAAGCAATTCCTGGGCATCCTTCACGCTCAGCATGGCCTTGGCATGGTCGCCAGCTTCGGCCAGCGCGGCCTTGGAGGCGACCATGTTGAGTTCGACGATCTTCTCGACGCCCTCAAAGGCTTTGCTGGTCAGGCCGACCAGGGTTTCGATGTTGGCTTTGTGCGAGGCCATGACTTGTTCAACGGTCATCATATGAATTTCTCCTGTGTAACATGGGTAAATCTGGAAACTGCAACTGCGCCGGAACCATGTCTATCAGACTATGTTGCAGTGCAGCATGGACCGAATTATAGGGTTTTCCCGGACTCTGGCAAGAAGAATTTGTTGCGGTGCAACATATTAGAAGCCGGGTTCTAAAACTGTCGCTGGCCAATGGTGGTCATCAGCCTGTGATCGCATCGAGCTGAGACGAAGGCCCGTGCCCTGGTTCCCTTACACTGCCAGGACCGCTGTTGCATCCGGGTACCGACCCTTGCCATGATCATCACCAGTCTTCTCGACACCGACCTGTACAAGTTCACGATGATGCAGGCGGTACTGCATCAATTTCCAGGGGCACAGGTGGAGTACCGCTTCAAGTGCCGCAATGCGCAGGCGCAACCTGCGGCGGACGCACCGGCATTCGACCTGGCGCCGTTCGCTGACGAGATCCGCGAGGAGATTCGGTTGCTGTGCACCTTGCAGTTTCGCGAGCCGGAACTGGCGTATCTACGCTCGATGCGGTTCATCAAGAGCGACTTCGTCGACTTCCTGGGCCTGTTCTCGCTGAACGAGAAATACATCACCGTATCCAGCCTGGCTACGGGCGAGATCGACATCACAATTCGTGGGCCCTGGCTGCATACCATCCTGTTCGAGATACCGGTGCTGGCCATCGTCAACGAGGTGTACTTCCGCAATACCCGCATGTTGCCGGATCTGGTGGAGGGTCGCCGGCGGCTGGACGAGAAAATCGCGCAGTTGCGTGGGGCGGAGTTGGCTGACCTGAAGATCGCCGACTACGGTACCCGGCGCCGGTTCAGCAAGGCCTGGCAGGAGGAGGTGCTGCGCGTGCTGGCCGGGCGGCTGGGAACGCTCCAGCGGCCCGGCAGCCCGCCGGGTGAGGTCGGCCAGTTTGCTGGCACCAGCAATGTGCTGTTCGCGATGAAGCTCGGTCTCACGCCGCTGGGCACCATGGCACACGAGTATTTGCAGGCCTGTCAGGCGCTGGGTCCGCGCCTGCGCGACAGCCAGATCTACGGCTTCGAGACCTGGGCCAAGGAGTATCGGGGCGATCTGGGTATTGCGCTCAGCGACGTGTACGGCTTCGACGCCTTCCTGCGCGACTTCGACATGTATTTCTGCAAGTTATTCGACGGCGCCCGCCACGACAGCGGCGATCCGTTCCAGTGGGGCGAGCGATTGCTGTCGCACTACGCGCGCAACCGGGTCGATCCGCGCACGAAGACGCTGATTTTCAGCGACAGCCTGACCGTCCCGCGCACGATCGAGCTGTACCAGCAATTCCACGGTCGTTGCCAACTGGCATTCGGCATCGGAACCAACCTGACGAACGACCTGGGCTACGAGCCGCTGCAGATCGTCATCAAGATGGTCCGCTGCAACGGCCAGCCGGTCGCCAAACTGTCGGACACGCCCTCCAAGAACATGTGTGACGACGAGCGTTACATGGCCTATCTGCGCCAGGTTTTCGAGATACCGCAGGTCGGCTGAGGCCGCACCGGGCAAAGCCCGCCCATTCCGCCAGGGCCGTTTGTATTTCTTCCGCTTTTGCCCGCCATGTCCAGACCCGCCATCGCCATCGCCCGTGCCATCTTTCCCCAGGTCATCGAACGCCTGCAGACCTATTTCGATGTGGCGAGCAATCAGCAGGACAACCGGATGTCAGGTCCCGAACTGGCTGCTTTTTCCCGGGGCAAGACCGGGCTGCTGTGCACCGGCAGCGAGCGCATCGACGCTGCGCTGCTCGCGGCCTGCCCGGGACTCCGGATCTGCGCCAACATGGCGGTGGGATACAACAATTTCGATCTCGATGCGATGACGGCCGCACAGGTGCTGGCGACCAACACCCCGGATGTATTGACCGAGACCACCGCCGACTTCGGCTTTGCACTGCTGATGGCCGCCGCGCGGCGGGTCACCGAGAGCGAGCATTTCCTGCGCGCCGGGCAATGGTCACGCTGGAGCTACGACATGTTCGCCGGCCAGGACATCCACGGCAGCACACTGGGCATCATCGGCATGGGCCGTATCGGGCAGGGCATTGCGCGCCGCGGCGCCTTGGGTTTCGGCATGCGGGTGCTCTACCACAACCGCAGCCGGCTCGATCCGGCGACCGAGTCGGCCTGCAAGGCGGATTACGTGTCCAAGCAGGCACTGCTTCAGACCTCCGATCATGTGGTGCTGGTGGTTCCCTATTCGGCCGCCTCGCACCACACCATCGGTGCTGCCGAACTGGCCATGATGAAGCCGACGGCGGTACTGGTGAACATTGCACGCGGCGGCATCGTCGATGACGCGGCCCTGGCCCAGGCCTTGCGCGAGCGGAGTATCGCCGCTGCCGGGCTGGACGTGTTCGAGGGGGAGCCCCGGGTGCACCCGGACCTGCTGGCCTTGTCCAATGTGGTACTGACACCGCATATCGCCAGCGCCAGCGTGCCGACGCGGCTCGCGATGGCCAACCTGGCGGCGGACAACCTGATCGACTTCCTGATTCGCGGGCAGCCCCGCACTGCCCTGAACGCGCGTGCCATGGGTATCGCCTGATGCGACGCTGGCCATCGGCGCGCGCCCGGTCTTCCACGGTGCGACCCGCATTGCCGCACGCCGGCAGCGAGTACAGGGTGACGCCATGATGAGCTGGCTGGCCGCGGTTCAAGTGGAGCCCTGGTGGATATTGCTGGCATGGACCATCAACGCCGTCGTGCTGTTGTGGCTGTTGCTGCGTCCGGGTGTGCGCGAACTGCGCGACGCTTGGTCTGGCGCCCATGCGCAGCTGGCCGAAGCGATGCGTGCCAGCACGTCCCGGGTCGACCAGCTCGAGCGCGCGCTGGCACACGAGATTGCCGATTCCTCGCGTGATGCACGCCAGGAACTGGCTCAGACCCTGACCTTGTTCCAGCAGACCCTGCAGGCGCAGGGCGCACAGTCGACGCGCACGCAAAATGCACAGATCGACGCGTTCGGCCAGCAGCTGACGCTGCTGCAACGCAGCCTGTCCGACACACTGGCGACCCAGCTACAGCAGCTCGGCGAGAGCAACACACGTCGCATGGCGGAGGTACGCCAGACGCTGGAAGTGCAGCTTGCGCAGTTGCAAGCCAGCAATGCGGCCCGGCTCGAGGAAATGCGTGCCACCGTGGACGAAAAGCTGCAGGCGACACTGCATGCCCGGCTCGGCGAGAGTTTCAAGCAGGTCGCAGACCGGCTGGAGCAAGTGCACAAGGGACTCGGTGAGATGCAGACGCTGGCTCAGGGGGTGGGCGACCTGAAGCATCTGCTGACGAACGTGAAGACACGCGGCATCTTCGGCGAGGCCCAGCTGGAAGCGCTGCTGGAGCAGGTGTTCGTGGCCGACCAGTACGCGAGCCAGGTGGCGACCCGTCCCGGATCGAAGGCGGTGGTCGACTTCGCGATCCGGCTGCCCGGCCAGGGTTCGGGCGAACAGCCATTGTGGCTGCCGATCGATGCCAAGTTCCCGAACGAGGATTACGAACGCCTGCTGGACGCGCAGGGGCGAGCCGATGCGGCGGGTGTCGAGCAGGCGGGCAGGGCACTGGAGACGCGTATCCGGCTCGAGGCACGTTCCATGGCGGAGAAGTATCTCGAGCCGCCGTATACGACTGACTTTGCCATCCTGTTCCTGCCCACCGAAGGCCTGTATGCCGAGGTGCTGCGTCGACCCGGCCTGATGGAAGCCCTGCAGCGCGAACACCGCATCACGCTGGCTGGGCCCTCCACCCTGCTGGCCATGCTCGGCGCGTTGCAAATGGGTTTCCGCACGCTGGCGCTGGAGCAGCGCGCCAGCGAGGTCTGGCGTGTGCTCGGCGCGGTAAAGGCCGAGTTCAGCAGGTTCGGCGACGTGCTGGCCCGGGTCAAGAGCCAGACCGAGACGGTACTCAAGACCATCGACTCGGCGCAGACCCGCAGCCGCGCGATGGACCGGGCGCTGCGACAGGTGGAGTCCTTGCCTGAACCGTCGTCCGTTGCCGTTGTACCGCAGTCGGCCGATGCCGACGTCGACACCAAGCCCGATGCGATCCGCTGAACTGGCACGGCTGATCAGTGGCCATATCTGTCTGCACGCCAGCATGGCGGGCACGCGTTTGGCCGCGCCGCTGCTGGCACTGCGTGACGGGCACAGCGCCATGAACGTCGGCGTGTTGTTGGCCTTGTTCGCGTTGGCACCGGTATTTCTGGCGTTACCGGCTGGCCGGTTTGCCGATCGACACGGACTGCGGCGCCCGATGGGCATCGCGATTGTGGTGGCAGCACTCGGCGCTGCCATGGCTGTGTTGTTCCCCGTTTTTCCGGTTCTGTGCCTGAGCGCATTGATGACTGGCGGCGCCACGGCCGCCGCGTCGATCGCGCTGCAACGCCACGTGGGTCGTGCCGCGGTCGGGCCGACCGAACTCAAGCGCGTATTCAGTTGGCTGGCCATCGGCCCGGCGGCGTCGAACTTCGTCGGGCCCCTGGCTGCGGGGCTGATGATCGACTACGCCGGACCGGCCGCCGGCGACACCGCGGGTTTTCGCGCTGCCTTCCTGCTGATGGCGCTGTTGCCCGTTGCGACCTGGTTCTGGATCCGAACCGTGCAGGACCTCGATCCGGCCCGACCCGCGGTGGGTGCGCCGGCGACGCGTGCGTGGGACTTGATGCGCGAGCCGATGATGCGACGCCTGATGCTGGTCAACTGGTGCCTGTCCTCATGCTGGGACGTGCATCTGTTCGTGGTGCCGCTGATCGGTCATGAACGCGGATTCAATGCCACGGTGATCGGAACCATTCTGGGCAGCTTTGCGGTGGCCGCGGCCGCGATACGGGTTTTGATGCCACTGTTCGCCGCCCGGCTGCGTGAGAACGTCGTCATCGCCAGCGCCATGCTGAGCACGGCCGCGGTGTTCGCGGTCTACCCGTTCATGGTCGATGCCTGGGCCATGGGCGCCAGCTCGGTGGTGCTGGGGCTGGCGCTTGGTTCGGTACAGCCGATGGTGATGAGTACCTTGCACCAGATCACGCCGCACGCGCGCCATGGTGAAGCGCTGGGACTGCGCATGATGACGATCAACGCGTCCAGTGTCGCAATGCCGCTGTTCTTCGGCAGCCTGGGTGCGGTCGTCGGCGTTTCGGCGCTGTTCTGGGCGGTGGGGCTGGTCGTTGGCCTGGGCTCACGGCTGGCGTTCGGCCTGCGGGTGCAGGAGGCCGCCGTGCATTCGGTTGCTACGGCATCTACAGATCGTAAAAACCCTTGATGGTGTCCCAGATCGCCTCAGGCGTGTCGACGCAGGTGAAGAGTTCCAGGTCTTGCGGCGAAATTGCACCGGCCTCGATCAGCACGTCGAAATTGATCAGGCGGCTCCAGTAGTCGGAGCCACACAACACGATGGGCACCGGCTTGGCCTTGCCGGTCTGCACCAGCGTGATCACCTCGAACAACTCGTCGAGCGTGCCAAAACCGCCGGGAAACGCGACCAGCGCCTTGGCGCGCATCATGAAATGCATCTTGCGCAGCGCGAAGTAGTGAAACTTGAAGCTCAGCGATGGCGTGACATAGGGGTTGGCGTGTTGCTCGTGCGGCAGTGCGATGTTCAGGCTGACCGTCGCCGCGCCTTGTTCGTGGGCACCGCGGTTGGCCGCTTCCATGATGCCGGGGCCGCCGCCGGTGGCGATATAGAGCCGTTCGGCCGCCGGCCGGCCTGCGCTGTAGCAGGCCACCAGCCCGCCGAATTGCCGGGCCTGGTCGTAATAGCGCGCGTTGCGCATGCCGCGTTCGGCCAGACTCAGGGCCTTTGCGTCGCCCGTCGCCTGTGCCGCCGTCAGGGTAGCCTGTGCATCTTCGGGCGCGGGGAAGCGGGCACTGCCATAGACGACGATCGTGTTCTCGATGCCGGCGGCAATCTGGTCGATGTCCGGTTTGAGCAGTTCGAGCTGGAACCGGATGCCGCGAGTTTCGCGCCGCAGCAGGAATTCCGGGTCGGCAAAGGCGAGACGGTAAGCGTCGGCCTCAAGAGGATTACCCTGGTCCGCATAGTTTTGCAGTTCAGCCCAGGCGCCGGCCAGCCGGCTTTCGGTGAGTCGTTGATGTTTTTCCATGGGTGCCATTGTGCGATATCGCCTTGCATCCGTGCACCGACATGGACTTGTCATGGCACATGCGTGGCCCGGATCTTCCGCTGTCTGCCGTTACGGTATCGACATCTCGCCGGCGGACAACGCGCGCCTCGATACCCTCGACGCCATCTTGGCCTGCCCGGTTGGAAGGCGCGGTGAACGATGCGGCGGCGCAGTACCCCGCCAACTTGCGAAGCGCAGCCGCCGTGGTAGGCCGCACAGACTTCGGTAACCCTGACTTGCGCTTGATCAAGGCGGGTTGGCGCAAACAGGAAAAAAATGGTTGCACCGGGACGGCATCTGGACCAGTCGAGGTTTTCGCAGACACGCACCATGACACACCTGCAGTTCGCTCGTCGGTCGCTGTTGCGGCAGTTTGCAGGTTCCGCTTCGCTTCTCATGTCGGCCACAGCGACCCATGCGGCCGGTTTCCAGATCAACGAAACCTCCGCATCCGGCTTGGGCACGGCGTTTGCCGCAGGCGCCGCCGAGGCGGCGGATGCCAGCACCCTGTGGTCCAACGTGGCCGGAATGGCGCGCATCGGCGAGAGCCAGGCTTCGGGCACCTTGCACCTGATCACACCCTCGCTGAAATTTCGTAATGTCGGGTCGCGAACTGCAACCGGGCAGGGGCTTGGCGGCTCGGGCGGAGACGCTGGCGGCACGGTTCCGGTGCCGAACTTGTATGTTGCCAAGCCGCTGGACAACGGCGTGTCGATCGGCCTGGGCGAGACCTCTCCGTGCGTTCTGGTCACCGAATACGACGACGGCTGGGTCGGCCGATTCCAGGCCATCAAGTCCAGCATCGAGACCATCAACATCAATCCGAGCCTGGCCTGGAAGGCGTCGGAGCGGGTTTCCGTCGGCCTGGGCTTGAACGTGCAGCACATGAAGGCCGAGTTCACGAACCAGGTCAATTACGCCGGCGCACTGCTCAATGCCGCGGTGCTCGGCGGTGTTGTGCCCGGCACGCCGGCTTTCACGGCCATCGCCACGGCCGCCGGCGGTCTGGAGTCCCGTGCCCGGGTCACCGGCTCGGACACTGGATACGGATGGAACGCGGGCTTGATGTTCGATCTCGACGACCGCTCGCGCATCGGAATCGGCTACCGCTCCAGCGTGAGGTACCGTCTCGACGGCATGGCCCGCTTTGCCAATCCGGCCGCGCCCGTGCCTCTGGCAGGGCTGGCTGAGGCTGTCAACGGCGTCGCCCTGTACGATGGCCGCATCGCGTCCGACGAGGAAATTCCGGCGGTGCTCAATCTGTCGTACTTCACGCGGGTCGACGACCGCTGGGACCTGATGGTCGATGCCCAGTGGACGCAGTGGTCCACCGTGAAGAACCTGACCTTCCTGCGCGCCGATGGTTCGGTGCTGCACGACACGCCGGAGAATTTCAAGAACAGCTGGAAGCTGGCGTTCGGCGCCAACTACCGGTACAACCCGCAGTGAACACTGCGCGGCGGCATCGCGTTCGACCAGTCCCCGGTGCAACGCGCCTTCCTGACGCCGCGCCTGCCTGACGGCGACCGGACCTGGCTGACCCTCGGAGCGCGCTACATGATCAATCCGAAGCTTGCTGTCGGGCTGGCGGACTTCGTGTTTGCGTTCGAGCAGATGTTTGGTCCTGGCGCCGTGGATTGACATCGATCACGCGTCAATCAGGCGCATGTACTACGTGGCACCCATGGCGCGCCTCGTTTTGACAGCCAGGAAACCAGCCGCGAGCGCGCAGGCGCCAGTTGTTTGTAGGCCAACACGTCGTCGGACATTGATTCCAGTGCCTGCTGCAAACGCCGTGCTCCGGCAGCCTCGACCACGGCGTCGGGCAAGGCTTGCAGCTGCACGCGGATCGTGAACACCAGCTGCCCGGGCGGCCCGCCGCCTGCCGAAGGCACCGGAAAAAAGCTCTGCCGCTCCGAGCGCAGGAAACACTGGCTGGCGAAGTCATCGAGGTCGTCCGTCTGCGGCCAAGGCCTGGGTGCCTGCCGCCGGGGATGCCGGTCATGCTGCGGCGAGGCGCTGATGGTCCAGACCTGGCGTGCCCAGTCGCCGCCTGCGGCCAGCAGGCGCAGCAGCTGGGGCCAGCGCTGGTTCAGCGCGGCGCTGTCGGCGACTGGCGCATGGATGGCGCCGAGGTCCCGGCCGATCTTGTCCTCGGGTGCCCAGCCGCTGGGCGTGCAGATACACATCCAGGGCACGATGCCGCTGTCCAGGTCGAGCAATGCCAGGTCCTGTTCGAAAGCCAGAGCCAGCGGCGTGTCCCGTGGCAGGTCGGGCATACCGTCGCGTGCGGCCTGGCGCCAGACGGCCGCGATGGCCGCAGCGGCGTCGAATCCAGGCACGCACGACACGTCCTGACGGGCCGCATGGACCCGCTGCTTTTCCGCGAACAGCGCGCTACCGTGCTGCAGCGCATGCAGATGGGGCTCGCCGGCATCCATGCGGCGCAAGCCGGGTTGCATCCGAAACGGAACGTCGATCTGAGTCAGGTCGAACGTCATCGTCGGCTGCGGTGGTGAAAGCATCATGCCAGGCACGCGCGAAAAAGGCTCCTTTCGGAGCCTCGTCGGTGTCGCGGCAACGGGTCGATCAGACGCGCCGACGGTATTCGCCGGTGCGGGTGTCGATCTCGACCTTGTCGCCCTGGGATACGAACAATGGAACGCCGATTTCGAACCCGGTGGCAATCTTGGCGGGCTTGAGCACCTTTCCCGAGGTATCACCCTTGACGGCCGGCTCGGTCCACGTGATCTCGCGCTCGACGCTGGTGGGCAATTCGACCGAGATTGCCTTGCCTTCGTAGAACACCACTTCGAGCGGCATGCCGTCTTCCAGGTAGCTCAGCGTGTCGCCCATGTTCTCGGACTCGACTTCATACTGGTTGTAGTCTGCGTCCATGCACACGTACATCGGGTCGGCGAAGTAGGAATAGGTGCACTCCTTCTTTTCCAGAATGATCTGGTCCATCTTGTCGTCGGCCTTGAACACCACCTCGGTACCGAAGTTGTTGAGCAGGCTTTTAAGCTTCATGCGCACGGTGGCGGAATTGCGGCCGCCGCGGCTGTACTCGGTCTTGAGGACCACCATCGGGTCCTTGCCGTGCATGATCACATTGCCGGCACGGATTTCTTGCGCGATTTTCATACGGGTTTCCCATCAATGGCCGCGCGACGGGCGCACCGCGGAGCTGCGATGCAAAAATGAGACCCGTGACTGCGGTGGATCGTTGCGGCCCAGGCTGTGGCGGGCCGGGGTATTTCCGCAAAGCCCTGAATTTTAACGGCTTTCGGTACCCGCCCCCATCTGGCTGTGGATCGACGCGACAAATTCCGTCAACCGGGTCGCGAGGTCGGACTGCTCCCACAGGCTTTGGCGGGTCTGCGTTGCCCACGGCGCCCATAGCGCAGGTTCCAGCCGCGCCAGCGTGGCGTCGGTGACGCCGTTCCAGACGGCATGCGCCGAACGCAAGGACGCCGGCGCGTTCAGCAGGTCAAGAAAGGCCTGCAACTTGGCGTGGTGGGCGTCGTCATGTTGCGGGTAGATCTGCCAGATAAAGGGCTTGCCCGCCCACAAGGCGCGCACAACCGAGTCTTCACCCCGCACCAGGTTCAGGTCGCAGGACCACAGCAGGTGGTCGAAGTCGCGCTGCGTCAGCGTTGGCAGGAAATCGACGGCCAGGCCGTCCGACCGGGTTTGCCAGGCGCCGCCGGCAATATGCGCCAAAGCCCGGACGGCGACCGCAGCACGGCCATGCGTGACCAGCAGCCGGGTGGGGCGTTCGTGGGTCTGCCACTGCGCGACGAGATCCGCCAGCGCGGCGGGTTCGTAACAGAACAGCGACACCAGTTGTTCGCCGCGCCAGGCGATGCGCTTGTCGGCCAGCCAGCGTGCCCGGTCGAAACCGGCCTGCCGCGCGCCCAGGTCCGGCTCGCGCAGCAGGCCGCCGCTTGCGCGCGTGAATCCGGGATAGAAGAAGTGCTTGGTGCTGCCCTTGGCCACGCCATGCATCACGGGGGAGGGCAGCCGGTGGGCGCGCAGGCCAAACGATTCAGCTGTCAGGTATTCGAGGTTGATCCAGGCCGGGGCCCTGGCCGCTGCAGCGTAGCGCATTTGATGCGCCACGAACGGGTCGGGCAGTTCGCAGCCGAAGGCCTCGATCCAGGTGTCCGCGGGTGGCAGCGCCGCCAGTGTGACCGGGTCGCTGGCCAGATTCCAGCTCAGTACCTCGACACCATCCCACTCGCCCTGCAGCGCGCCTGGCGCCATCCAGGCCAGTGCGGACGGGTCGTCGACCCACAGCCGCACTTGCCGACCGCGTGATGCCAAGTCGGCCGCCAGCCGCCAGCATAGGCCGATGTCGCCGTAGTTGTCGACCACCCGGCAAAAGATGTCCCAGCGACTGGTGGTTTGCATGCGCAGGATTGTCCACAATACGGGT
>JBBRVD010000038.1:0-24563 GCA_038247175.1 Burkholderiales bacterium | reverse complement strand
TCACCGATGCAGCAAAGGCCGGCCATTGCAACATGTCGATCCATTCCATTGACGATCAGCCTCCGTGCTGTTGCAACGCGTACGCAGCATCTACGCCAAGTAGCGTTGCCGCACACACACTTCGGATCTGGGGGTCCTATACCCTCGACGCCATCAGTTCCTCTTTGCGGATGGCCATTTGCGCGCCAAGTGCCTGCATGTCCAGCTTCGTCTTGCGGGCCTTTGGAAACATTTCTTTTTCCTCCTCCTTGACGTGGTGCTTGACAAATTCACCCATGACCTTGACCTTGGCGTCATACATCTCGCCGTAGGGGGCTTTGCCTTCCACTGCCGCAATCAGGTCCTTGACCGCGGCATGCTCCACCGTGGCTTCCGGAACCAGCGCCTTGTCTTTCAATGCCGCCTTGACAGCCGGGTAGAAAATCTCTTCCTCGATCTGAGTGTGGACTGCCAGCTCTCTACAGATCTTCGCAACGATCGACGTCTTGCGGGCGTCCGAGCGCGTCTTCTCAAACTCTTCGAACAAGCCTGACACCAGCTTGTGGTCGGCCTTCAGCATCGCTGTCGCCTCCTTCGGAGCGGCCCGACGCGCAGCGGATGTCGGTTTTGCCGCAGTCTTTTTGGCTGGGGACTTCTTGGCTGGAGCCTTTTTCGCAGTCGACATGGTGAACCTCTTCTGGATATCGTCACGGGTCCGAATCGTTTCGGGCCAGCGGGATCGCTGACAGCACAAATGTTACGTAGCTGGCCAGAATCGCATGTCGGATACTTGTTCTCGTTGCTGTAGGAAAACGTCTCTGAGTTCAGAACAGTGAAAGATTCGATGCAGCGATTCATGCTTGATCGGGCCCGCCGAGAACGACCAGACGCAGTGCCTCCCGCCACCGCTGGTAACCCTCGGTACCCGCGACTGCGCCGGCGCGAAGAAGCGCGGAGGGATGCGCCACCGCGTCCACCACCGCAGCGCGCCATCGCCCCCGCTGCGTGCTACGCTGCGCCGCCGCGGTGGACAGATCCGTGGGATGGGACATTGCTGTTGTCGGCACGAACTCGGCCAAGCGTTCGATGGCGCCGAGGGCGGTGCGCCCCAACGCGACGACGGTTGAAGGCGCGACCGCCCGCAGCTCAGCCTCCAACCATTGCAGGCAGCGCTGCACATCGGCCTGGGCCGGCGTTTTGTGCATCCGGCGTTTGCCTCGCATGTCGTAGCTGAAGTGTTTGACGGCATTGGTGATGTATACACCTTCCATGTCGATGCCGATCTCCCGCAAGGCCTGGCGCAGCAGCTGGCCACTGGGCCCGACAAAGGGGTGGCCGGTAATGTCTTCCCGATCGCCCGGCTGTTCGCCGATGATGAAGATTCTGGCTGTGGCGGGGCCCACTCCCATCACCGCCTGCGTGGCACGGGCGGCACAAGCGCACAGGTCGCAGTTGAGAACCCCTGCGGAGATCCAGGCCAGCGAACCCGAGTGGTCGACCACGCTGCTGTCAGACTTCGGGTCCGGCAGGCGTCTGTGCGTATCTGCCGCATTCGCGATCATCCGCCCGACACGTTCAGGCGCTTGTGCGAGCAGGCCGGGAATGAGTCTGGCTTCGGGCAGATTCTTCCAGTAGATCTCGGGCATTTCCTTTTTCATCGCCGAGATCTTGACCCGCGCGGGATTGAAGATGCGCGCATAGTATGTCAGCCACAACGCCTCGCCGGCGTCAGGCGCGGGCGCTTCGGTGCGGCTGGCGCCTGGTCCGACATGCAACTGGTGCCCATCCCAGCGAACGGTCGCCGAGGGACTCAGGATGGACCAGCGCATCTGGGTGAATCGGCGCACAAAAAAAGGCGCCACTTCAATCAGGGTGTGATGCACCGGTTCGAACCATGCCACGTACTCCGCCCGGTCGGCAGCTGGATCCGCATCGCCCACCCGGTTGAAGCGAACGAACGCCTTGGTCTTGTGCATGTCGCGCCGCACTTGGCGATGCCATTCCAGCAGCACAATATGGTCGTCGTGCAGTTGGTCCTGCCAGCCTCGCGGGTTGCGCCACAGACGCTGAGCGATCCGGTGCAGCAGCACATGGCGTGCCGGCTCCCGGTGCAGCAGCGCCAGGTGCATCGTGTTGCGAAAGGTGTCGGGCAGGCGTTTCAGTGTCTCCAGGTTGGCTGCATCGGCGTCGGCAGCCTGTTCGGCAGGAGCCGCATCGGCTGGCGGCGGTGTGATGTGCCATTCGACGCCATCCCAGCCGATGTCTCGGGCCAACAAGCTGGCGAGCGCGCAATAAAACCCGGAGCGGTCACGATGCGACTGCAGATGAATGCGCACGGCAGCCGGCTCTCAACCCCACGCGAGCGAAAACTGAACCGGTGCAGCGCTTGCCGGTGGGCTCGGCGGTGGCACTTGCGGCCGCGCCGCGCTGGCCGCAGGAGAGGGCTTTGCACCAGCGCAGGGGCGATGGTCTGCCACCACCACAAACGGCATCACCTTGGACACGTCGACACGCAGCTTGGGAAGGTCGGTCAACCGCAGCGAGCGCACGCCGCGAGACGCGAGCAGCTTCTTGACCGAAAGCACCCCCAGCCCGGGCACCCGCAGCAGCCGTTCACGCGGCGCACGATTCAGGTCGACCGGGAAGAATTCAGGATGCGCCAACGCCCATGCCAGTTTCGGATCATGCTCCAGCGACAACATGCCGTTGGGCGCCACGATTTCCGATTCCTCGAAACCGTAAAAGCGGATCAGCCAGTCGGCCTGGTAGAGCCGATGCTCTCGCATCAGTGGCGCGGCCTGTGCCGGCAGGCGGGCGCTCGCATGGGGAATGGGGCTGAATGCGGAGTAGTACACCCGCTTCATCCGCATGGCCTGGTACAGGCCGACACTGGCCTGCAGAATCAGCCGGTCGCTCGAATCATCCGCCCCCACGATGATCTGGGTACTTTGACCGGCTGGTGCGAAAGCAGGCGGGGCAATCGGGCGGGCATTGGCGCCAGCCAGGGAGCGTACGGTTCGGGTTTGCTGTAGTCGCTCGCGTTGATCGTCGAGCTGCAGTCGGATCTTTCCCATCGAGCGCTTGATTCCCAGCGCGTTTTTCTGCGGGGCCAGCGCAGCCAGGGATTCGCGCGACGGCAACTCCAGGTTGATGCTCAGCCGATCGGCGTACCGGCCCGCGAGCGCAATCAGCTCGTCGCTGGCATCCGGAATGGTCTTGAGATGGATGTAGCCTCGAAAATCATGCTCCTCTCGCAACTGGCGAGCGACTTCGATCACCTGCTCCATCGTGTAGTCGGCCGACTGGATGATCCCGGAGCTCAGGAACAGCCCCTCGATCACGTTGCGCCGGTAAAAGTCCAGCGTGAGCTGCACCACCTCGTCGACACGAAAGCGGGCTCGCGGTACGTCGCTGGAAACACGGTTGACGCAATACAGGCAGTCGTAGACACACCAGTTGGTGAACAGGATCTTGAGCAGCGAAATACAGCGCCCGTCGGGTGCGTAGCTGTGGCAGATGCCGGACCCTTCGGTCGAGCCTACACCCCGCCCGCCCACCGAATGTCGCCGGGCCGCTCCACTGGAAGAGCAAGACGCGTCGTACTTGGCCGCGTCCGCAAGTATGGACAGTTTTTCGAGGGTGTTCATCGCAATGCAGCGCAGCTACCGCGGCGGCCGCCGCAACCGGCAACGCCGCACAGGGTAGTGAAAAGACTGGATGAGTGTACAGTAGTGCAATCAGTCCGTGACGCGTGGCCAGCGCATCGCCCTGCCGCTGAGGGGGGCGATATTTCCCTTGCGCGAAGGGCATCCCGAGAAGACCGCGCCGACTGAAAGTCAGAACGCTGTCTCAGGGTGTTGTCTCAGGGTTGTCTCAGGGTGTTGTCTCAGGGTGTTGTCTTTTTTTCGCCCTTGTTCTGCGAGCCGACGGGCGAGCCGGGCTTGCTGTCCGCCGACCCCTTGTCGGAGTGTTTACCGGAGTGTTTTCCGCCGTTGGCGCCGGTATTCTGTGTCGGCTTGTTCTTGCCGCCGTTGCTGTCTTTGGTATTTTGTGGCATCGCAAACTCCTGTGGGTTGGGAAAAGCCGAGCGTATTCAATTCTGCGCGCGCGGTCATGACGATTCACGCTCTTGGTTTGTAGGACGCTGTCCTTTCAGTGCGCCGACCGCGAGCAACGCCGCAGTGGCAGTCTTGCTGGCGCCACCGGGCAAATATCCGCAGGACCGCGGACGGCCTCGCACGCTCTCGCCGATGGCATGCTGTCCGACACCACAATGCGCTTGCGCCTGTCTGCGAGGGTTGGGCAGACGCTGAGAATATCGGATGCATTCGACAGCGCGTGAGCTCACTCAACCATGCCGGTCTGTCGTCAACCACTGTGCGGTCCGACCGCTTTTGAAAAGGGCATTGTGTGACAGGGCATTTTGTGAATCTGATCCTTGCGTCGGCCGCGCATTGCATGAGGCGGGTGACTCGTCCAACCCCCGTGGCTGCAACATGATTGCAGCAATCATCCCTGCGCACAACGAAGAAGAATGGGCCGGCGCCTGTGTGGCCTCGGTTCAGGCGGCGGCCATGGCGCCTGAATTGAATGGCGAGCCTGTGATGGCGGTGGTGGTCGCGGACAGCTGTTCCGACGGTACCGTCGGCATCGTGTCTGCTTTGGGCGCAATTGCCGTGACCGTCAACTTTCGAAACGTGGGGCTTGCGCGAGCGGCAGGCGCCGCCACCGCCCTGGCCGCGGGTGCGCGCTGGTTGGCATTCACCGACGCCGACACCGTGGTTGCGCCGGATTGGTTGGCGGCGCAGCTGCGGCAACAGTGCGACGTCGTCTGCGGCACGGTGGCAGTGGAAGACTGGCATGACTATGGCGAGCGCATGCGCAGCCATTACGCCCGCACCTATACCGACCGCGATGGCCATCGCCATATCCATGGTGCCAATCTGGGTGTGTGCGCGAAAGCGTATCTGCGAGCGGGAGGCTTCGCCCCTTTGCAGAGCAGCGAAGACGTGGCCTTGGTCAACGCATTGATCGCCAGTGGAGCCCAGGTCGCATGGTCGGCGGCGCCGCGGGTCGTGACGAGTGCGCGCCGTGACTTCCGCGCGCCAGACGGGTTTGGCGCGACGCTGCTCCGGGTTGACGCGCAGGCGACACTGGCACGCCGGGCCGCCCCGTGTTGATCGCTGCCCCAACAGCGTCAGCGAGCCAGGCGGATGTGCGTCGCCGCCAGCTTCTGGCCGGGCTCGGACCGCCAGCCGAATCCCAGAGCGCGGCGCAGATGCTGAGGGCGTTGATCGATGCCGGGTTGGATACGCTTCCTCTGCCTGCTGCCGGCGCGACGCTGCAGCGGTGGCGCGCCTTGAGCGAGGTGGCGTGTCACGACCTCTCATTGGCAAAATTATTCGAATCGCATACCGACGCACTGGCGATTTTGCAGGAGCTGGATGACCCCGACGGAGCGCCGCCCGGCAGCGCGTGGGGGGTCTGGGCAGCGGAACCGCCCGATGCGCGCGTGATCACCACTGCCAGCGGACATGATCGCGTAACGTTGACTGGCAGGAAATCCTGGTGCTCGGGCGCATCCCATTTGAGTCACGCACTGATCACCGTGTGGGACGCCGATGGCAGCGGTCCGTTCCTGGCGAAGGTGAATCTGAATCAGGAGGCCGTGCGCGTTTCGTCGCAAGGATGGAACGCGGTTGGCATGGCCGCGACCGGCAGTGTGGACGTGCATTTCAGTGCGGCGGCAGCGACACGGGTCGGGACCGCGGGGGCCTACCTGGATCGCCCCGGCTTCTGGCATGGTGGTGTGGGCATTGCGGCATGCTGGTATGGCGGCGCGGTGCGCCTGGCCCGGTCTTTGCGCGATGTGGCGCGCGCGCGCGCCGGTGCCGGCGGCAACGATTTTCGCGCTGCCGCGCTGGGGAAGGTGGACCTGGCGCTGCACCAGACAGCGGCGCTGCTGCGGGCTGCGGCAGTGGAAATCGATGAGCACCCGCGCGACGATGCAAGCGTGTTGGCACTGCGTGTGCGCATGGGTGCGGAGGAATGCGCCGTGAACGTGCTGCATCAGACCGGCAGGGCGCTCGGTGCCGCATCCTTCTGCAAAGACGCAGGATTCGCCCGCATGGCCGCCGATCTGCCGGTCTTCATCCGCCAAAGCGGCGGGGAGCGGGACGCTGTGGCGGTTGGCGAAAGCGCCGCCGCAGGCGGTGCCCGATGGTGGGCGCTGTGATGGAGGAACGCCTCATCGTCGGCGCAGGAACCCGCGAGCGGGTGTGGCAGGCCTGGCCCGAACTGCATCGGATGCCACGAACCACGCTCGGCGCGCTGGTGCCGCCATTAAAACGTGCCGTCGTGGTTGCTCCGCATCCGGACGACGAAGTATTGGCCACTGGCGGTCTCCTGGCCATGCTTGCCCGCGGCAACACGCCAGTGTGCGTGGTGGCGGTCACCGATGGTGGAGCCAGTCACCCAGGCTCGTTGCGCTGGCCCGAGCCGCTTCTCGCAGCGCAAAGGCGACGCGAGAGTGTGGACGGGTTGGCGCTGCTCGGTCTCGCACCACAGAGCCGGGACGCACTCGATGTGCCGGATGGGCAAGTGCGAGCGCACATTGCGTCCATCGCCCGCTGGCTGACAAATTTCCTGCGGCCTGACGATATCGTGTTGTCGACCTGGGAGCTCGATGGGCATCCGGATCACGAGGCCAGCGCTCGAGCCACGGCGATTGCCTGTGCGAACAGGGCTGCCCGACATATTCAGGTGCCGGTGTGGATGTGGCACTGGGCCTGCCCGCTGGATACCCGTGTGCCATGGCAGCGAATGGTTCGATTGCCGCTGTCAGCTGACGCCTTGCACTGCAAGAAGCGCGCGCTGCGCGCGCACCGCACCCAGTTGGAGCCGCAGGACACCGGGCGCCGCGCCGTGCTGGAGCCGGCAACCACAGCCCGGATGATGCGAGCGTTCGAGTTTTTCATTCTTCCGGCGTGAACTGCCCGTGCTGGAAACCCGTCAATTGTTCGACCGCCTGTTCGAATCCACCGAGGATCCGTGGGGCTTTCGCACACGCTGGTACGAGGCGCGCAAACGATGCCTCACGCTGGCGTGCTTGCCCGAAGCCCGCTTCCAGGACGCGTACGAGCCGGGATGCGCGAATGGCGAATTGGCAGCAGCGCTTGCACCGCGCTGCGCCAGCCTCCGGGTGTCCGATGGATCGGAGGTGGCGGTGCAGCTATCCCGACGCCGCCTGGCTGATTTCGCCCATGTGCAGGTGGTGCAGGAATGGTTGCCGCAGGACTGGCCGCGCCAGACCTTCGACCTGATCGTGCTCAGCGAATTCGGCTTTTATCTCGATGAGAGTGCCCTTGTGGCGATTGCCGTCCAGGCGCAAGCATCGTTGCGTACCGCGGGTACGGTGCTGGCCTGCCATTGGCGCCATCCGGTGGAAGGTTTCGAGCTGCAGGGTGACGCGGTACACGCCATCCTGGCCCAGCAACTCAGCCTGGCGCGGCTGGTGCACCACGAGGAGCGGGACTTTGTGCTCGATGTCTGGTCCCATGATGCCCGATCGGTCGCCCAGCGCGAGGGTTTCGTCTGACGCCGCGGCTCGACGGTGGTGCAGCTGGCTTCTACCCGCGTGGATCATCGGCGTCCCGCCGCCTGCGATCGCGCGCCGATGGTTGGCACTTTCGGCTTGTGCGACAGCGCCGTGATGGCGCGTCAAACCACCAGCGGTGGAATCGCCCATACCCGACCCCCACCCACTGCGTAAATGCGGCGGCGCGGGTTCATCTCGACTGGGTGCCCACCGGTAAACGCACCGAATGCAGGCAGCGTGACCTGCCGCTCGTCCTTCACGAAGCACGGCAACCTCAGCCGATCACGGGCTGCACCTTGCAGGCTGACCACCGGATGGCTGTGACCGGCCAGTACCAGGTGAGTGGCATGGGTTTGGGGATGATGGCATGCGGCAAACGGCCCGACCAACCAGGGTTCGTCCACCACCTCGATATCCAGCTCGCGCGGAGGGTCCCCTGCGTGGCTGTCGTGGTTCCCGCGCACCAGCGTGATGCGCAATGCAGGGTGCTGTTCACGCCAGCGTCGCAGCGCCTCGAGCAGCGTCGGTGTACGGCTGCTGGCCGCATGCAGAAAGTCACCCAGAAATATCATGTGCCGCGGCGCGAAGCGCGCGACAAGCCAAGTCAGGCGCTGCAGGTTGTCCTGTGTGCTGCCGGCGGGAACCGGCTGCCCCAGTTTGCGGTAGCTGGCCGCCTTGCCCAGATGCAGATCGGCGATGAACAGGGTGTGGCTGGCAGGCCACCACACGGCATGCTCCGGCAACAGCTCCAGCGATTCGTCGGCCCATTGCACGGCGTACGGAATGGTGGCATGGTCAGTCATCCGATTCAACCAGCAAACGGCGCGGAGCTTTTGATCGATTTGGCCGTGGGCGTGTTCACAGTGGGGGCAACGGTCGAGACTTCTTGCGCTCCCGGCGCGGACGCGGCGAAGCACTGTCGGCCAGCGCATCCTGCCCATGCACCAAGGTGTCCAGCACGGCGTCGGCCGCAGGCGCCATCGAATGGGTACCCGCTGCCTTTTCGAGCTGAGCCACCATGCGTGCGATGCGATCGGCCAGCTGTTCGTTGCTGAGTTTCTCGCGCAGTCGCGCCACCAGCAGCGGAAAGGCGAAAGGGGTCGGGCGTTTTAGCAGCTTGACCACCAGGGTCTGGTTCGACATGCGCGTCAGGCTGCTGCGCAGGCGATTGATGTCGAGCTCCTGCTGCAACAGTTCGGACTCGGCTTGTTGCAGCAGCCGGTTGCCCGGATCGTACTTCTTGAATACCTCCCAGAACAGCGATGACGATGCCTGCAGCTGTTTGCTGCTGCGCGCCTCGCCCGGGTGGCTTTGGAAGATCAGGCCGCAAACGCGGGCGATCTCGCGAAAACGACGCTTTGCCAGCTCGCTGGCGTTGAGACTGGCCAGTACCTCCGCCAGCAGATCGTCTGCGCTGCCCGGCGCAGCCAGCAGCGACGGCAGCAACTGGGGCCAGTCCACTGCATCGGCACACAGCAGTTCGAATCCGTAGTCGTTGACCGCCATGGAAAAAGTGCGCGGCGCGTGTTGTGCTACCCGCCAGGCGAGCAGGCTGGCCAGACCCAGGTGCACATGCCGGCCCGCGAACGGGTAGAGGAACAGGTGTGCGCCTTCACGCGAGGTCAGCGTCTCGGCCAGCAGGGTTTGCGGGGTGGGCAGGGCCGACCAATCGCGTTGCAGTGCCAGCATCCCGAGCGCAGCCTGCAACTCCGGGCTGGTGGGTGCGTCGCCCCGCGCCACGCTGGCCAGCTGCTCGACCACCGCGTCCGCCAGTGTGTTGGACAGCGGCATGCGACCACCGCTCCAGCGCGGCACGGCTGGCCGCTTTCCACTGGCGCGTTTGACCCAGGCCGTCATGTCCTGCACCCGCACCAGCTCCAGCAACCGCCCGGCGAACAGAAAGCAATCGCCGGCCCTGAGACGGGCCGCAAAGCTTTCCTCGACCGTGCCGAGTCGGGCACCGCCCTGGTACTGCACCACCATGCTGGCATCGCTCACGATGGTGCCGATGTTGGCGCGGTGGCGTCGCGCCAGCCGCGCATCGGGCACGCGCCAGATGCCGCGCTCGTCGGGGCGCACGCGGTGGTAGTCGGGATAGGCAGACAGCGAGGTACCGCCCTGGGAGACAAAGTCCAGGCACCACTGCCAGGCCTCTGCCGACAGGTCGGCATAGGCGGCGGTACCGTGCACTTCGGCCAGCAGTTCGTCGGGCACAAAGCCGCCGCCCAGTGCCACGGTCACCAGGTGCTGTACCAGCACGTCGAGCGGTTGCTGTGGTGGCTCGCGTGCCTCGATGCGCCCGGCCTGCACGGCAGCGCGCGCCGCTGCGCCCTCAATCAGCTCCATGCCGTGCGTGGGCACCAGGGTGATGCGCGATGGGCGCCCTGGCGCGTGGCCCGAGCGGCCGGCGCGTTGCAGCAGCCGCGCCACGCCTTTGGCCGAACCGATCTGCAGCACGCGCTCCACCGGCAGGAAGTCCACGCCCAGATCCAGGCTGCTGGTGCAAACGACTGCGCGCAGCGTGCCGCCTTTCAGGCTGGTCTCGACCCATTCGCGTGTGCCGCGGTCCAGCGAGCCATGGTGCAGCGCGATCAGGCCAGCCCAGTCGGGGCGGGACTGCAGCAGGGCCTGGTACCAGAGCTCGGCCTGCGCGCGGGTGTTGGTGAAGACCAGCGTGCTGCCACTGCCCTCGATCTCCTGGACCACCTGCGCCAACATGGCCAGACCCAGGTGGCCGGCCCAGGGGAAGCGGTCGGTGCGCGGCGGTATCAAGGTGTCGACCAGCAGGGTTTTGGGCGTTTGGCCCTGCACCAGTCGTCCCGGTCGTCGAGGACCGAGCAAGGTGTGCCGCGCCTGTTCCAGGTTGCCCAGCGTGGCCGACAGGCCCCACACCATCAGGCCGTCCTGCCAGCGTCTCAACCGCGCCAACGCCAGCTGCAGCTGAACGCCGCGCTTGTTGCCCAGCAGTTCGTGCCACTCGTCCACCACCACGGCCCGCACGCCACCCAGCGAAGCCTGCGCATCGGCACGGGACAGCAGCAGGCTCAGACTCTCGGGCGTGGTGATCAGCGCGCTGGGCAGTCGCTTTTTCTGTGCGGTGCGTTGGCCGCTGGATGTGTCGCCGGTGCGCGTGGCCAGGGTCCAGCCGGGCGCGAGTGCCGCCAGCGGTTCCTGCAGCGCGCGCAGTGTGTCGGCAGCCAGCGCGCGCATGGGTGTGATCCACAGCAAAGACAGCGGTGTCGCCGTGCCCGCGCCCTGTGCACGGCTGTCCGTATCGGCCAGCGACTGCAGCGCGCCGAGCCAGACCGCGTAGGTCTTGCCCGCGCCGGTCGTCGCATGCAGCAGGCCGCTTTCGCCCGCGGCCATCGCAGCCCAGACCTCGCGCTGGAAATCGAACGGTCGCCAGCCACGCGCGGCCAGCCAGGCGCTGGCATCGGGCCGACCGGGAGTTTTGCGCAGGATCATGAGGCGCCGCCGGGCAACAAGGCGGTCAGGCTTTGCAGGGTGTCGGCCTCTGCCACCGGTTTGTCTTCGCGCCAGCGCAGCATGCGGGGGAAGCGCACTGCAATGCCGCTTTTGTGGCGCGGGCTGTGCGCAATGCCCTCGAAGCCGAGCTCGAACACCAGCGTGGGTCGCACGCTGCGCACCGGACCGAAGCTCTCCTGCGTCGTCTTGCGGATGATGGCGTCCACGCGCGCTATCTCGGCATCGGTCAGGCCCGAGTAGGCCTTGGCGAACGGCACCAGTTTGCGCTCGGCTTGTTCGGGCGCGGCGTCCCAGACCGCAAAGGTGTAGTCGCTGTACAGGCTGGCGCGTCGGCCGTGACCGCGCTGCGCGTAGATGAGCACCGCGTCCACGCTCATCGGGTCGATTTTCCATTTCCACCAGGTGCCCGCTGCCTTGGTACGACCCACTCCGTAGGCGCTTTCGCGCTGCTTGAGCATGAAACCTTCGGTGCCGCGTTCGCGCGCCTGCTCGCGCAGGCTGGCCAACTCGCTCCAGGCTGTACCGCTCAGCGCCGGGCTGATCTGCAGCTGCGGGTGGTCCAGCCGATGCAGCAGCGCGTCCAGCGCCGCGCGGCGTGTCTGCAGCGGCTGCTGGCGCAGATCCCGCTCACCGTGTTCCAGCAGGTCGTAGGCCAGCAACACCACCGGCAGTTCGCGCAGCAGCTTGGCCCCGAGCGTCTTGCGGCCGATGCGTTTTTGCAACTCGGCGAATGGCTGAGGCCGGCCTTGCCGCCAGACCACGATCTCGCCGTCCACCACCGTGCCGTCGGGCAGCGCCTCGCCCAGCGCGGCCAGCTCGGGAAAGCGGTCGGTCATCAGTTCTTCCCCGCGCGACCACAGCCACACCTGGCCGCCGCGCCGGACCAGCTGCGCGCGGATGCCGTCCCATTTCCACTCCACCTGCCAGTCTGATGGCGGGCCCAGCAGTTCGTCGAAGCGCTCCGCCGGCTCCGTCAGCGGGTGGGCCAGGAAAAACGGATAGGGCTGGCCGCTGCGGGCTGGCTCCGACTCGGTGGGGGATTCCGCGGCGATCAGCGCCAGGTAGTCGGCGTCGGTCGGCAGGCGACCCACCGCGGTGTAGCCCATCAGCCGCTGCGCAATGCGGGTGGGCTCCACACCAGCGAGCACCGCGAGCGCCTGCGTCACCTGCAATCTGGAGACGCCAACCCGAAAGGCGCCAGTGATGAGTTTGAAGTACACGAAGCGCTGGTCGGCGGGCACGGTGTCCCATTGCGCACGAAGCAGCCGGGCCTGCAGCTCGGGAGGCATGCCGCGCAGCGGCAGCAGGTGCTGCAGCAGCCATTCGGCCAGACCGCGCTCAGCCGGCGCGATGGCCGGTGGCAGCAGCAGTGCGACCGTTTCAGCCAGGTCACCCACGGTCTGGTAGCTTTCCTCGAACAGCCAGTCACTCAGACCCGCCGCCTGTTGTGCCAGTTCACGCAACAGCCGGGTGGGCACGGTCTGGCGGGGCTTGCCGCCAGCCAGAAAGTAAACCGCCCATGCCGCGTCGGCTGGCAGGGCGGCTTGCAGGTAGCGCAGCAGTGCGGCCTGCTTCTCGCGCGTGGCGGTGCTGGCGTCAAGCTCGCGGTACAGATTGGCAAAGAGCTTCACCGCGCTTCGCCTTCAGGCGCAGGGGTCGCCTTGTCCTCAGGCATCGCCGGGCTCACACTTGCAGCCAAATCGCTCACGTCGTCAGCGCCGTATTCGGTCTCAAAAGCCTGCGCGTCCAAGCCCTGTTCGGTCAGCCATCGCACCAGCACCGGCACGCTGCCGTGCGTCACGCGAACATGCCGTGCGCCGGTGCCCTCGATGGCACTCAGCAATCCTGGCCAGTCGGCATGGTCGGACATGACGAAGCCGCGGTCCACGCCGCGCCTGCGCCGCCTGCCGCGCACCTGCATCCAGCCACTGGCAAATGCGTCGGACGCATCAGCGCCGAAGCGCTTCATCCATGGCGTTCCTTGCGCCGAGGGCGGTGCGATGACCAGTGCGCGCTTGAGCGCGGCTTTGTCGAGCGTGCTGTCGGTCACGCGGTGGGTCACTGGCAAGGCCACGCCGGCGGCGCGGTACACCGCATTGAGCGGCTCCACCGCACCATGCACCACAATCGGCCCGATGCCCGCATCCACACCGCTGAGCACCCGCTGCGCCTTGCCAAACGCATAGCACAGCAGCACCGAGGCACGCTGCTCCATCGCGTTGCGCCGCCACCAGGCATTGATCTCGTCAAACAGCACGGGCTGCGTCGGCCAGCGGTAGATCGGCAGGCCAAAGGTGGATTCGGTGATGAAGGTATCGCAGCGCACCGGCTCGAACGGCGCGCAGGTGCCGTCGGCCTCGGTCTTGTAGTCGCCAGAGGCCACCCACACTTGGCCAGCATGCTCCAGCCGCACCTGCGCCGAGCCCAGTACATGGCCGGCCGGGTGCAGCGAGAGGCGCACGCCATGGTGGACGATGGCCCGACCGTAGTCCAGCGTTTGCAGCGCGATGTCTGCGCCCAGCCGCTGTCGCAGCGTGCCGGCACTCAGTGTGTGGGCCAGGTAGTGGGCGTGGCCGCTGCGCGCATGGTCCGAATGGGCATGGGTGATCACTGCGCGGTCCACCGGACGCCAGGGGTCTATGTAAAAGTCGCCTGGCGGGCAATACAGTCCTTCGGGGCGGGCGATGACGAGGTCTTTGTCCACAACAGATTCCAGGGCCATTCTTGTCGATCGGATGACCATCGGCGACGCGATGGTGCTGGATCGTACTTTCACATCAAAGCCCCAGCATTGCTTTCAGCCTTTCAGCCTTGCTCCCAGCACCAGCTCAGCTCAGCTCAGCTCAGCTCAGCTCAGCCGGACTTTACGCTACGGGTTCTGCCGCACGAGTTCAGCGCCTGCGCCTGGTGCGCGGGACAAGCGCGAAGTGTCAAACCGCGAGCGCACCGGCACCGCTGGCCGCCAGCGCGGCGAACAGCATCCATTGCGGCATGTCGCGATGGCGCTGCGCTTGCCAAATCACCAATGCCAGCCCCCAGACTGCGAACAGCCCGGCCACGGCCGTCGCAAACACTGCGAGGGCCCGCCCATCCGGGGCCAGCGACGCGTATCCGAAGGCCCCAGCCAACCCAACCAGCGTGATCGTCACCAGATGCCAGCAGTAGTAGTGCGTCAGTGTCACGACGGCCGGCAGGGTGTCCTGCCGCAGCAGCGGGCGGGCGACCTCGCGTCCGCCGACGGAGCAGTGAATGGCAGCAATCAAGGCGGCCACCGTGGCGGGAAGCAGGAAGACGCTCATTGGTTCACCAGTTCGGCGTGCTGCTGCAGCCGCCTGCGTGCGGTGGCCAGCAGTGCGCGGGAGTAAAGCTCGTGCAATCCGAACAGCGCCCGATACGCGGCCCCGACCGCTGCGGGCCCGGTTTTGCTGTGTCGCGTCGCCGTGACGGCGGATCCGAAATAAAGCCGGGTTCCACCTGCGGCAGGCACGACCATGAACCAGGATCGGGTGCGGCCTGTGATGTCGCGCATCAGCAGTTGATCCACGGCGCGCGCCTCCACGTCCCAGGCTGCGAACACAGAGCCCCTGCCGGCCGCCAGTTCCACCGCCTGCAGATCGCTCGACGGTCGCGCCGCAAGCGTCAGCACTAGCCGCTCCAGCCTGAACAGCCAGCTCGTGTAGAACGCCTCGACGTACCGGGCCAGCGAGACGCGAGCATCGGTCTCGATCACGAAGCAGTCTGTATAGCCGCCTCTCTTGCAATACCCCATCAGCAATGCCTGGGCAGGCAGCGCGCACGTTTGAACCACCAAGGTAACTCCCATTGAACATACGGTAGCGTATGTTACCGGTCCAGGTCGAAGGCGTCAATTCCAGTGGCCAGCCATGCGGCCGCCATTGCGCCGGCTCAGCGTGGCGCCAGCAGCCGCTCGGCCAAGGCCCGCAGCGGCTCGCGCATGGCGATACCGGCAGTCAACCGCAGGCTCTCGAGGCCGATCACGGTGGCGTAGAGCACAGCGGCCGCCTGCCTTGCCGCGGTTGGCGCAAGGCCGGCGGCAACGAAAAAGTCCCGCAGGTCGGCCAGACGCTGGCGGTCCACCCGCTCGAGCACTTGGCGGGCCATGGAGTCGGTGCGGCCCCAGTCACGTATCGCCGGCTCCACGGCGTCGCCGCCGGCCGTGGCATCGGGCGGGATCGATACCTTCTCTACCAGCAACAACAGCTGCTCACGCGCCGGCAATCCCGATTGACGGACGGCCATGGTGATATCGGCGGTGGCCACCTGCTCCCATGCCTCCAGCATCCCGGCCCTCAACGCGGCCAGGTCGGCGAAGTGCCAGTAAAACGAACCCTTGGTCGTTGCCAGCTCGCGCGCGATCGGCTCCACGCGCAGTGCCTGCGGCCCGCCCTGCACAAGAGCCCTGAAGCCGGCCCAGATCCAATCGGAGGGCTGCAAGCGGCCTCGTGGCTCGTGCGGGTCAGGGGGCGGAATAGGGCGGCCGGGCATAGTCCCACACCATACTTTTCCGGAGTGACTTTGGCAAGCGGCGAACGCACCGCGCGTAGCCGTGCGCCCGGAGCCGTGCCGATGAAGACGACCCACCGCGTCCGCCCGACCCGCTCGGACAGGCCCTGTACTTCAAGCCCAGCGGCTGCAGCGGCACGGTGTTGTGCCGTTCCACCAGCCCACTTTGAGTATCGACGTCGCGCGCCAGTCACCCGCAGGGGTTGTCCTTGCGATACTCGGTGCATGCAATTGCAGGACATCCTCTATTCCCAGGGTTTCGGTACCCGCCGTGTCTGCGCCGGTCTGGTGCAACAGGGCCTGGTCCGGGTTTTCGCCAACCACCAGGACACGCCGCCCATGCCTTGCCTCGATGCAGCCGCCGCTTTCGACCCGCAAGGCCTGCGCTTCGAGGTGCAGGGCGTAATCTGGTCCTACCACGAGAAGGCCTACCTGATGCTGCACAAACCGGCCGGCACCGAGTGTTCGCAAAAGCCATCGACCTATCCCAGCATCTACACCCTGTTGCCCTCGCCGCTGCGGTTGCGACCGAACAAGTCGGCGGTGCAGGGGGTACAGGCGGTTGGCCGGCTCGACCAGGACACGACCGGTCTGCTGCTGCTGACCGATGACGGCAAGTTCATCCACCGCATGAGTTCGCCGCGCCATCATGTGCCCAAGGTGTACCAGGTGGCGGTCAAGCATCCGCTCGACGCGATGCAGATCCGGCGTCTGCTGGACGGCGTGGTCCTGGACGACGATCCGAAACCGGTGCGGGCTGCGGCCTGCGAGGCTACAGGCACGCATCAAATCAGGCTGACCTTGACCGAAGGCAAGTACCACCAGGTCAAGCGCATGCTGGCTGCGGTCGGCAACCGGGTCGAAGCCTTGCACCGCTGCCGCATCGGCCAGCTGACCTTGCCGCAGGATCTGGCGCCAGGTCAGTGGCGCTGGCTGCTGGCCCAGGATCTGGCGCAGATCGCGGCCTGATCGGTGGCGCTCCCGGTTCGGCGGCTCGGTGTCAGTCTTCGGGCGACGATCCTCGGCGGCAGCGCACGCATCCCACCGACGGCGGCTGCCCTCCCGAGTCGGGTCCGGCGGCGTTATGCTCGACCCCATGAATCTGTTTCTCGACTCCCTCTGGCGCGCGGCGGCCGATTGCCTGCGGCCGCGCGTGATCGTGTTGTCGATCGTGCCGCTGGTGCTGATGATTGCGTTGTCGTTGGCGCTGGGCTACTTTTACTGGGATGCGGCGCTCGATGGCGTGCGCGGCATGCTGGAAGGTTCGTCGCTGCTCACCACGCTGTTCGAATGGCTGCAGAGTATCGGCGCCGAAGGGCTCAAGACCGTGCTTGCGCCGCTGATCGTGGTGTTTGCGGTGACCCCGCTGATCGTGGTGTTGTCGTTGCTGGTGGTGGCCCTGGTGATGACGCCGACACTGGTCGCGATGGTGGCCGAGCGCCGTTTTGCGCCGCTGGAGCGCAAGCGCGGCGGGTCCTTGCTGGCGAGCCTGGTGTGGTCGCTGGGTTCGACGCTGCTGGCGATCATCGTGTTGGTGGTGTCGATTCCATTTTGGCTGATCCCGCCGCTAATTCTGGTGCTGCCACCGCTGATCTGGGGCTGGCTGACCTACCGGGTCATGGCATTCGATGCGCTGGCCGAACATGCGAGCAAAGCCGAACGCCTGGAAGTCCTGCGCCGCTACCGCCCATGGCTGCTCGGTATCGGCGTGATCACCGGATACCTCGGTGCGGCTCCCAGCCTGTTATGGGCTTCCGGCGCCTTGTTTGTCGTGGCCTTCGTCATCCTGGTGCCGATCGCGATCTGGATCTACACGCTGGTATTTGCGTTTTCATCCCTGTGGTTTGCGCATTTCAGCCTGGCGGCGCTGCAAAACCTGCGCGAGGAGGGAACGGGTCCGCTCACTCCAGCCGCTGCGCAGCCGTTGTCCCTGCCGCAGGACCCTGCATGAGCGTTCGCGTGCCTGCGGCCATGTCGCAGGCACGCGAACGGTAGGGTTCCTGGCGGAATCGTTCGGTCACCTGCATCACCATCGCCATCACCATGTCAAACGACGACCCCGTACCCGCGTTCGGACTGATCATCATCGGCGACGAGATCATGTCCGGCAAACGTGCCGATAAACATCTGGCGGCCGTGATCGAGCGGCTCCATGCCCGGGGCCTGCAGCTGGCCTATGCCGACTATGTCGGCGATTCGCGCCAGCGCATCACCTCGTCGTTGCAGCGTGCCTTCGCGTCGTCGGATGTGGTTTTTTCCTGCGGCGGCATTGGCGCGACGCCGGACGACCATACGCGGCAATGCGCTGCGCTGGCGCTGCGTTTGGAGTTGCGCCTGCATCCCGAGGCACGGTTGCTGATCGAGGAGCGCATGCGCGATGTGGCGCTGGAGCAGGGTGTGCTGTACGAACCCGAGCGCGCCGACAACCTGCACCGGCTGAACATGGGCGTGTTTCCGGCGGGATGCGGCATCATTCCCAACCCCTACAACAAGATACCGGGCTTCAGTTGCCGGCCGACGCCCTCAGCCGGCACGGACAACGGCACGGTGCACTTCGTGCCGGGGTTTCCGGTCATGGCATGGCCGATGATCGAGTGGGTGCTCGATACCCACTACCCCCATTTTTTTCATCGCAATCCCTGGGTCGAAAAGTCCGTCATCGTGTTCGGAGCGATGGAGGCTGCATTGACGCCGTTGATGGAAGACCTGGAGCGCCGTTTCGATGCCGTGCGGGTTTTCAGCCTGCCCAGCGTCGACCATCCGCAATACGGGCGTCATATCGAACTCGGTGTCAAGGGGCCGCGGGCGGCGATCGAGCCGGCCTTCGCAGCCTTGCGCGAGGGCTTGAACGCCTTTAACCTGCTATTGGGCCCTGAAGTGGTGCGAAAATAAAGCGCACTACACAGGTGCATCGAGAATAAATGCACCGTTGTGGGTTGTTATTGGGGGCCGATTCGATGCGCCATGGCTGCGAACCGCAGCGAAGCCGCGCCAACTCAGGGCACAATGCGCGCTGGCAAAAAGAGTGCGCGCGCCGCAGTCCTGGCACAAAAACTGCGTTTAGCCGCAGGTTCAACATTTCAGCAACAGCCCTACAGGAGTATTTGATGGCCAAGACCGTCGCAGACGTGATCAAGATGGTGAAGGACAGCGAAATCAAGTTCGTTGATTTCCGCTTCACCGACACCCGAGGCAAGGAGCAGCACGTCACCGTGCCTGTGTCCCATTTTGATGAAGACAAGTTCATATCGGGCCACGCGTTCGACGGCTCGTCCATCGGTGGCTGGAAAGGCATCGAAGCGTCCGACATGTTGCTGATGCCCGATCCCAACACGGCCAATATCGACCCGTTCTTCGAAGAGCCGACGCTGTTCATGAGCTGCGACGTCGTCGAGCCGGGAGACGGCAAGGCCTATGATCGCGACCCGCGCTCGATCGCCAGGCGCGCCGAGGCCTACCTGAAGGCCTCAGGCATGGGCGACACCGCCTTTTTCGGCCCGGAGCCGGAATTTTTCATCTTCGACGACGTGCGCTGGAATGTCGACATGTCCGGTTGTTTCGTCAAGATCGACGAATACGAGGCGCCCTGGAACAGCGGCAAGAAAATCGAAGGCGGCAACCGCGGCCATCGTCCCACCGTCAAGGGCGGTTATTTCCCGGTCCCTCCGGTCGACAGCACGCAAGACCTGCGCGCCGAATGCGCGTTGATCCTCGAATCGCTGGGTGTCCCGGTCGAGGTGTTCCACCACGAGGTGGCGGGCGCCGGCCAGAACGAGATCGGCACCAAGTACAGCACGCTGGTTCAGCGCGCCGACTGGACGCAGCTGTTGAAATACGTGGTGCACAACGTTGCCAATTCCTACGGCAAGACGGCCACTTTCATGCCCAAGCCGGTCGTTGGCGACAATGGCTCCGGCATGCATGTGCACCAGTCGATCTGGAAAGACGGCAAGAACCTGTTTGCCGGTGACGGGTATGCCGGCTTGTCGGATTTCGCGCTGTACTACATCGGTGGCATCATCAAGCACGCCCGTGCGCTCAATGCGATCACCAACCCGGGCACCAACAGCTACAAGCGCCTGGTTCCGCACTTCGAGGCGCCGGTCAAGCTGGCGTATTCGGCCAAGAACCGCTCTGCAGCGATCCGGATTCCCTATGTGGCCAATCCCAAGGGCCGCCGCATCGAGGCGCGTTTCCCGGATCCGCTGGCCAATCCGTATCTGTGCTTCTCGGCCTTGCTGATGGCTGGCCTGGACGGGGTGGAGAACAAGATCCATCCGGGCGAAGCCGCCACGAAGGACCTGTACCACTTGCCGCCGGAGGAGGACGCGAAGATCCCGACCGTCTGCCACAGCCTGGACCAGGCCCTGGAGTATCTGGACCGCGAGCGCGCATTCCTGACCAAGGGGGGCGTTTTCACCGACACCATGATCGACGGCTACATCGAGCTCAAGATGCAGGAAGTCACGCGCATGCGCATGACGACCCATCCGGCCGAGTTCGACATGTATTACTCGCTGTAACCTGAAACTGCCGGCGCGGGTCTTCGCAGCCCGGCCTCCAGCAACACGAGAGGGCGGCATCGACCGCCCTTTTCCTTTTAGGGAAAAGGGCGGTCGTTTGGTCAATCCCGTCAATTGACGCATACTGGAAAACCAGCCCTGCATCTGAAGATGCGTGGAGATAGCATGAAGATTTTTTCGTTGATACCTTTGGTCGCATCATTGATGGCCTTGACCGGCCTCGCCCATGCGGAGATTTATCGTTGTGGTAACGAGTACACCAACAAGATCACCGAAGCCCAGAAGGGCCAGTGCAAGCTGGTGGAGGGCGCAAACGTCACCATCGTCGAAGGTTTCAAGCCGCCCGTGACCAAAGCGGCGCCGGTGCCTCCGTCGTCGGTGCGGCTGGCGTCCGCCGCACCTCCCGCCGCGCGGGTCGACACGGCAGAGCAGAAAGCCCGCGATACCGACGCGCGGTTGATTCTGGAGTCCGAATTGAAGAAGGCCGAAACCCGATTTGCAGATTTGTCGCGTGAATACAACAATGGCGAGCCGGAGAAACGGGGCAGCGAGGCGCGCAATTACCAGAAGTACCTGGACCGCGTAGCTGAAATCAAAGCCGATGTGGCGCGCGCCGAGAGCGACGTGGCCGGCATCCGCCGCGAACTCGGGCGCGTCTCCGGCTCGAAATAGTGCGCACCGGCACCCGATCTTCTCCGTTCCCACCTGTCACCGTCCCCGCGCGATTTCGCCCCTTCGACCGCCTGGCCACGCTGGTGGCAGTGGTGCGCGAGGACGGCATCGTGGTTTTTGCGAACTCCGCGCTGGAGGACGCGCTGGGTGTTTCGCGTCGCACCATCGAGGCCTCGCAGCTCGCCGACAACTTCACTGAACGGCAGACGCTGCTCAACGCACTGCACGGCGCTGGCGTCAACGAGTTCGCGGCATTGCGGTATGACGCAACGCTCAACCGGCCGAACCATGAGTCGCTGCCGGTGCATGTCATCATCACGCAGACTGAATCGCGGGGTGAGATCATCGTCGAGTTGCTGCCGCTGGAGCAGCAGGCGCGGCAGGACCGCGAAGACCGTTTGACCGACCAGGCACAGGCCAACAAGGAGTTGATTCGCAACCTGGCGCATGAGATCAAGAATCCCCTGGGTGGCATTCGCGGAGCGGCGCAGTTGCTGGAGATGGAGATCGATGACCGGGGCCTGACCGAATACACGCAGGTGATCATCCGCGAAGCCGACCGGTTGCAATCCCTGGTCGATCGGCTGCTGGCACCCCACCGGTTTCCGCAGCGGGTTGCGGATGTCAACATCCATGAGGTCTGTGAGCGGGTGCGCTCGCTGGTGGTGGCCGAGTTCCCGCGCGGCTTGAAGGTTGTGCGCGACTACGACACTTCGATACCCGAGTTGCGCGCCGATCGCGAGCAACTGATCCAGACCGTGCTCAACATCGCGCGCAATGCTTGCCAGGCGTTGACCGAGCGCATCGCCGCAGGCGACGCCTGTCTGACGCTGCGGTCCCGGGTGGCTCGGCAGATCACTTTCGGCAAGCAGCGTTACAGGTTGGCATTGGAATTGCATGTCATCGACAACGGGCCTGGTGTTCCAGACTCGATCAAGGACCGCATCTTTTACCCGCTGGTATCGGGGCGCGATGAGGGTTCCGGACTGGGGTTGACGCTGGCACAGTCATTTGTCCAGCAGCACCACGGTCTGATCGAGGTGGACAGCGCGCCGGGACGCACTGACTTCAAGATACTCATACCTCTGCCCTGACCCTTGTTCAACCTCAACGTTATTCCCAGGCGCCCCGTGCGCCCCGCCGCATCATGAAGCCGATCTGGATCGTCGATGATGACCAGTCGATTCGCTTCGTGCTGGAGAAGGCTTTGCTGCGGGAGAACCTGGCCACGCGCAGCTTCACCAATATCCGCGACGTCTTCTCGGCACTCGAAGGCGCTGGAGAAGACGATGGTCCCCAGATCCTGGTCAGCGATATCCGCATGCCTGGCGGCTCCGGACTGGAATTGCTGGAGAAGGTCAAGCGGGCCCGCCCCGGATTGCCGGTCATCATCATGACGGCATTCTCCGACCTGGAGAGCGCGGTATCCGCGTTCCAGGGCGGCGCCTTCGAATACCTGCCCAAGCCGTTCGACCTGCCCAAGGCGGTCGAGTTGATCCGCCGCGCGATGCAGGAGAGCCAGCGCGAGCAGGTGTTGGAGCACCGGGCCGTCGCAGCGCCCGAGATGCTAGGCCAAGCCCCTGCGATGCAGGACGTGTTCCGGGCCATCGGCCGGCTGAGCCAGAGCAACGTCACGGTCATGATCACCGGCGAGTCGGGCACCGGCAAGGAACTGGTGGCACGCGCTCTGCACAAACACTCGCCGCGGGGGGGTGGCAGCAGCGCGCCCTTCATCGCGATCAACACGGCAGCAATACCCAAGGACCTGCTCGAGAGCGAGCTGTTCGGGCACGAGCGTGGCGCCTTCACTGGCGCCCAGACCATGCGCCGTGGCCGCTTCGAGCAGGCCGATGGCGGCACCTTGTTCCTCGACGAGATCGGCGACATGCCGTTCGACCTGCAGACGCGCTTGTTGCGCGTGTTGTCGGATGGCAATTTCTACCGGGTGGGTGGTCACGACGCGATCAAGACCAACGTGCGGGTGATTGCCGCCACGCACCAGGACCTGGAGCAACGGGTCAAGGATGGTGCGTTTCGCGAGGACCTGTTTCACCGCCTCAACGTGATCCGCCTGCGCTTGCCGCCGCTGCGCGAGCGGCGTGAGGACATACCCTCCTTGACTCGCCACTTCCTGCAACAAAGTGCGCGCCAGCTCGAGGTCGAGCCCAAGCGTATTTCCGATGCAGCCCTGGCCCAGCTCTCGCGTTTCGCCTTCCCGGGTAATGTCCGGCAAATCGAGAATATCTGCCATTGGCTGACCGTGATGGCGCCGGCCCAGGTCATCGATGCCAAGGACCTGCCGCCGGAGGTTTTGATGGGTATTGGCGGTCTTGCACCCGCCGATGTCGCCGTTGCCGCAGCACTGCCGGTAACGAAATCTGCTGTTGCGGACCTGACAGCGCCGAACGAGCAGGGCCTCGCGCCGGCCAGCGCGGCTATCGCCCTGGGTGCGGATTGGGAAGCGGGCGTGGAGATCGAGGCCAGCCAGATGCTGGCGGCCGGACAAACCGACGTGTGGGATGCCATGACGCGCCGGTTCGAATCGCGGCTGATCCTCACCGCACTGGCCAACACCCGCGGCCGGCGCATTGAAGCGGCGCAGAAACTCGGCATCGGCCGCAACACCATCACGCGCAAGATCCAGGACCTGGGCCTGGAGTAGCCGCGCCAAACCAGGCCCAGAGCCCTGGGCAATCTTCGGCTGCGCCCGACATGATCGGCATGACCGGCTCCGTTCCGCCCGCGAATGCGGGTCTGAGTCGATAGGGTCGGACCTCAATCCGCCAGATTCACCACCACCGGAGTATGGTCGCTGGGGCGTTCATTCTTGCGCGGTCCCTTGTCGATGGTGCACGACTGCACCTTCGGTTTGAGCGCATCGCTGATCAGGATGTAGTCGATGCGCAGTCCGCGGTTGCGCCGAAACGCGAAGTCACGGTAATCCCACCAGCTGTAGGTCTTCTCGGCCTGGTCGAACAGACGATAGCTGTCGTGCAGTCCGAGTTGTAGCAGGGCACGGAAATGGTCGCGCTCCTGCGTCGTGTGGTGGATGGTCTCGCGCAGTCCTTGCGGGTCCCAGCTGTCACGATCTTCGGCGGCGATATTGAAGTCACCCAGCAGGGCCAGTTCTGGATGCTGCGCCAGCTGCTGGCGCAGCCAGTCGTGCAGGGCCTGCAGCCAACGCATCTTGTAGGCGAACTTGTCGCTGCCGGGCGCCTGGCCGTTGACGAAATAGCCGTTGACCAATCGCAGCGCACCCTGCGGCGAGTCGAGCGTGGCTGCGAGGATGCGCGACTGCTCATCGGCAAATCCGGGGATATTGGTCACCATGTCGCGCAGCGGCGATCGGCTCAGGATGGCGACGCCGTTGTAGGTCTTTTGCCCGAACACCGCGCTGTGGTAACCCGCCTGCTGCAAGGCCTCGCGCGGAAACTTGTCGTCGCTGAGCTTGAGTTCCTGCAGGCACAGCGCGTCGACCGGATTGGCAGCGAGCCAGTCCAGCACCTGGGGCAGGCGAACGGTCAGGGAATTGATGTTCCAGGTGGCGAGTTGCATTATTGTCTTAAGCCATTGATATTATTGAAATATTTTTCTTTATACGATTCCAACCCTCTGACTGCACCCCCAACAAGATCAGATCAGACCGGCAAGAACGAGTTCTTCAGCCTGACGCCGGTGTCGTTGAAGTCGGCCCCGTTTCACGTCACCACGCTCAAGTCGTTGACCAAGGCGATGGCGGCGATCTGCTTGACGAGTATGTGTTCCGGATGTGGCACTCGCAG
>JBBRVD010000037.1:0-24787 GCA_038247175.1 Burkholderiales bacterium | reverse complement strand
GCACGATGCCGCGCGCTGCTGTGCAGCCCGTGCCGGCGCAAGATCGCATCCAGCCTGTGGCCCTTGTGCTGCGGGTACAACTTGCGCGACAGCCGCACCGTGCACATCAGCCGCACCCGCAGATCGATGTCGATCCGCTGGAATTCATTCTTCAGGAAACCATGGTCGAACCGCACGTTGTGCGCCACCAGCACGGCGCCATCGAGCAGTTCCAGCAGCCGCGGCGCCGCGACGTCGAAACACGGCGCGTCAGCCACCATGGCATTGTCGATGCCGGTCAGGCTGGTGATGAAGGGCGAAATCCAGCGTCCCGGGTTCACCAGCGTGCTCCAGCGCGCAACTTCCCGACCCTCCTCCAGCCGCACCGCCGCGATCTCGATGATGCGGTCGGAGACCGGGTTGCCGCCGGTGGTTTCCAGGTCGAGCATCACATAGCTGGGTAGCATGACCGGATTGTGCCCGGAACGATCGGGGACTGGTTCGCTGGCCCTGGTTTTCGGGCTGTCGCGCCCGGTTGCCTGCCAGTTCTCGGCGTTGCCGATAATGGTCTGACATCCACGACGACCCGCCCCGGGACCACCACCATGACACCGATCAGCTATCCCAACGAACGCGAAGACCTGACTGCCGCCCTGCGCTGGGCCGCCCGGCTTGGCCTGAGCGAAGGTGTATGCAACCATTTTTCGGTCGAGGTCGCACCCGACCGTTACCTGATCAATCCACAGGGCCTGCACTGGGAAGAAGTCTGTGCCGGTGACATGTTGCTGATCAACGGCCAGGGCTCGGTCATCGAGGGCCGTCATGGGATCGAGTCCAGCGCATTTTTCATCCACTCGTGGATCCACCGGCTCAACCCGCGGGCCAAGGCCATCCTGCATACCCACATGCCGCATGCGACTGCGTTGACGCTGATCGAAGGTGGCCGCCTGACGATGAGTCACCAGAACGCATTGCGGTTCTGGGGCCGGGTCGGGTATGACGACACCTATGGCGGTATCGTGCTCGATGAGAATGAAGGGGCGCGCATCGGTCGTGCCATGGAAGGCAAGGAGGTGATGTTCAGCGCCAGTCATGGCGTGACGGTCACTGGCGCAACCATGGCCTGGGCGTTCGACGACCTGTATTACCTGGAGCGTGCCTGCATGCACCAGGGCCTGGCGATGCAGATGGCCGGCGGCAGGCCGTTACGCGAAATCGCGGAAGACGCCTGCTGCGCCGTCGCCGCGCAGATTGCCGGTGAACGCGCGCAGAGCGACCTGTTCTTCGCCGCCATCAAGCGCAGGCTGGACCATGAGCAGCCGGGCTGGCGCTCCAAGGGCTGAATCGAAGCCGGTCGGCAGCGCGCTCAGCTGTTGATATAGGTCTGCAACTGCGCGATGGTCTGCTCATGATCGGCAATGATGTCGTCCATGATGTCACGGATCGAGATCATGCCCAGCACCTTCTTGCCATCCAACACCGGCAGGTGACGGATCTTGTGCTGGCTCATCAGCGTCATGCATTCGCGCGTCCGGGTATGCGGGCCAACCGTGATCACGTCGCGCGTCATGATGACCGATACCGGCGTCTCGCGGGAATTGAGGCCCTGCAGCGCGATCTTGCGGGTGTAGTCGCGTTCCGAAAATACACCGACCAGCATGTCCCCCTCCATCACCAGCATCGCGCCCACGCCATAGTCGGATAGCAACTTGAGGCCGTCGAACACCGTCACGTCCGGCGCGACCTTGTACACGGCGGAATCGCGCTTCTTCAGCAGTTCAAGAATCGGTTTCATGGCGCCTCCTGTGACCAGATCTGAGTGGCTGCCAGTGTAGCCAAGTTGGGGGCTTGCGCAAGCACCGGTCTGGCGGGCCTGACTGTGACGCACGGGATGTTGGTGCCCAACCGCAAAAACGGTGGCAGGCGCTGGTCGTTAGTCCGAACGGGCTACAGAAGGAACCCTTATGCCGTCGTAACATCTTATTGCATGTGACATGCCGACCACATCGTCGGTCTGCACCCAACCCTCCAAGGAGAAACCCGATGATCCTGTCAATTCCACGTTTGCTAGCCGGCGCTGCACTGGCGCTACCCCTGATGGCCAACGCGGTCGTCTATCAGTTCAATGCCAATCTGAACGCCGGCAACGAGGTTGGGCACGTTTCCGGTTCCATCGCCACCGGAATTGCCACGCTGTCCTACAACGATTTCAACACAATGTCGCTTGCCGACGACACATACAACTTCGCGATGTCGGTGTTCGACCTCGATGGAGGATTCGTCGCAGGCACGGCGGCGTCAGCATTCCATATTCATGGTGCGGCCACCACCGCCGAAAATGCGACGGTACGCGTGAGTCTCAACGCAGCACCCTTTGTTTTTCTGAACAGCGGCACCACCTTGCTCGTCGGTGGCTCGGGCGTGTCTGCTCCATCCATTCCGGCGATGTCGTTCCTTGACATGCTGGTCGGCGGTTTGGCCTATGTCAATGTGCATACGCTCGCCGATCCGATGGGAGCGGTGCGGGGGCAACTGGTGCAGGTGGCTGTAGTGCCGGAGCCTGAGACATATGCCCTGTTGTTGGCGGGTCTGGGTTTGGTTGGCGCCGCGGTTCGGCGACGTAAGGCATCGATCGCAAGCTGATCCATCGCAAAGCAGACCGTAACGGAGAACATGCTCGCGCATTTTTCGACGCGGAACGGTTGCACTGGAGCCTCAGCCATGGGGAGGTGTCCACTTCAACTGTTAGTCCGTTTATTGCTCGTTTGCGATTCAAAAACGTGATTGTCTTGTTGATGCAGCGACGGTGAGGACCACATCAACCTCAACCGTACCCGGTTTCTGCATCTGCCTGCCGCTGTATCTCTGATCCCAGGCTATCTTGGGTCACAAGACCACCAGCCCCTGCGGAGTCGCCGGCCGATGTCGACAGCTTTAATTCGGGCGGGCGAACAAGGTATCAGGATGAAACCGATGGCTCCCCAGGTGCTGGCATTCGATGTGTTCGGCACTGTGGTCGACTGGCATGGTGGCATCCTGCGCGAGGTTGCCCAGGCGCTGGGTCTGCGCGTGGATGCCGGCGCTTTCGCTCTGGCATGGCGCGCCGGTTATCAGCCGGCGATGCGCCGGGTGATGTCGGGTGAGCTCGGCTGGACCTTGATCGATGACCTGCACCGGATCATCCTGGAAGAAGTACTCGAGCAGTTCGGTGTGCGCGACCTCGGTACGGCTGAAAAATTGCACCTGAACAAGGCCTGGCACCGGCTCGACCCCTGGCCCGACGTAGTCCAGGGACTGACCCGGCTCAAGCGCTGCTACATCATCAGCACCTTGTCCAACGGCAATATCGGACTGCTGACCCATATGGCCAAACACGGCGGCCTGCCCTGGGACTGCATCCTGTCGGCCGAGGGATTCAAGGCCTACAAGCCGGATCCGGCAACCTATCTCGGCGTGGCCCGGGTGTTCGACCTGGAACCCGCCGCCGTGATGCTGGTGGCAGCGCACCAGGATGACCTTGCCGCAGCCCGTGCCTGCGGGCTGCAAACAGCGTACATCGAGCGTCCGAGCGAGTTCGGCGCCGACCGGATCAAGGATGTCAGCCCCGATCCAGCCAACACCTTGCATGCGCGAGACTTGCTGGACCTGGCTGATCAGCTGGCAGCCTGAGTGAGAGGTAATCGCCTCGCCGGGGTGCCGGCAGGTGGGACGCCAAAGGCCGCCGCAGGCAAACCCGCTGGGGCCAGGCATTGCAACCGGCGTGACCGCACCCATGTGCCACCGAGGCACGACCCGACGGAACCCGGAACCTTGTCCTTTCTCATCTTCTCCCTGCTGGCGGTGCTTTTCGTGGCATGGTTGCTGGCCCGTCCCTGGCTGCTGGGTCGCCGCCGCGAGCGACTGCGTGCGCAACCCTTTCCGGCACCCTGGCGGCAGGTTCTGCAGCGCCTGCCTTTCGTGCAGCGGCTGCCGGCCGACCTGCAACTGCAACTCAAGGCGCACATACAGGTGTTCCTGGCCGAAAAGCCCTTCATTGCATGCGGCGGTATCGAGCTGACCGAGGCGATGCGGGTGACGATTGCAGCCCAGGCCTGCCTGCTGCTGCTCAACCGCGACGCTGGTTATTACCCCAGCCTGCGCCAGATCCTGGTCTATCCCGGCCCCTTTGTCGTTGACCGCGCTCATCCGGTGGGCGCCGGTGTGACGCAGGACCTGCGCCAGGTACTGTCCGGCGAATCCTGGTCCCAGGGCCAGGTCGTGTTGTCCTGGCAGGACGTCGAGAACGGTGTCGCCAATCCCGGCGATGGGCGCAACGTCGTGATCCATGAATTCGCGCACCAACTCGACCAGGAAAGCGGCCAGGCCAATGGCGCGCCAGCGCTTGGCAGCCGGCGCACCTACCGGGACTGGGCGCGGGTGTTCTCGCACGAGTTTGCCGCGTTACAGCAACGGGTGGCGTCGGGCCAGGCCAGCGGACTGCTCAGCGACTACGGTGCCACGAATCCTGGCGAGTTCTTCGCCGTGGCATCGGAGGCGTTTTTCGAGCAGGCGCCGCGAATGGCACAGGAGCACCCTGCCCTGTTCGAGCAGTTGCGCCAGTATTACTGTGTCGATCCGCTGAGCTGGTGAGCTGCCGGGTCAGCGGTCCAGGTCTGGATAGCGCCGAAAAATGCCGTCCTCGTTGAACGCAATCCGACGATCGCTGCGCAGATAGGCTTGCAACTGCGTGTGCCGCGAAACCTCGTCGTGCAAGCGCAGCACCAGCGGCGCATCGTCCAGCGCCACGCTGGCCGCGTTGGGAAAGGCGTACAGGCAACCTTCGACGAGCTGGAACAAGGACAGGTCGGCATAACACCTGCTTCTACCCACCAGGTGCAGTTTGCCCGAGCGGGCATTGCTTTTGTTGCGCTGCAAGATGGCCTCGAACCAGGCCAGGTATTTGGGCAGTCGGTTCTCACGGAAATCCTTGGCGCGCCTGAAGGCCTCGGTCTTCTGGTCCTCGTAGAACATCGATCCGGAGATCGGATGGTGGGTGTCGTGGGCGTCGGTCACGGCATCGGCGATCGTCAGCTGGATCTGATGAGTCCACAAACGGTACCCCTCGCTGTGACCGACCAGGCCCAGTCGTGGCCCCAGGTACATGAGAATGGCCGCGGTCTGTGCGATGACCCGTTTGCCATGCTGAAGAACCGGCGGAGCAAACGGCGGCGTCGCCAGGGCCTGGTTGTCACGCCAGTTCAACAGCGTCGGCATGCCCTTGCGGGGCAGGCCCTGGCCGCGCGACACGTCGGCGTAATCGACCCCGGCCGCCTCGAACGCCAGTCGGACGAACTCCCCGCGTCCCTGGATCGAAGGCCAGTAATGCAATTCATAGCGAGAACCCATGCGTGTCCTTTATCGGGTCGATGGCTTGCTTCATGGTCTTGCTGGCGCAGCCATCGGTACGCCGCACCCGTGCGTCGGCGATTGCCCGGGCCATCCGATACTCCCACAGGCAGCCCTATCCACCAAACAATCGCCGGTATTGTTTCTCGGCCATATATTGCACTGAATAGTATGTCAGCGAGCGAACCTGCCAGCACACGGGAGATGCAACCATGCTTGACGATTCCGATCCCCTGATCGATTCCAGCTTCAAGGGATTCCCGCACCAGCATGCGGCCCTGCGACGATCGGAGATCGGTGCCCAGGGCTGGAACCTGCTGCGAGGCGACCTGCCCTTGCCGCTGGCCGTGATCCGGCGCGACGCTCTGGCGGCCAACCTGCAATGGATGCAGGGCTTTGCGCGGGAGCACGGCGTCGACATGGCTCCGCACGGGAAGACCACGATGTCGCCGCAGTTGTTCCAGCGTCAGCTCCAGGCCGGTGCCTGGGGCATCACCTTTGCCACTGTCGGACAGGCACGGGTCGGCATCGACGCTGGCGTGCGCAACTGCCTGATCGCCAATCAGGTGCTGACCGATGCCGACCTGGCCGCCGTTGCGCAATGGCGCCGGGACGCGACGGACCTGCGTATCCTGTTTCTCGTCGACTCGATCCGGCAGCTCGATCTGATCGAGTTCTGGTTCGACCATGCGGATGGCGCACTGCCGTTCGAGGTATTGCTCGAGGTGGGCCTGGACGGCGGCCGTACCGGTTGCCGTGACCATGCCAGCGCCCAGCATCTGGCGCGCCGTCTGCACGCGAGTTCGGCCGCCCAGCAAATTACAAACGCATGATGACGGTGATGAACAGCCGCCTGTCCTGTGGTCATGGCCTGCGGTCGGCACTGGAGGTCTGGGCCACGGTGCAGTCGCGTCCGGAGCCCGGCCTGGCGATCGTCGCTGCCGGCAAACGCGACCTGTCGTTCGATGTGACGATGCCATTGCCGGTCTGGGTCTGCCGCCATGGTGCGCAGACCGTCGTTGCGGCCCCGGCAAACTGGAAGGTCACGGGCCTGAACGACCAGCATGCCTATCTGCGTGCGCCCGAGGGCAGCGCGATCGATCTGCAGGTCGGCGACAGGATCGGACTGGGCATCTCCCACCCCTGCACCACGTTCGACAAATGGCGCTGGATGGCGATCGTCGATGACGGCTACAACGTCTGCGATGCGATCACGACCCGCTTCTGACGCGGTTAAGCCGTGTTGGCACGCCCGAGTTTTGTCAGCTCTGCCGCGCCCAGTCCAGCAGTTGCGCCTTCTGCACCTTGCCCAGCGCCGTCTCGGGCAGATCGCCGCGGAACAACACTCAGCGCGGTAGTTTGAAGCGGGCGATACGGCCCTCGAAAAGCGCCAGCAAGGACGCGGACTCCAGCGAGGTGTGAACTGCGCACGGCGCTCGATGATGCGCGACAGGTTCATCGGCGACGGCCCGCAGCCAGACCGCCTACAACACGTCGGGCTCGTCGCGTTCACCAGCTTCGTACAGGCATTCGCGGCCCAGCCGGTCGATGCACAACTCGGCGGTCCACGGCAGCATCAGCGAGCCGCACCGCGAGTCGCGGTACATGCGCTCGAGTGGCATCGTCTTGAGCATCGATTGTCCGCCGCAGGTGCGCACCGCCAGGCGGCAGATCTCGTTGGCGTTCTCCATGATGGTGTAGTGCGCCGCGAGCAGGCCGAGCCGGATCTCCTTGGACGGATCGACACGTGCCACCCGCGCATTCTGCAGGAAGATGGCCCGCGTCTGCTCGAGCTTGACCTTCATCTCGGCCACCGCGATCTGCTTGGTCGGATACATGCGGCGTTTGACTGGCGGCATGCCCGGCACCTCGGCGCGCAGATATTGCACCGTGAAGTCATAGGCCGCCTGCGCAATGCCCATGTAGGTCGGCGACAAGGTCGCGAACATGTGCGGCCAGCGCAGCGCCGCCTGCGCATACATGCCCTCGGGCATGAGTCGTTCAGCATCGGGTACGAACACGTCCTCGAACAGCAGGTTGCGCGAGACCGTGCCGCGCATGCCCAGCGGATCCCAGTCGCCGCTGACGGTCACACCGGGCAGGTTGCGGTCCACTGCGAGGTACAAGGCGTCGCGTTGCGTCGCACCCGGTTTGTCCAGCGTGCACAGGATGCCATAGTAGTCGGCTGCACCGGCCAGCGATGCGAAGATCTTGCGGCCGTTGACGACATAACCGCCGTCGACCTTGCGCGCCAGCGTGCCGAACGGAGCCTTGCCGGCGGCCGCCGCCCCGCCTTCCGAGAACGGCTGCGAATACACCTTGCCTTGTTCGACGATGCGGCGGTAGTGCAACGCCCGGTGCTTTTCGTGGCTGGTACGTTGCTCGGGCGTCATGTCCAGGTCATCGGCGATGAAGCCGGTCCACATGGTCGAACTTACATGCATGTTCAAGGTCAGCGCGGTGGCGCCGCAATGGCGGCCGATCTCGGCGGCCGTCATGACATAGGTTGCGAAGTCGGCACCCCAGCCGCCGTATTGCTCCGGCACGCAGATGCGCAGCAGGCCGGCTGCATGCATGTCGGAATAGTTCTCGAATGGGAACACTGCGTCCCGATCGATCTGCCCGGCGCGGGGCGCGAACTTGTTGCGACCGAGGTCGGAGGCGATTGCCAGCAACTGCGCCTGCTTGTCGGTCAGCGCGGTGTAGTCACCGGCGATCGAAGGCGTCTGGTAGCGACTGGAGGCGTAATCGTTGGGGGCGGTCGACATCAAGGGGCTCCTCTTCGGGCAGGAAAATGGGCCTGCAGGAACTGCAGCACGGCGGCGTTGAAGGCCGCCGGTTGTTCCAGGTTGGCGAGATGGCCCGCGGCCGGCCAGCGCGCTCACCACCGGCGCCATACGGCCGATCGCGTCCGAGGCACCGGTCGAGCGCACCGGCACCGGCGCATGCAGCCGGGGGCTGGGCAACATCACATGGAACACGCGCGCCCCCAGGCCTTGCAATGCCAGTTCGGCCAGTTGCATCAGGACCGGTCGCGACTGGCTCTCCGACAGGATCGCGGCGACTTCACCCGGCTGAACGCCGCACCGCCGGAACACCTGGGCAAAGGCTTCAAGCCATCGGGCCTCGATCCGTTGTTGCATCATCGCTGCAGCTCCTTCGTGCCCATCACAGGCGGGAACCCAGCGTGTAATAAGCGCCAGCATGGAACAGCAGCGGCGCAGTCTCGGCGTGCGTGTGACGCTCGACTTCGGCGACGAACAGGCAATGGTCGCCGGCCACCTGGTGCGACACCAGCCGGCATTCGAACCAGGCAGCAGCACCATGCAGATAGGGCATGCCATCCTGGTTCTCGGCATGCGCCACCTGGGCGAATTTGTCGGGTGCCGCGGACGCAAACAGGCGCGACGTCTCGACCTGGGCCTCGGTCAGCACGTTCACGACGAAGCGCTCGTTGGACTGGAACACCGCCAGGCTGGACGAGCCGAGCCGCAGGGCCCAGCTGATGAGGGGCGGATCGAGCGAGAGGGCGCCAAACGAATTGGCGGTAAGACCGACGAAGGCGCCGTCCGGTGCGCGGGTCGTGATCACCGTCACGCCAGTGGCAAACTGACCCAGCGCAACACGCAAGGCGCGGTTGTCGGCGACCGGCGCGGAGAATAGCGTTTTGGAATTGGAAACCATCGGACGCCATCATAGAGGACGGTTGGCGCATGCCGGCTGCACGCTGGGTTATGCTCCACTGTTCGCCCCGCCACCAGCCCGATTGACATGACCGACGCCACCAACGACCGCAAACATTTCACGCAAGCTGTTGCGCAGATGGGTGAGAAGCGGGAAGTAGTGGCGTCGCGGGCGATCTTCAACAGCCAGGGCATCAAGGTCGTCGACAAGGGCGTGGCAATCAACCTGGGCCTGTACGACCGCTTGATGCAGCACAGGCTGAGCGTGCCACTGGAAGACTCGGTCGTCAGTGTCAATGGCGTCAATGGCGACTCGCTCAAGCGCACCGCCGCATCGATCATGGACGAGGTGCCTTTTTTCGGACGGCTCGCGCCGCAGGGGCCGCAACGCAAACTGGCGCTCAGCGTGGTCGAGACGGTGCCCCTGCCCGAGGCCATGGCGTTCCAGTTGACTGTCGCGCGCGACCTGCGCCCCGAGATCTACATGAACCTGGTGCGCACCGCCCTGATGGCGATCTGGCTGGTCAACCGGGGGCCGCTGACGCCGCGTTTCGACATGGGCATGGCCGCCGCGGCGGGCCTGCTGCATGACATTGGCATGTTGCATGTCGATCCAGTGCTGCTGCATCCGGCACACCGGCTCAACCGCGACCAGCGCCGCCAGCTGTATTCGCATCCTCTTCTGTCCACGACCCTGGTCGAGCGCCACCACCAGTACCCGAGCGAGGTGGTGCGCGCCGTGTCGGAACACCAGGAGTACCTCGATGGATCGGGATATCCGCGCAACCTGTCCGGCGACGCGATCAGTGCGCTGGGCCGGCTGATATGCCTGTCTCAGGTGGTTGCCGCGATGTTCGCGCCCGGACGCAGCGCACCGGAACTGCAATTGTCCGTGTTGCTGCGTCTCAACGCGCACCGTTACGATCCGGTCCTGTCGGCACGGGTACTGACCATGGTCCAGCCACACCTGGACGTGCTCAGTGCGGCGGTGGTCCTGCTCGACGACCCGGTGGACCTGCTGGGCGAGATCGACGCGATCCTGGCGCAATTGCCGCTGAACCTTGGCGCCGACGCCCGGCTGACCCCGGCGCGCAAGGACGGCATGGTCCTGGTGACCGACCATGGCACCAAGCTGCGCCGCGCGCTGGCGTGTGTGGGCGCGGTCCCCGACCAGTTGGCCCAGCTGGGCGAAGAGGTGCAGGACGAAACGGTACAGACCGAGCTCACACTGCTGGTGCGCGAGGCCAGCTGGCAGCTGCGCACGCTGGGGCGCGAGGCACGCCGGCGCTGGCGCAGCGGGGCCGACGAGCCCTATCCGGTGCCGATGCAGCAGTGGCTCAACCGGATCGAGGCCCTGGTCGGGACAGTCAGCGGGCAAGCGCCCGAACTGGCCGCTGCGGACGATGCGGCCACCGTATGAATCACGCCGGAGGCGACCGCATCGCGCTCATGACCAGCTGCCGAGCGGCGGCACGCCCGGCACCAGCGGCTACACGTGCCGATGGACATAGCGATGACGGTGGCCGTGGCCGTGATCAGCACGGGGTAAGGTTGGCCACCCGTCTGCATGCGCCAGGCACGACTCGATAATCACACAATGCTGCCGGACACGCCCACAGCGCCCGCCACCCCGTGCCGTCCCGCATCACTGGCCGACCTGTTCTGGTCTTTCAGCTTTCTGGCGTTGCAGGGTTTCGGCGGCGTTCTCGCTGTAGTACAACGCGAACTGGTCGAGAAAAAGCGCTGACTGACGCCTGAGGAGTTCGTCGAGGACTGGTCTGAGGCCCAGGTCCTGCCTGGGCCCAATGTGGTGAACCTGTCGCTGATCATCGGCGGCCGTCATTTCGGCTGGCGTGGAGTACTGGTGTGTCTTGCGGGAATGCTGACCTTTCCGGAAACCGAGCGGTCAACTGCCGTTTGTCGGTTCAACTACCGTTTGTCGGTTCAGCCTGCCGGCAGGCTGCGCTGGCGTAGTGCCTCGTACAAGCAAACGCCGCTGGCGACCGACACGTTCAGGCTCTCGACCGCGCCACGCATCGGGATCCGCACCAGCTCGTCGCAGGTCTTGCCGGTCAGTTGCCGCATGCCGGCGCCTTCAGCGCCCAGCACCAGCGCTACCGGCTGGCGCAGGTCGGCCTGGTACAGCGACCGAGGCGCGGCATCGCTGGTACCGATGACCCAGATCGATCGTTCCTTGAGTTCGACCAGCGTGCGGGCCAGATTCGTCACCATGAAATACGGCACCGTGTCGGCGGCGCCACTGGCAACCTTGGCCACCGTGGCGTTGATCCCTGCGGCATGGTCCTTGGGTGCGATCACCGCATGCGCGCCGGCGCCGTCGGCCACGCGCAGGCAGGCACCGAGGTTGTGCGGATCGGTCACGCCGTCGAGTATCAGCAGCAGCGCCGCGGTACGCTGGAGCGGCGGCAACGCGGCCTGGGATTCCTCGAGGTTCTCGAGCAGCTCGTCGAGCGAGTGCGTCTGCAGCAAGGGGTTGACGCGCGCAGCCACGCCCTGATGCGCGTGTCCGCCGCACAGCCGCGAGAGACGCAGGCCATCGGACTCGATCAGCCGCACACCAGCTTCGCTGGCGCGTTCCATGAACTGGCGCATGCGGGCGTCACGCCGGCTGGCGTCGACATGCAGCTCGATGATGGACTGGGGCGCAGTGCGCAGGCGCACGCCAACAGCGTGAAAGCCGAACACGATCTTGGGACTGGACATGCGCCGATTATCCAGTGCCGCTGCCGTTGCGCCTTCATGTGGCGCTGCGCCAGCGGGAAGGGTCAGGTACCCACAGGTTCGGCGATGCGCCCGGCCTCGATTGTGATGCGACGGGAGCAACGCCGCGCAATACCCTGGTCGTGCGTGACCAGTACCAGGGTGGTGCCCAATTCAGTATTGAGGTCGAACATCAGTGCCATGATCGTCTCGCCGGTGGCGAAGTCCAGGCTGCCGGTCGGCTCGTCGGCGAGCAGCACAGCCGGCTGCACGACAAATGCACGCGCCAGTGCGACGCGTTGCTGCTCGCCGCCGCTGAGCACCTTCGGATAATGGCCGAGTCGCTCGGACAACCCCACCCGCGCCAGCATCTCTCCTGCGGCCTTGCGCGCGTCGCGCCGACCGGATAGCTCGAGTGGCAGCATGACATTCTCCAGCGCGGTCAAATTGCCCATCAGCTGGAAACTCTGGAACACGAAGCCAACCTTGTCGGCGCGCAACGCGGCGCGCTGGTCCTCGTCGATCGCAAACAGGTCCTGGCCGGCCAGCCGCACGGTGCCGCGCGTGGGCGTGTCGAGCCCGGCGATGATGGACAGCAGCGTGCTCTTGCCCGATCCCGAAGCGCCGACAATGGCGGCAGTTTCCCTTGGCGCCAGGGAAAAATCGATATCGCGCAAAATGTCGAGCGTACCGGTCGAATCGGTCACTGACTTGAATACATGTTCGACCGCAATGATGGACTCGGCACTGGCGTTGGGCATGAAAGACTTATGGATTTGAATCGACGACACTTTATCTTGGCAGCAGGCGCCACCGGCGGCGCGGGGTTTTGCACAGGTGGCGCCTGGGCGCAGAGCGCCTCAGTCGCCAAAACCAGCACCGACGGCAATGGTAAGGGCAAAGCCGCCGTCCACACCATCCTGGTGCTGGGAGATTCCCTGAGCGCTGAATATGGGCTGCGCCGCGGCAGCGGTTGGGTCGCCTTGCTTGACAACAAGCTGCGCGCGGAAGCGGTGCCGGCGCGGTTGGTCAATGCGAGCATCAGCGGGGACACCACATCGGGCGGACGCAGCCGCCTGCCAGCGCTGCTCAAGCAACATGCGCCCAGCCACGTCATCATCGAGCTCGGAGGCAACGACGCGCTGCGCGGCCTGCCGCTGCAGATGACGCGGGACAACCTCGGCCACATGACCCAGCTCGCCCGGCAGGCCGGCGCCAAGGTGCTGCTGGTCGGCATGCAGGTGCCTCCAAACTACGGCAGTGACTATGCCAACCGCTTTGCCTCCCTGTTTGACGAAGCGGCACGCGCCCATGGTGCCGCGCTGGTGCCGTTCCTGCTCAAGGGTGTGGCCGATGCCGAGGATCCGACCCGGCTGTTCCAGAGCGATCGCATTCACCCGACCGAACAAGCGCAACCCATCATGCTGGCCAATGTCTGGCCCGCGCTGCGAAAGCAATTGCAGTGAGCCTGACCCTGGTCGACGCCGTGGACGTGTTGCGTCGGCTCGATGAGTTTGACACCGTCATCGATGCGCGCAGCGAGGACGAATATGCCCTGGACCACCTGCCGGGCGCACTCAACTGGCCCACGCTGGACAACGCCCAGCGCCATGCCGTGGGGACGACCTACAAGCAGGTGAATCCGTTCGAGGCACGCAAGATGGGCGCAGCCATCGCGGCGCGCAATATCGCCACCCATGTCGAGCAACGCGCGTGCGACAAATCCCGGAGCTGGCGTCCGCTGGTATATTGCTGGCGCGGCGGCCAGCGCAGTGGCTCCTTGTCGCTGGTACTCGATCAGATCGGTTTTCGCGTCCACATCCTGCAGGGCGGGTACAAGGCGTTTCGCGCCGCCCTGCTGGCGGATACCGAACGCATGGCCGGCCAGTTCAACTACCAGGTTGTGTGCGGAACCACCGGCTCCGGCAAGACCCGGCTGTTGCAGTCGCTGGCGCGTGCCGGCGCCCAGGTGCTGGACCTGGAGGCGCTGGCACACCACCGCAGTTCGGTTCTGGGCGCCATTCCCGGCTTGCCGCAGCCATCGCAGAAGGCGTTCGACACCCATGTCTGGGACGTGCTGCGCCGCATGGATCCGGCGCGGCCGGTGGTGGTGGAGAGCGAAAGCCGCAAGGTAGGCAATGTTGCGGTGCCGGCGGCTCTGATGGACGCCATGCGTACACGCGGCCATTGCCTGAACCTGGTGCTCAGGGATACCGAACGGGTGGCCTTGCTGATGGAGGATTACAATTTTTTCGTGCGCGACACCGAAACATTCTGCTCGCGGCTCGATGCGTTGATCGAAATCCGCGGCAAGGCGACGGTGCAGGCCTGGAAATCGGCGGTTCGGGAAGGTCGCCTGCCAGACGTGGTGCAGGATCTGCTGACCCAGCACTACGACCCGGTCTACCTGCAGTCAATGCAGCGCAACTTCAGAAACTTCGCCAAGGCCCGCACTGTGTCGCCCGCCAACCGCAGCGCGCAAGCCATGGACGCGTTGGCCGCTTCGCTGGACTTCGAGCGCCGAGGGGACTGGCAGGAAGCCTGACGCGGTTCAGGCAGTTTTCAGGACGGTGACGAGGCGCCCGGCATCCGGTCGCCCGGTGCCAAGGAAGGATCCACGTATGCTTGGCCGGAATCGGAGTCGCCTGCGCCGCCCTGTTTACGCTGGGCCTTTTCCCTGAGCTTGTCCTCTTTCTTGCGCTTCTTCGCAAGTTCCTTTTGCCGCTTCTCGTATCCGTAGTTCGGTGTTGCCAAGTTGACCTTTCAGTTTGAAGCCTCACTTTAACAGTTCAGACGGACCGGGGCAAAACCGGCCCGCTCAGGTGCTGGCCTGCTCGGCACCAGGCCGGGGAGCCTCAGCCAGCCAGCCAACCGATCCACGATAGGCATGCCAGGTCGCGTGCCCGAGCCAGGGGCCGACCACGACCAGACCCAGGCCCCAGGGCAACAGCGCCAGCACCACCAGGATGGTAATCATCGCGCCCCACAGCAGCATCACGCCAAGGTTCTCGAAAACGACCTGCAAGCTGGTAATGGCAGCCGATATGGCATCGGTATCCCGATCGAGGATCATTGGAATGGACACCACCGCGATCGCATAGACCAGGCCGGCGAACAGGCCTCCGACCGCAAGGTAAACAGCGATGAATTCCCAGTTCTGCAGGTTGAAGATCGCGTCGAACACACCGGTGGTCGAGGGCATGCCTGTGTTGAAAAACACCGCGAACACCACCAAGGAAGCGCGGCCCCATACCAGCTCGAGCACGATCAGCACCAGCACCAGCAGCCCGACGCTGCGCAACCGGGCTTCCCAGCAGGTCAGCGACGAGGCCAGGTCGGGAGTGAGGCCCGCTTCGCGGCGCCGGCTGACCTCATACAGGCCCATGGCCATGAAAGGTCCGATCAGCAGGCAGCCGGAGGCGATCGATATCGTGTATTGCGGCTTGTTGCGAAACACCAGCGCCAGCACCACCGCCATGAGCCAGAAACAGACGCCATAGAACAGTGCGATGCCGGCGTGAGCGCGCAAGTCGCGCCACCCGAGCGCCAGCCAGCGCCACGGCGCTGCGAGGCCGAGCCGGGTGATGGTCTTTTGCGGACCTTCTGGTGGTGGCAGGAAATACGGCGCCGGAGATGTCGTCTCCAACGGGTCCGGCAGCGGCGCGTCGCCCTTGTCGGACGAGCCAGAGTGTGGTCCAGCAGGCATGGCCGCGAGCCTAGCGCACCGGTGGCCAGTCCATGCACGACACCGCCGAGTCAGCGCAAGGCACGTCGCAACGCCTGTTCGAGGTCAACCTGCAGATCGGCCGTCGCCTCGAGGCCGGTCGAGAACCGCACCACAGTGCCAGCGCGCAGATGGGCCGGCCAGCCTGAGCGCATCTCGGACAGCTTGTAGGGCACGACCAGGCTCATCGGTCCCCCCCAGCTGTAACCGAGCTTGAACCAGCGCAACGCATCGCAGAACGCGTCGATCTGGTCCTGTGTGAATCGCGCGTCGACGACCACGCTGAACAGGCCGGCCGCGCTGCCAGGACCGCCGTGGCAGACCTCGTGCCAGTGCGCATGACCGGGTGATCCCGGCAGGGCCGGATGCAGCACCTGAACGAACTCCGGCTGCTCCAGCGCCCATACCGCCAGGGCGCGGGCGCTGGCGTCATGCGCCTCGTAGCGCAGCATGATGCTCGGCAGGCCGCGCAACACGGCCTCGGCATCGTTCGCGCCCACCGACAGGCCCAGCCGCATATGGGTCAGTTTGAGCCGCAGGTGCAACTGCGGGTCACGGGTCACGATGCTGCCCATCAATACGTCGCCGCCGCCGTTGGGATACTTGGTCAGGGCATGCACGGTCAGGTCGACCGCCAACGGCGTGTCCGAACCGGGAATCAAGTCGAATGGACTGAACGCGAGACCGGCGCCCCAGGTGTTGTCGAGCGCGGTCAGCACGCCCTTTTGGCGGCAGATGCGCGTCATCTCCAGCAGGTCGGGGAACTCCAGCGTGACGGAGCCCGCCGCCTCCAGCCAGACCAATCTGGTTGCCGGCCCGATCTTTCCGGCCAGGTCCTGGACGTCCATCGGGTCATAGTAGCGGTGCGTGATGCCCCAGGCCAGCAGTTCACCTTGCACCAGGGTCTTGGCCGGACCGTAGGCATTGTCGGGAATGAGCACCTCGTCGCCGGTGCGCAGCAGTGACAGGCAGACGGTGGCGATCGCCGCCAGCCCACTGGGCACGAGCAGGCATTGCAGGCCGCCTTCCAGCGTGGCCAGCCGTTCCTCCAGCAGAAACGTGGTGGGCGTGCCATGCAGCCCGTAGGTGTAACCGGTCTTGTCCTTCCATTGCGCACTGCGCATCGCTGCCACGTTCGCAAAGATGACCGTCGATGCCTTGTGGATCGGAGGCTGAGGCGCGGCAAACCCGGCGGGCGGGCAGTACGGATGATGGATCAGGCCAGTGGCACTGATACTGGGACGCGACGCCATGCCTCAGACGCTCCACTTGGCGATGAGCTGCTCGGGACGCATGGCATCGTAGCCCTCGAACGGCTGGTGGATCCACGGGTTGGTGGGAAGGAATTCGACCGAATAGTCGGCCTTGAAGGCCGACACGCCCTTGGTCCAGATCACCGCGCTGCGCAGTTCAGTGATCGGCTTGTAATTGTTGCGCAACTGGTCGATCACCGCCGCCAGCGTCTTGCCGGTATCGGCCAGGTCGTCCACCAGCAGCACCTTGCCGGCGATCTCGCCCCGGGGTGTGGTGATGTAGCGGGCAATGTCGAGCATGCCCTGGCGGGTGCCGGCCTCGGCGCGATAGGAACTGGTCGACATGATCGCCAGCGGCTTGTCGAAGATGCGCGACAGGATGTCGCCCGGGCGCATGCCACCGCGCGCCAGGCACAGGATGGTGTCGAACTGCCAGCCGGACTGGTGGAGGCGGATCGCGAGTTTCTCGATCAGATTGTGGTATTCGTCATAACTGACATACAAGTGCTTGCCGTCTTCTGTCAACATGCTGTGATCCTTCCGGGCCGGGTTTGAAGGTGATGGAGTGGCCTAATCAGCCAGAAACGGATGCCGCATCATGATCGTGTGGTCGCGATCCGGGCTGGTCGAGACCATGTGGATCGGAACACCGACGACCTGTTCGATGCGCTGCAGATATAACCGTGCTGCGATCGGAAGTTCCGCGTAGCGGGTGACGCCAACCGTGCTGTCGCTCCAGCCCTGCAGCTCTTCATAGATCGGTTTGCAGCGCGCGATCTCTTCGGCGCCCATGGGCAGGATGTCCAGCGTCTCGCCATCGAGCTCATAACCGGTACACAGGCTCAGCGTCTTGAGGCCATCGAGCACGTCGAGTTTGGTCACGCACAGGCCGGACAGTCCGTTGACCTGCGCCGAACGCTTGAGCAAGGCCGCGTCGAACCAGCCGCAGCGCCGCGCCCGACCGGTGGTGACCCCTTTCTCGGCACCGATGGTGCTCATGTGGTGTCCGGGCGTGCCCGGCTTCTCCCAGTCCAGCTCGGTCGGGAACGGGCCGCCGCCGACCCGGGTGCAATAGGCCTTGGTGATGCCCAGCACGTAGTGCAGCAGTCCGGGCCCGACACCGGAGCCGGCTGCTGCATTGCCGGCCACGCAGTTGCTCGAGGTCACATACGGATACGTGCCGTGGTCGACGTCGAGCAAGGTGCCCTGCGCGCCTTCGAACAGCAGGTTGGCGCCATGGGCATGGGCCTCGTTGAGTTCGCGCGACACGTCTGCCATCATCGGCCGCAGCAGTTCGGCGTGTCGCATTGCTTCGTCGAACACCGGCTGGAACAGCACCTCGCCGTTCGCCATGTATTGCGCCAGTGGGTCATCGAATGTGTAGCGGGCAGCGCCCAGGTAACTGGTCAGCACATGGTTGTGCAGCGCGAGCAGTTCGCGCAGCTTGGCGGCGAAGCGCTCGGGGTATTTCAGGTCCTGCACACGCAGGGCCCGGCGCGCGATCTTGTCCTCGTAGGAGGGCCCGATGCCGCGGCCAGTGGTTCCGATGCGGGCATGGCCGCCTTGCTCGCGGGCCGCCTCACGCGCCACGTCGAGCGCGACGTGCACCGGCAGGATCAGGGGACAGGCTTCGCTGATGCGCAGGCGCGAGCGCACCTCGACACCGACGCGCTCCAGGCCTTCGATCTCCTCGAACAACTTGCCGGCCGACAAGACCACCCCGTTGCCGATGTAGCATTTGACACCGGCGCGCATGATGCCGCTGGGAATCAGGTGCAGGGCGGTCTTGACACCGTTGATGACCAGCGTGTGCCCGGCATTGTGACCGCCCTGGAAACGCACCACGCCTTGCGCGCTCTCGGTGAGCCAGTCCACCAGCTTGCCTTTGCCCTCATCCCCCCACTGGGTCCCGACGACGACGACATTGCGCCCCTTGCTTGCTTTCATGTTCAAAAATCCGCTTCAAATTGCCTGCACTACCCATTGCCCCGCAACCTGCAGCAGTTCGCGATCACACTGGAACTCATCGACTCCGCTCTCGTGTCCCGGCAACACGCACACCACCGTCTCTCCTGCCGCTCGCAAGGCAGCGATGACCTTGCGCACATCCTGCGATTCACTCCAGGGGGCGCGGATCGCCGCATGCAGCGGCCGTGGCGGCACGGCCGCCACCAGCGCCTTGACGTCCAGGCTGAATCCGACAGCCGGACGGTTGCGACCGAACGCGGCACCGACTTCGTCGTAGCGTCCGCCACGAACCAGCGCATCGACGGCATTCGGAGAAAAGATGGAGAACCGCGCGCCGCTGTAGTAGGCATAGCCGCGCAGGTCGGCCAGGTCGAAACTCACTGCGACGTCCTGCAGGTGGCCAGACAGCCAGCCAAGCTGGTCCAGCGCGGCGGTGATGCCCGGCTTGTCGGGCAACACCGCGCGTGCCCGCTCGAGCACCGACGCGTCGCCGTACAGGTCGACCAGCGCCCGCAGCGCTTCGCGCGCGCGACGGTCCAGGTTGCGCGTCAGCGCGGCCAGCGCGCTGGCGTCCTTGGAGGCGAGTGCGTGGTGGATGTCCTCGGCCTGGGTCGACTGTGCGGGCACCCCTTCCAGCAGCGCATCGACGATCCGCACATCGGCCAGATCCACCATCGGATCGGGAACCCGTGCCGCACGCAGGCAATGCAGTGCCAGCAGCAGGATCTCGAGATCGGCCTCCAACCCGCCGTGGCCGTAGATCTCGGCGCCGAACTGCAGCGGCTCGCGGGTGGCATGGGGCCTGTCGGGACGGGTGTGCAGCACCGGGCCGCAATAACACAGGCGCGTCACGCCCGCGCGGTTGAGCAGGTGGGCATCGATCCGAGCGACCTGGGGCGTGCTGTCGGCGCGCAGCCCGAGCAAGCGCCCCGAGATCTGGTCGACCAACTTGAATGTCTGAAGGTTGAGGGCCTTTCCCGTGCCGGAGAGCAGCGACTCGAGATGTTCCAGCAACGGCGGCATGACCAGTTCATAACCGTAACGCCGCGCCGTATCCAGCAGATCCCGCCTCAACTCTTCGATGTGACGCGCTTCGGATGGCAGGACATCGGCAATATGATCCGGCAGGACCCAGGCGGACATGTTTTATCGGAAGCTGTTAAAACAGCGATTCTACCGGCAGCAAGCCGGCCCCGATCAGGTCAGAAGCCAGATCAGCAGTAGTCCGCCCAGTACACTGCACAGCCCGAAAAACCGGATCTGTCCGTCCTGCATCTGCACGATCTGCAGGAACATGCGTTTCCACTTTGCGGGTGACAGGAACGGAAACAGGCCCTCGATGACCAGCACCAGGGCCAGCGCCAACCAAAAGACGTCGCCCGATTCCAAGCCCTACTTCTTGGGAGCCGCCAGTGCCGCTGGAACGCCTCGAAGCGACTTGAAGAACTCCGTCGATGCCGGATCGATCACCATCATGTCGCCCTTTTTGTTGAAGCTCATTTTGTAGGCTTCCAGGCTGCGGTAGAACTGCGCAAACTGCGGATCGCGCCCGAACGCCTCGGCATAGACGCGTGCCGCTTCCGCGTCGCCCTCGCCCTTGATCTTTTGCGCATCGCGGTAGGCGTTGGCGATCGTCACCTCGCGCTGGCGATCGGCGTCGGCGCGGATCTTCTCGCCTTCGGCAGCACCGGTGGAGCGCAATTCGTTGGCGACCCGCTTGCGCTCTGCCTCCATGCGCCGATAAACCGATTCAGTGATGGTGTCGACATAGTCGGCGCGCGTGATGCGCACGTCGACGATCTGGATGCCCCAGGGCTTGACGCCGCCGACATTCTCGACGACTTCTCGCTGGACATCGGCCGTCAAATCTTCGCGCCGGGTCGACAGCAGCTCCTTGACGGTGCGCTTGTTGATCTCTTCCTGAAAAGCGTTGCGCACCACGCGATTGAGCTGGTTGGCACCGGCTGTCTCGTCAAGGCCGACGTTGCGAATGTATTCGCCCGGATCGGTGATGCGCCAGCGTACGTACCAGTCGATCACCACGCGCTGCTTCTCGGCGGTCAGCATCGGCTCGGTATCGACACTGTCGAGCGTCAGCAAACGCTTGTCGATGTAGCTGACGTTCTGGAACGGCGGAGGCAGCTTGAAATTCAAGCCCGGCTCCGTGATCACTTCCTTGATCTGGCCCAGCGCGTACCGCACGCCGAACTGCCGCTGATCGACGACGAACAGCATGGAGCTGGCAATGGCCAGCAGCAGCAAGACGCTGGTAAAGAAAAGTCCTAGCCTGTTCATGATGGGTCCTAGCGGGTTTCACGCTCACGCGAACGCGTGGCATCCCGCGAGCGGGAATCGGAGGTACTGGAGATCGGGGGCACAGCGGTCCCAGCCGGCGCAGGTGCAGTCGTGGCGGACTCGCCATCGGACTGGGCCTGCTGCATGATCTTGTCCAGCGGCAGATAAAGCAGGTTCGAGCCTGAACGCGAATCGACCAGCACCTTGGTCACGTTGGAATAAATCTGCTGCATCGTGTCCACGTACATGCGGTCCCGCGTGACCTGCGGCGCCTTCTGGTACTCGGCCAGCACCGACTTGAAACGTTGTGCATCGCCTTCTGCCTGCGCCACGATACGCTCCTTGTAGGCGTCAGCCTCCTCCTTCAGCCGCGAGGCCGAACCGACCGCGCGCGGGACCACGTCGTTGGCATACGCCTGCGCCTCGTTCTTCGCACGTTCGCGCTCCTGGCCGGCCTTGAGCACATCATCGAAGGCCGCTTGCACCTGTTCGGGCGGACGCACGCCACCTTGCTGCAGGTTGATGTTGACCACCTCGATACCGACCTGATAGCGGTCCAGGATCTTCTGCATGATCTCGCGCACCCGCGGCGCGATCTGGTCGCGCTCTTCGGACAGCGCCGAGTCCATGCGCATCTTGCCGATCACCTCGCGCACCGCGGTCTCGGCCGCCAGGCCCACCGCGTCGGTCGGGCTCTTGCTCTCGAACAGGAAGGCGCGCGCATCGCTCAGGCGGTACTGGACCGCAAACTTGATCTCGACGATGTTCTCGTCCTCGGTCAGCATCGCCGAGTCGCGCAGTCCGGTGGCCTTGATCACCGCGTCGCGGCCCACATCCACCGAGCGGATCTGGGTCACGAACACCAGTTCATGGCGCTGGATCGGGTAGGGCAGTCGCCAGTTGAAGCCGGCACCCACGGTATTCTTGTACTTGCCGAACTGGGTCACCACCGCCTGCTGGCCCTCTTGCACGATGAAGAAACCCGATCCCAGCCAGACCAACACGGCGACAGCGGCGATCAGCCCGGCACCGATTCCGGCACTCTTCATGTCCGGCTGAAATCCGCCGCCACCCGCACCACCTCTGCCGCCACCGCGCCCACCGCCGAACAGGCCACTGAGCTTGCGATTGAAGTCACGCCACAATTCATCGAGGTCAGGTGGACCCTGTTGCGGCCCCTGTCCGCGTGGGCGCCCGTTGCCCGCCGGCGGCGGCAACTCGGGCGGATCATCGCGGGATGGCTGATCCGGCTTGCCATCCCCGTTCGACTTGTCATCGCCCCGGCCCCAGCGCGAATCGTTCAGGTTGAACATGTCGCGCACGCGTTGGCCAATCCGGGACCAACCGGAAGCAGGTAAATACGCTGTCATCTCAGATTCTCATTTTCGTCATTATTGGATTGTGCCCAATTGCACAACAGCCTCCGCATCACCGTGGGAATTCCCGGGCACCGAGCCTGCCTCGCCGTCGGCGCGTGCGAGCCGGGCGAGCATGTCACGCAACCCGGCCATGCCCTCGCCGGTGCGCGCACTGACAAACACCCGCTCGGTCATGTTGCCGCCAAAGGTGATCTGATCTTGCATCTGCAGCGGACGGTGCCCGGATTCCATCGCATCGAGCTTGTTGAAGACCAGGATCTGGCGGATATCCGCCGCTCCGATCTCACCCAAGACCCGAGCAACCTCTTCCATCTGTTCCAGGTGGCTGGGGTTGGAGGCATCCACGACATGCAGCAGCACATCGGCATCGACCGCTTCCTGCAGCGTTGCCTCGAACGCTTCGATCAGCCCGTGCGGAAGGTTGCGGATGAATCCCACGGTATCGGACAAGGACGCGGAACGCGACGCATCGCCGAGGTAGAGATGACGGGTCGTGGTGTCGAGCGTCGCGAACAGCTGGTCGGCAGCATGGGCGCGCGCGTTGACCAGACTGTTGAACAGGCTGGTCTTGCCAGCGTTGGTGTACCCGACCAGCGAGATCGCGAAGGTGTCGCGCCGTTGGCGTTGGCGGCGCTGGGTCTGGCGTTGGCGCTTGACCTTGCGCAGGCGCTCCTTCGTGCGCTTGATGCTGTCGCCGATCATCCGTCGGTCCAGCTCAATTTGCGTCTCGCCGGGGCCTCCACGCGTGCCGATGCCGCCCCGCTGGCGCTCCAGGTGCGACCAACGGCGCACCAGCCGGGTGCTGAGGTATTGCAGGCGCGCCAGTTCGACTTGCAACTTGCCTTCATGACTGCGCGCGCGCTGCGCGAATATCTCGAGGATAAGCATGGTCCGATCGTTGACCGGAAGTTCCAGATAACGCTCGAGGTTGCGCTGCTGGGCCGGGCTCAGGCTCTGGTCGAACACGACCTCATTGGCGCCCAGCTGTTGCGCCATCAGTTTGATCTCGTCAGCCTTGCCGCTGCCCAGAAACAAAGCGGCATCCGGCGCCCGACGCTTGCAGGTGACCCGCGCGACCGGCTGCAGTCCGGCCGTCATGGCTAGTTGACCCAATTCTTCCAAATCTGCGTCGAAGTTCGGAAGCCCCAGGTCGACGCCGACCAGGATGGTGGCTGCGCCAGCGAAATCAGTAGGGTTTGACAAGTAGAGAAAAGCCCGCACGGGCGATCAACACGCGGCCATCCATCGGGCCGGCACAAGGCCGGCTCAAGCGGCCGCAGGCGTTTCACCGCCTTCGGTAACAGAAAAATTCACAGCGCGCCCCGGCACGATGGTCGAGATCGCGTGCTTGTAGACCATTTGCGTAACCGTGTTGCGCAGCAGGACCACGTACTGGTCGAACGATTCGATCTGACCCTGCAACTTGATGCCGTTGACCAGGTAGATGGAAACCGGGATGTGTTCCCTGCGCAGGGCGTTCAAGAACGGATCCTGCAAAAGCTGACCTTTGTTGCTCACGATATTCTCCGTGTTCAATAAATGAAACAAGGCCGCGACGATAACACACCGGCAAAGGCCAGGCGCCGATCAGCTCCAAAGGCCTTGTGGACGCGCCGGTACCTCCGGTCTCACGGTCTCAGAGATCGAGAGTTTTTCGGAAACCAACGGGGCTGGCGGCCAGGCTGAGGGTTTTGGCGATTTCATCGACACGTCGATGTGCCAAGCGGTAAATGCACCTGATCGACGCTGAATCCGTTCTGGCAGAGCCTATTTTTAGGTTTTTGGCCATCTTCTGGCCTCTCATGCGCCCTGTGCGGCGATTTTGGACGGAGCTATCCCCCAGCCGACAAGTTGGGGTGCCAGTTTGGCCATGCGCATCAGGTTGTGCGCCAGCACGAACAAGCCCACCACGCAGCGCACCTTGGCCAAGCCGCGCACCGGCATGCGCAGCAGCCCACGGTTGCGGGCCTGTGCGTTGACGCATTCAGCTGTTGCCGCACGCTGCTTGTACAACTCCTTGGCATCTTCGCTGCCCATGCGCACCCGCCAACTGGCCACCGCCTCAGAGTCACCGGGCTTGGGTTGGTGTTTGTCTGGCACCGTGTCTTGCTGCACCGCGTTGCCCTGCTCGTCCTTCTTGTCCTTCTTGGTCTTGGGCTCGGGTACCGGCGCATAAACCTCTGTCTTGTCCGACACCGCGTCGATCTGATCGTGTGCGGGGAATCCCCCATCGACCAGCCACTGCTGCGGGCTTTGCCCCAGGCGCTTATGCACCTGCTCGACCATTGGTGCGAGCTGGGCCATGTCGCTGCCCGCGTTGACCACATCCATGCCCACAATCACCTGGTCTTCGCACGTGGTGGCGAACTGCACGTTGAAGGCCGGACGAAATCCCCCGTC
>JBBRVD010000036.1:0-25133 GCA_038247175.1 Burkholderiales bacterium | reverse complement strand
GACGGCCCGTTGCCCTCGGCGCCGAAGTTGGTCGTGGCTGGTGCCAGGGGTGCAGCGCCCATGGCCACCAGATGTTGCACCAGCGCCGGCTCGTCAAACGGCTCCACGCGCAGGCACACGTGGTCGACGTTGCGGCCCTCGGTACGGGCGGCGGCACCGCCCTTGCGCCCGAGCGGCCCGTGGACCGCCACCAGGTCGATCATGGATGCACCGGCGCGCAGATGGACCAGCCCGAGGTCGTCGCGCCGCCTGACCACCGTGCAGCCGAGTGCGCGCGCAAAAAACGCGACGGAGCGTTCGGTATCGGCGACGCGCAGCACAACATGATCCAGGCGCAGGACCTGGAGCGGCGGCGTTTCAGTGGTGGCGGAACCGGTAGGCATGAGGCAGGCGAGCCATGGCAAGGCGATCGCAGTCAGCTGGAATGGTAAGGCCTGCGCCAGAAACTCGTTTGCGCCTCATGTTTGATTTTGCTCAAGGTTGCCAAGCCCGATCCACGGCACATTGGGCTCATGTTGCCAAACGAGTTGCTCGATCTTCCCGCCGAACGGTCGACAGCCGAACCGGGTGCGGTGTTGCTGCGGCGCGCCGAACCCGCCAACGGAGTGGTCTTCGTCGAGTCCGGACGGGTCGAACTGGGCCTGATGGACGGCGGGGAACTGACCCACTTGCTGGGCACCGTGGAAGGGCCGTTCTGGCTTGAGACCAGTGCCGCCATCCTGGGCCGCCTGAGCCTGGTCGATGCGATCGCCGAGACGCGGGTCCAGATGCGCCGCCTGTCCTTGCCGCTGTTCCGCAAATGGCTCGTCAGCATGCCCGAGTCGGCGCAGAACCTGCTGCGCGACGTGGCTGTTGCGCACTGGCAACAAAGTGAACTGGCCGTCAGTCGGCTGGCCAAGGATGCCGAGGCACGTTGCGCCGAGTGGTTGTTGCGCCATGCCCAGACCAGCGAGCAGGGTTCGGTGGCGGTGATGTTGCAGCAGCGCAAGCGAATGATCGCCGCTCAACTGGGCATCGCACCCGAGACCTTGTCGCGGGTGTTGCGGCATCTGCGCGAACGCAGCCTGATCAGCGGCTCGGGCCGGGTCGTGAACCTGGTCGATCCGAGTGGGCTGCGGTCACTCGCCGGGGTTTAGCGTCTCGCCGCCTTGGCCTTGCCGTGGCAAGGCGTTCAGCACATTTTCGGCTGTCGCCGGTGCTGTCAAGCGCACCGGTGCGTGGCCATCGGGGTCCACTGCGGCCACAGCCGCGCGCAAGGCCTCGTAGACACTGATCGCCAGCATGAACGGCGGCTCGCCCACCGCCTTGGAGCCGAACACGTTGTCCTCCCGGTTCGGCTCGGGCCACAGGTCGACCCGGAAATGCTCGGGAATGTCGCCGGTGGCCGGGATCTTGTAGGTGCTCGGTGCATGGGTCGACAGATATCCCTTGTCGTTCCACACCAGCTGCTCCGTCGTCAGCCAGCCCATGCCCTGCACGAAACCGCCCTCGATCTGTCCGATGTCGATGGCCGGGTTGATCGAGCGGCCCACGTCATGCAGGATGTCGACCTTGAGCACCCGGCTCTCGCCGGTCAGGGTGTCGATCGCCACTTCGGTGCAGGCCGCTCCATAGGCGAAATAGTAGAACGGGCGTCCGGTCAGAGTCGTCTTGTCGTAGTGGATCTTGGGCGTGCGGTAGAAGCCGTCACTCCACAGCTGGATGCGGTTGGCATAGGCCAGTCGCACGACCTCCTCAAAGCTGCGGGTCTGCCGGGGCGATACCACCTGGCCGGCCGCGAAGGTGATGGCGCCTGCGCCGCAACCATCCAGGCCGCAGACAAACTGGGCCAGGTTGTCGCGCACGTGGCGCGCCGCAAACTGCGCTGCCCGGCCGTTGAGGTCGGTGCCGGCCGATGCGGCGGTGGCTGACGCATTCGGTATCTTGCTGGTATCACTGGCCGTGGACAGCACTTTGTCGAATGCGACGCCGAGTTCGTCGGCCACCACCTGGGCTACCTTGGTATTGAGGCCCTGACCCATCTCGGTTCCGCCGTGGTTCACCTGCACGCTGCCGTCGGTGTAGACATGCACCAGCGCACCAGCCTGGTTGAACAAGGTGGCGGTGAACGAGATGCCGAACTTGACCGGCGTGAGCGCGATTCCGCGTTTGATCACGGTACTGGAGCGGTTCCAGGACGCGATATCGCCGCGCCGGCGCTCGTAGTGCGCGGTCCGTGCCAGCTGCCCGATCAGCGGCTCCAGGATGTTGTCATCCACCGGCATCTGGTAGTGGGTCACGTTTCGCTCGGTGATGCCGTACAGGTTGCGCCGGCGCACCTGCAGCGGGTCCAGGCCGAGCACGCGCGCGATATCGCCCAGGATCGTCTCGATCAGGATCACGCCCTGCGGGCCACCGAAGCCGCGGAACGCGGTATGGCTTTGCGTGTTGGTCTTGCAGCGGTAGGAGGCGATCTCGACGTCGGCCAGGTAATAAGCGTTGTCGCAGTGGAACACCGCGCGGTCGGCGACCGGACCGCTGAGGTCGGCTGAAAAGCCGCAGTTGGCCGCCAGTTCCAGCTGCAGGCCGCACAACAGCCCGGTGTCGTCGTAACCCACCGTGTACTGGTACGAGAACGGATGCCGCTTGCCGGTCACCATGAAGTCGTCGTCGCGATCGAGCCGCAGCTTGACCGGGCAGCGGTAACGGGCCGCGGCGATCGCGCTCCACACCGCCAGGTGGCCGGCCTGCGTCTCCTTGCCGCCGAAACCGCCGCCCATGCGCCGGCACTCGACCCGCACCGCATGGTTGTCGATACCCAGCGCATGGGCCACCCAGTGCTGCACCTCGCCCGGATGCTGGGTGCTGGAGTACACCTGCCACTGGTTCTGTTCCTGCGGCAGCACATAGGCGACCTGGCCTTCGAGGTAGAAGTGCTCCTGCCCGCCGACCTCCAGCGTGCCGTGGAGCTGGTGCGGGGCACGCTCCAGTGCGGCCCGGGCGTCTCCGCGGCGCACGAACACCGGCGGCAACACGAAATTGCCGGCCTGCATCGCCTGCTGCGTGGTCAGGATGGCGGGCAGGGGGTCGATCTGCAGGCGCACCTTGCGCGCTGCGCGCCGCGCCGCCATGACGTCGGTGGCCAGCACCAGCCCGACCACCTGGCCGATATGTTGCACCGTATCGATGGCAAATACCGGCTCGTCGCCGGCAAACGACGCCAGCATCGGATCGCCCGGAATGTCGCTGGCCAGCACCACGCCCCGCACGCCGGGCATCGCCAGCGCCGCTGCAGTGTCTACACCCCGCAGCCGCCCGTGCGCCATGGTGGCCAGGATGGGTGCGGCGAACAGGGTGCCACGCAGTTCGGTGATGTCGTCGACGTAGGTCGCGCTGCCGCAGACCTGGGCGCGGGCGCTTTCATGCGGCCGGGACACGCCGGCAGCGTTGCCGGGTTCGGCGTCGGGGCGGATGCCCGGCATCTTGGCGGGCAGCATGATCGTTTCAGGTGCGTTCATGCGAGTTCTCCTTGCAGCGCGAACGACTCGAGGTTGATCGCCTGCATTCCCTGGCTCTCGAGCCAGAACCGGTGCATCAGGTTGCCCAGCACTTCGCTGCGATAGGCGGCGCTGGCGCGCATGTCCGAGATTGGCTGGAACTCGCCGCGCAACATGCTGGCCGCCTGCCGGGCCAGTTCGGCACTCCAGTGCCCGCCCGTCAGCACCGCCTCGGCGCGGCTTGCGCGCACCGGCGTTGCGGCCACGCCGCCCACGCCGATGGATGCAAAGACCACCCGCCCGGCCTCGATGCGCAGGTTCACGGCCAGGCAGAGCGCCGAGATATCGTCATCGAAACGCTTGGAGATCTTGTACACGCGTACGAACTCGCCCGCGAGCGGCAGTGGCACCTTGACCCATGCGAGCAGCTCGTCCGCCGCCATCACGTTCTGGCGGTAGCCGGTGTACAGCGACTCGAGCGGCAACTCGCGATGCCCGCGCGTGCTCATCAGCACCAGGTTGGTGCGTAGCGCGATCAGCAGCGGCATACTGTCGCCGATCGGCGAGCCATTGGCGATATTGCCGCCCAGGGTGCCGGAGTTGCGCACCGGCAAGCCGGCGAAACGGTTCGCGAACACCTGCAGCTGCGGCCGGTCCCGCACCAGCGCCGCGTAGGCGTCGTGCAGCGGCACTGCCGCACCGATCGCGACATGGTGCGGATAACGCTCGATGCGGCGCAGTTCGGCGGCCCGGGTGACGTCGATCACCTTGTCGAAGCGCCGATGGTGCTTGGTGATCCACAGGCCCACGTCGGTGCAGCCGGCCACGACCTGCGCGTCGGGGTGCGCGGCGCGGGCTTGCAGCAGGGCGGGCAGCGTGCGGGGGGCGAAGTAGGCGCTACCCGGGGCCGCCGGATTGGCGGGCATGGTCTGGCGCGCGGGCGCTGCGCCAGCCTCGGTTGAAGCCAAAGCCCGCTTGTCGGCCGCCTGGGAGAGTTGCAGCAGTTGCGCCAGCAAGACGCCATCGTCGACAGTGGCCCGGGGCAGATCTGCCATGGCCTGCGCAGCATCCAGGATGGGCCGGTAACCTGTGCAGCGGCACAGGTTGCCGGAGAGTTCCTGCTGCGCCAGCGCACGGTCGATCCTTTGCCCCTTCGCCACATGGGTCTGGTACATGCCGAACAGGCTCATGACGAAGCCGGGAGTACAAAAGCCGCATTGCGACCCGTGGCACTGCACCATGGCCTCCTGCGCCGGATGCAGCTGACCATCGGCGCCGGCGATGTCTTCCACGGTCCACAGCGCCATGCCATCGATCGAGTGGGCCAGCCGGATGCAGCTGTTGACGGCGCGAAAGCGCAGCTGTTCGCCATCCGCCTGCGCCAGCACGACGATGCAGGCGCCGCAGTCGCCTTCGCCACAGCCCTCCTTGGTGCCGGTGCAGGCCAGGTCCTCGCGCAGCAGGTCGAGCAGGGTGCGGTCCGGGGCGACGTTGTCCAGTGACTGGATGGCGCCGCGGCGGATGAATCGGATGGTCTGTTGGTTCATGGTGTGTTTTGACGGTACCAGCCAGGTCGGTAGCAACCGATTTTGCGTCAGCGCGCGCAGCGCTTCGTCTCGACTTGAAATTGCGCTCGCAGGCAGGCCCTGGCATACGCGCTAGCATAGGGGCGCTATTGCACTATTCCTATGCGAGATCACGCCCTCTTTGACAAGATCGATCTTCATTTGATCAGGGTCTTGCATACCGTGCTGACGGCAGGCCGTGTTTCGCACGCGGCCGTCTGTTCGGGCATACACCAGTCGGCGGTGAGCGGGTCGCTCAAACGGCTGCCTGATTTTGCCCACGACCCCTTGTTGGTGCGTGTGCGGGTGGCGCATTTCAGCCTGTTATCCGCGATGGAGGCATCAAGCTTGCTGGTGCTGACCATGGCGCGCGCCTATTCCCACAACAAGCGCCCGCGGGTGCAATAACGATTGACAAGCCAGGATGACAACAACAACAACAACGACAGCGCGATTGCAACTGACAGGCATCACCAAGCGCTATCCGTCCGTGGTGGCCAACAGCGAGGTTTCATTGACGGTGATGCCGGGCGAAACCCATGCGGTATTGGGTGAAAACGGCGCCGGCAAGTCCACACTGATGAAGATCATCTACGGTTCGGTCAAGCCCGATGCGGGCAGTGTGGCGTTCAACGGCCAGCCGGTGCATATCCGCAATCCGCAGGAAGCCCGCGCCATGGGCATCAGCATGGTGTTCCAGCATTTCAGCCTGTTCGACACCATTACCGTGGCTGAAAACGTCTGGCTGGGTCTGGCCAGCACCCTGTCACTGGTCGAGGTCACCCGCAGCATCGTCGCCAAGGCGCAGGAATATGGTCTGGACATCGACCCGGCGCGGCCGGTGCACACGCTCAGCGTTGGCGAGATGCAGCGGGTCGAGATCATCCGGGCCTTGCTGACCAACCCCAAGCTGCTGATCCTGGACGAGCCGACCTCGGTGCTGACGCCGCAGGCGGTCGACAAGCTGTTCGTCGTGCTCAAGAAGCTCGCCTCCGAGGGATGCAGCATCCTGTACATCAGCCACAAGCTGCATGAAATCCGCGAGTTGTGCACCGCCTGCACCGTGCTGCGCGGCGGCAAGGTCACCGGGGTGTGCAATCCGGCCGAGGAGTCCAACGCGTCCCTGTCGCGGCTGATGATCGGCGCCGAGCCTCCCCAGTTGACGCACCGCGACCAGAAGCCCGGCGCGCCAGTGCTGCAGGTGTCTGGCCTGAGCCTGGCGCGCGAGGACCAGTTCGGCGTCGACCTGGACCAGGTTGCGCTGCAGGTCTGCGCCGGCGAGGTGGTCGGCATCGCCGGCGTGTCGGGCAACGGCCAGCGCGAATTGCTGTATGCCTTGTCCGGCGAGGACTGCCGCGCGCGCGCCGGCAGTATCTGCATGGGCGATACCGACATGTCGGCCCTGCATCCGGGCGCGCGGCGCAAGCTGGGCTTGCATTTCGTGCCCGAGGAGCGGCTCGGACGCGGCGCCGTGCCCACGCTGGGGCTGGCGCACAACCTGCTGCTGACCCGCAACGAGGCCTTGTCGGGGCCGATCCACTGGATCCACCTGGGGCGACTGCGCGAGCAGACCGCCGATATCATCCGCCGCTTCAATGTGAAGTCGGGAGGGCCGGATTCCGCAGCCCGGTCCTTGTCGGGCGGCAATCTGCAGAAGTTCATCGTCGGGCGCGAGATCGACGCCAAACCCCGGCTGCTGATCGTCTCGCAACCGACCTGGGGCGTGGACGTGGGAGCCGCGGCGCAGATCCGCGGCGAGATCCTGGCGTTGCGTGACCAGGGTTGCGCGGTGCTGGTGGTGAGCGAGGAACTCGACGAGTTGTTCGAACTCAGCGACCGGTTGCATGTGATCGCCAAGGGGCGGCTGTCGCCGTCGGTGCCGATCGCGCAGGCCACGATCGAGCAGATCGGCGAGTGGATGAGCGGATTGTGGGAGGCCGAGCATGCTCAAGCTTGAGGCGCGTCCCCAGCCCTCGGCGCTCTGGAGCTACGGCTCACCGATCCTGGCGCTGCTGCTGACGGTGGTGATTGGTGTCAGCATGTTCGTGGCACTGGGCAAGGATCCGCTGCGCGGCCTGGAGATGTTCTTCTGGCTGCCGATCAGCAGTCCCTACCAGGTCGGCGAATTGCTGGTCAAGGCCACGCCGCTGCTGATCATCGCGCTGGGCCTGGCGATCTGCTTTCGCTCCAATGTCTGGAACATCGGTGCCGAGGGGCAGTACATCATCGGTGCGATCTTTGCCGGCGGTGTCGCGTTGTTGGCCGACAAGAGCACGGGCGCCTGGATTCTGGTGCCGGTGATGCTGGCCGGTGTGGTTGGCGGCATGGTGTGGGCGGCCATTACCGCGCTGCTGCGTGACCGCTTCAACGCCAACGAGATCCTGGTCAGCCTGATGCTGGTCTACGTGGCGGTGCAGTTGCTCAGCTACGTGGTTGGCGGGCCGTGGAAGGACCCGCAAGGCTTCAACTTTCCGCAGACCAAGACGTTCGAGGCGGTCACGCGTATTCCGCGCCTGTTCGACGGTTCGAGGGTGAGTATCGGCGTGCTGTTCGCGCTGGCCGGCGTGCTGGCGATGTGGGTTTTCCTGTTCCGCACCCGGGCCGGTTTTGCACAGCAGGTCGGTGGCCTGGCTCCGGCTGCCGCGCGGTATGCGGGGTATTCGTCGCGCCGGGCCTTGTGGACCGCGCTGCTGATTTCCGGCGGCGCCGCCGGCCTGGCTGGCGCGCTCGAAGTGGCCGGGCCGATCGGGCAGCTGACGACCTATCTGCCGGCTGGTTACGGGTTCGCCGCCATCATCGTGGCTTATGTCGGGCGCCTGCATCCGGTGGGCATGGTGTTCTCGGCGATCCTGATGAGCATGTTCTACATCGGTGGCGAGATGGCGCAATCGCGCCTGGGCCTGACCAAGTCACTGACTGGCGTGTTCCAGGGTCTGCTGCTTTTTTGCCTGCTTGCCTGCGACACACTGGTCAACTACCGGCTTCGGCTGGGCCGCCCCGGGAGGACATGATGGATTCCTATGCCTTGCTGGTCGCAGCCACGCTCAACGCCGGTACCGTGCTGGCGCTGGCCTCGCTGGGCCTGCTGATCAACGAGAAGGTCGGCATCGTCAACCTGGGCGCCGAGGGCATGATGCTCTGTGCCGCCATCGCCGGCTTTGCCACCGTCGTGCATACCGGTAGCGACGGTCTGGGCTTTGTCGCCGGCGTTGCCGCCGGGGCGGTTCTGGGCGCCTTGTTCGGCCTGCTGGTGATCTGGCTCAACACCAACCAGTATGCGACCGGCCTTGCGCTGACCCTGTTCGGTGGCGGTTTTTCCGCGTTTGTCGGCACCGGTTATGTGCAGGCCCGCATGCCGGAGCGTCCGTCGTTCGCGATACCGTGGCTCGGCGACATTCCAGTGCTGGGGCCCGCGCTGTTCCGCCAGCATCCGCTGGTTTACCTGACGGTTTTGTTCGCGCTCGGCCTGATCTGGTTCATGTACCGCACCCGCGCCGGGCTGGTGATGCGCAGTGTCGGTGAGAGCCCGGAGTCGGCGCATGCGCTCGGATACCCGGTGCGTCGCATCCGGCTGCTGGCGGTGGTGGTCGGTGGCGCATTGTGCGGCCTGGCTGGCGCTTACCTGTCCATTATCTATACCCCGTTGTGGGTCGAGGGCATGGTCGCCGGCAAGGGCTGGATTGCGCTGGCACTGACCACTTTCGCCACCTGGAGACCGGCTCGGGTGTTGCTCGGAGCCTACCTGTTCGGCGGCGTGACGATGCTGCAGTTTCACCTGCAAGGCATCGGCGTGCAGGTGCCCAGCCAGTTCCTGACCATGATGCCCTACCTGGCCACCATCGTGGTGCTGGCGCTCATATCCCGCAACCCGCAATGGATTCGCATCAACATGCCGGCGTCCATCGGCAAGCCGTTTTATCCCGGCTCATAATCGAGCGTTTTGCTGACCCACCTTTTTTTTTCAAGGACAAACATGACAGACCTGAACAAACGATCCCTCATCCGGGCTGCGGCTCTGACAGCCGTCGCGGCGGCCGTGCTGGTGGGCTGCGGCAAGAAGGAGGAGCCGGCTCCGGCTCCGGTCGCTGCGGCGCCAGCGCCGGCAGCCGCGCCGGAGCCAGCCAAGCCCGAGCCGCTGAAGATCGCGTTCGCCTATGTCGGTCCCGTGGGCGACGGCGGCTGGACCTTCGCGCACGACCAGGCTCGCAAGGCACTCGAGAAGGAGTTCGGCGACAAGATCGTGACCTCGTTCGTCGAGAACGTGCCCGAGTCGGCCGATGCCGAACGCGTGCTGCGCGATATGGCCGGCCAGGGCAACAAGCTGATCTTCGGCACCACCTTCGGCTACATGGAGCCGATGCTCAAGGTCTCGGCCGACTTCAAGGATGCCAAGTTCGAGCATGCCACCGGCTACAAGCAGGCCGAAAACATGCGGACTTACGACAGCCGCACCTACGAGGGCGCCTACATGGCTGGTGTCATCGCCGGCAAGATGACCAAGACCAACACGCTGGGTGTGGTTGCGTCGATCCCGATACCCGAGGTGATCCGCAACATCAACAGCTTCACGCTGGGCGCACAGTCGAGCAACCCGAAGATCAAGACCAAGGTGGTCTGGGTCAACGAATGGTTCAACCCGCCCAAGGAGACCGAGGCGGCGACTTCGCTGATCAACGGCGGCGCCGATGTGTTGTTCCAGAACACCGATTCGGCCGCCGTGCTCAAGACCGCGCAGGACAAGGGCAAGCGCGCATTCGGCTGGGATTCCGACATGACCGCCTATGGTCCGAAGGCCCACCTGGGTTCGGCCATCATCAACTGGGCACCCTACTACATCAAGACCACCAAGGAAGCACTGGACGGCAGCTGGAAAGGCGGCGGCGGCGTCTGGTGGGGACACAAGGAGGGCGCCATCGACATGGTGTCGATCGCCGAGGACATTCCAGCCGAAACCAAGGCCCGGATCGACGAGATCAAGAAGGGTCTGAAGGACGGCACCTACGCCATCTGGAAAGGTCCGATCATGGGACAGGACGGCAAGGAGATCCTGGCCAAGGACGCCGTGGCCGACGATAAGTTCCTGGGCGGCGTGAACTTCTACGTCAAGGGCGTGGAAGGCAAGGTGCCCGGCAGCAAGTAAGCAGTCCGGTAGCCCCGCGCGTCGATGCGGGGTTGTATCTGCAAGGGCTGCCCGCTGGCAGCCCTTGCTATTTGAAGAGAAAGGATGCCATCGTGAACGTCAGACCCGTCGCACCGGACCGCCTGCCGGATTTGCTGCGCGCCATGCCCAAGGCCGAGTTGCACATGCATATCGAGGGCTCGCTGGAGCCGGAGCTGATCTTCCAACTGGCGCAGCGCAACCAGGTGCCGCTGCAGTACCCGGATGTGGAGGCCTTGCGCCGGGCCTATGTATTCAACAACCTGCAGGACTTCCTGGACATTTATCACACCGGCACCACCGTGTTGCGGTCCGAGCAGGACTTCTACGACATGGCGCATGCCTACCTGGCGCGCGCCCATGCCGACAACGTGCTGCACACCGAGATCTTCTTCGATACGCAAACCCATACCGGGCATGGCGTGGATGCGCAAGCGGTCGTCAACGGCCTGCACCGCGCGTGCGTGGATGCAGCCGCCGAGTTCGGCATCAGCGCGTCGCTGATCATGTGTTTTCTGCGCCACCTGAGCGAGGCCGAGGCCTTCGAGGCGCTGGAGCAGGCCCTGCCGCTGCGCGACAAGATACTCGGCATCGGGCTGGCGTCCAGTGAGCTGGGCCATCCTCCCGAAAAGTTCGCCCGGGTCTTCGCTCGCTGCCGCGAACTGGGGTTCCGTCTTGTGGCCCACGCCGGCGAGGAGGCGCCGGCGGCCTACATCTGGAGCGCGCTGGACGCGCTCGGGGTCGAACGGATCGACCATGGCGTGCAGGCCATCCACGACCAGGCCTTGATGCAGCGCCTGATCCGGCAGCAGATTGCACTCACGGTATGCCCCTTGTCCAATCTCAAGCTGCGCGTGGTTTCGTCGCTGGCCGAACATCACATCGGCCGCATGCTGGAGGCTGGCATCGTAGCCACGATCAATTCGGACGACCCGGCCTATTTCGGTGGCTACATCAACGAGAACTTCACCCAGACCTTTGCGGCGCTGGGCCTGTCGGGCCAGCAGGCCTGGCAACTCGCGGCGAACAGTTTCAATGCCAGTTTTGCCGATGTGGACCGCAAGCGCCAGTACCTGGACCGGCTCAATGGCTGCTTCGAGACCTTTCGGTAGTCCGCCCGTGCGGATGCTTCCCGGGCGGCATCCGCGACGCTGGCTGGCAAGCGCGCCCGGGTAAACTGCCCGGCGGCTCGTCGCTCCGGCGGGCTTTCGTGTTTCCGGAGCCATGTAGAGGACCACCATGTTTAAAAACCTCGTTGCCGCGCTCGCGGCTGCCTGTTGTTTTCTTTTGCCCGATTCTTTCTCCGCGTGGGCGCAGTCCCTGCCGCTCAAGGTCGGATTCGTCTATGTCGCGCCGCTGACCGGCGCCGGCTGGGTGCACCAGCACGACCAGGGCCGCAAGGCCATGCTGGCTGCGCTCAATCCGCCCGGTGCGCCGGATCGGGTGACGTCGACCTATGTCGAGAACGTAGCCGAGGGGCCGGACGCCGAGCGCGTGATCCGCGACCTGGCGCGCCAGGGCCACCAGCTGATCTTCACACCCAGCTTCGGTTACATGGAGCCCACGCTGGCGGTGGCGCGGGAGTTCCCCGATGTCCGCTTCGAGTCGATCACCGGCTACAAGACGGCGCCGAACGTGGCGACGGCGAATGCGCGTTACTACGAAGGGCGCTACCTGGCGGGCGTCGCGGCGGGGCGCATGACGAAAACCCATGTGGCCGGTTACGTCGCCGGGTTCCCGATTCCGGAGGTGTTGCAGGGCATCAACGCGTTCACCCTGGGCATGCAATCGGTCAACCCGAAGGCCCAGGTCAAGTTGGTCTGGCTACAGGCCTGGTTCGACCCGGCGCGCGAGCGCGATGCGGCGATGGCGTTGATGGACCAGGGCGCGGACGTGATGGCGTTTCACACCGGCTCCAACGCCGTGATGGTGGCGGCGCAGGAGCGCGGCAAGATGGCGGTGGCCTACCACTCGGATATGCGCGCCGTCGCGCCGCAGGCCCAGATCATGGCGGTGACCCATGAGTGGGGCGCCTACTACACCCGCCGCGCTCAGGCGGTGCTGAACGGCAGCTGGACCACAGGCAATGTCTGGGGCGGTATCCGCGAGGGCATGGTGCGGGTCGGCGATTTCGGACCGGCGGTGGGCGTCGCGGTGCGTGAGGAAGTGCTGGCCCGGCAAAACGACGTTGCCACTGGTCGCTTGCATCCGTTCCTGGCGCGCCAGGCGGTGCACGACAACACCGGGCGGATGGTGATTGCAGCGGGCCAGACACTGACCGACGCGCAGATCCTGGCCATGGATTGGCTGGTGCAGGGCGTCACCGCGGCGCCGCTACGGCGTTGACCACCGGCCATGGAACCGTGTCAAGGTGTTCCTGCCGATGTCATCTGAAGCTGGTCATGCTTGTTCGGTAAGCTCCAGCCCTATGAAAGCTTATCGCGCTTCGATCCTGCGTTTTGACGAGCAGCAGCATGCCGTGTTCGACAAGGACGGCCTGCTGGTCGTGGGTTTTGTCGATGGCGCGGTGTCCGAGCGGGTACTGGCGGTCGGTCCTCATGATGTGCTGGCGCCGCAGTTTCCCGGCCTGCTGGCGCAGGACCTGCGCGGGCGCATCATCGCGCCGGGTTTCATCGACCTGCACGTGCACTACCCGCAAATCGATGTCATCGGTTCACCGGCCGAGGGCCTGTTGCCATGGCTGGAGAACTACACCTTCCCGCAGGAAAGCCGGTTTATCGATCCGGCGCATGCGGCGCAGGTGGCCGGCTTCTTCATGACCGAACTGCTGCGCAACGGGGTCACGACCGCGCTGACCTTTGCCACCTCGCATCCAGCCTCGGTCGATGCATTCCTCACCGAGGCGCGCCGGCGTCACATGCGCATGATTGCTGGCAAAGTGTTGCAGGACCGCCATTCGCCCGATGGCGTGCGCGACCGGACCGAGCAAAGCCTGGTCGACACCGAGGCGCTGATCCAGCGCTGGCATGGCGTGGACCGGCTCGGATACGCCATCACGCCGCGGTTCGCGCCCAGTTGCAGCGTGGCGCAATTGCGTGGGGCCGGCGAATTGGCGGCGAAGTATCCGGATGTCTGGATCCAGTCGCATGTGGCCGAGAATCGGGACGAGATCGCCTGGGCGCGTGAACTCTTCCCCGATGCGCGCTCTTACCTCGCGGTATACGACGGCTTCGGCCTGTTGCGCCGGCGCGCGATCTATGCGCACTGCATCCACTTCGACGACGCTGACCGCGCGCTGATGCGCGACACTGGCGCAGCGGCCGCGGTGAGCCCGACCAGCAACCTGTTCCTGGGCAGCGGCTTTTTCGACTACGCCGGCGCCGACCGGGTCGGGTTCACCTATGGCCTGGCCAGTGATGTCGGGGGAGGCACCTCGTTGTCGCCGTTTCGCACCATGCTGGCGGCATACACCGTAGGACGCGAAGGGCAGACCAAGACCGGCCTGAGCCTGCGGCCGCAGCAGCTGTGGTGGCAGCACACGGCGGGCGCGGCGCGGGCGTTGGGGCTCGAAGGCGTGGTGGGCAATCTGCAACCCGGCTGCGAGGCCGACTTCGTCGTGCTGCAGCCGCGTTGCACTGCCTTGCTGGAGCGGCGCACGGGCGATGCCCGCAACCTGGACGAACTGCTGTTCGCGATGATCGTGCTGGGCGACGACCGACTGGTGGAGCGCACCGTGATCGCTGCCAGCGCCGCGCGATAGCGGCCGCGCCCCGGCCGTAATCGTGCCTGCAGCGGCGGTTACGGCGTGTTCCTACAATCAGCGCTGCGACATGGGCCAGACTTGCGGAACTCCAGCATGACCATCAAGAGCGACAAATGGATCCGCCACATGGCGGCAACCACCGGCATGATCGAGCCGTTCGAGCCCGGGCAGATCCGCGAGCGCGAGGGCAGGCGGATCATCAGCTACGGGACCAGCAGCTATGGTTACGACATCCGCTGCGCGCCGGAATTCAAGGTGTTCACGAATATCCACAGCACCGTGGTTGATCCGAAGAACTTCGATGAAAAAAGCTTCGTCGACTTCTACGAAGACGTCTGCATCATCCCGCCCAATAGTTTCGCGCTGGCGCGCACACTGGAGTATTTCCGCATCCCGCGCAACGTGCTCACGATCTGCCTGGGCAAGAGCACCTATGCGCGCTGCGGCATCATCGTCAACGTGACGCCGTTCGAGCCCGAGTGGGAAGGCTATGTGACGCTGGAGTTTTCCAACACCACGCCGCTACCGGCCAAGATCTACGCCGGCGAGGGATGCGCCCAGGTGTTGTTCTTCGAAAGCGACGAGGCCTGCGAGGTCAGTTACAAGGACCGCGGCGGTAAATACCAGGGCCAGCAAGGCGTCACGTTGCCGCGCGCTTGAAACTGTGGGCCTTCCGGTCGGCCAGTTCGGCAATGTCAGTGTTCGGCGCCGGCGCCGAGCTTGACGTCCTGGTGTGTGGCCAGGGCGCAGGCGATCGCGATGTGCAGCCCGCGCTCCATGTCTTGCAGGCTCATGTTCGGTGTGCCTTGCTCGGGCAGGAACGGCAGGTGGATGAAACCACCGCGCAGGCCCTTGAGGGCGCGGCGCCGTTCCAGCGTGTGCATCAGGCCGTAGAACACATGGTTGCAGACGTAGGTGCCGGCGGTCTGTGATACCTCACCGGCGATGCCGGCCTCCTGCAGGGCCCGCCAGATAGCCTTGATCGGCAGTCCGGTGAAATACGCCGGCGGACCGCCGCTGACGACCGGCTTGTCCACCGGTTGCTGGCCCGCGTTGTCGGCGATGCGGGCATCAGCGATGTTGATCGCGACCCGCTCCAGCGATATGGCCTGACGCCCGCCGGCCTGGCCCAGGCACACCACCAGCGCCGGTTGGTGCTTGTCGATCAGGTCGGTCAGCGCCTCGAGCGAGGTGTCGAACTCGGTTGGCAACTGGGCTGCCACCACGCTATGGCCGTCAATCACTGTCCCGCCCAGCAGTTGCGCGACTTGCCAGCTGACATTGGTATCTGCGCCGCCGAACGGGGTGAATCCGGTCAGCAACACGGTGGCCGAAGGCGCGGGCCGGTTGGACACGGGAGCGAGTCTTCCCTGCTGGGAGCCGATGGGCACTTGTTTGCGTAGCATCCCGCTATTTTCCGCGCTTTTTTGTCGGCACGGGACGGCGATTGGCAAGCAGTTGCAAGCTCAGGGGTGAACTGAAAGCATGATCGGCGGGCCGGTCCGGTATCGCACAGGAGGGTCCCCGGGGTGGCGCGGAGGCGACTCAGCGGCGCCGCGGGACGCTGCGTTGTTGCATCTCGACCCGTCCATGGGCCGTCCGACCGCACCGGGTTTCCCGATCGGGGGATAATACCGGTTTGCCCCGTTCAAGGGCACAACCCGCCCAGCCGCCCAAAACAGGCGCTGGTGCACGTTCGCCCACAGGTATAGATGACCGATCTCGCAACCCTCTCGCCCGACACCATTCCCTCCTCAATCGATGCGTTTTCGCAGCTGCAGCTGGCAGAACCGCTGGCGCGCGCCGTGGCCGACATGGGCTACACCTCGATGACGCCGATCCAGGCACAGGCGATACCGAAGGTGTTGCAGGGACACGACGTCATGGGAGCGGCGCAGACCGGGACCGGCAAGACCGCCGCATTCTCGCTGCCCCTGCTCCAGCGCCTGCTGGCACACGAGAACACATCGACGTCGCCGGCGCGCCATCCGGTGCGGGCGTTGGTGCTGTTGCCCACGCGCGAGCTGGCAGATCAGGTGGCCCAGTCGATCAAGGACTATGCCCAGCACACCCGGTTGCGCTGCGCTGTCGTGTTTGGCGGCATGGACATGAAGCCGCAGACGGCCGAGCTCAAGCGCGGCGTTGAGATCCTCGTGGCCACGCCGGGTCGGCTGCTGGACCATATCGAGGCCAAGAACGCGGTGCTCAACCAGGTCGAATACGTGGTGCTCGACGAGGCTGACCGCATGCTGGACATCGGCTTCCTGCCCGACCTTCAGCGCATCCTGAGCTACCTGCCCAAGCAACGCACGACCTTGCTGTTTTCGGCCACGTTTTCGCCGGAGATCAGGCGCCTGGCCAACAGTTATCTGCAAGATCCGGTCACGATCGAGGTCGCGCGCCCGAACGCGGCGGCCTCGACGGTGGAGCAGCATTTCTACAGTGTCGGTGACGATGACAAGCGGCGCGCCCTGCACCAGTTGCTGCGCCGGCACGAGACTCGACAGGCGTTCGTGTTCGTCAACAGCAAGCTCGGGTGCGCGCGGCTCGCGCGTTCGCTCGAGCGCGAGGGCCTCAATACGACCGCCCTGCATGGTGACAAGAGCCAGGACGAGCGGCTCAAGGCGCTGGATTCGTTCAAGAAGGGCGAGGTCGACCTGCTGGTATGCACCGACGTGGCGGCCCGCGGGCTCGACATCAAGGACGTGCCCGCCGTGTTCAACTTCGACATTCCATTCAACGCCGAGGACTACATCCACCGCATCGGACGCACCGGTCGGGCGGGTGCGTCCGGACTGGCAGTGACCTTCGTGACCCGCAGCGACGCGCGATTGGTGGTCGACCTCGAAAAGCTGCTCAAGGCCAAGCTGGAGATCGAGCCGATCGAGTTCGACGAGGACAGCCCCGATATCCGTCGCCAGGGACGGATCAACGATGGCCGGCGCCTGTATGCCGGCGAGGACGTGCCGGTCGAACCGCGTGCCGCCGGGCGCGGTTCGCGCACGGATGGTGATGGCGAGCGGCGCGAACGCGGACCGCGGCGCGATCCGCTGGTGCGTCCGCCACCAGTGTCGCGCGATCCGTTCTTCGACAAGCCTTACGAGGAACCGTCCACGCGCGTTGAAACGCCTTCCTGGGAAGCTTCCGGGCCGCGTCCTGCACCCAGCATCTCGGCCAATATCAAGCCCAAGCGGCGTGTCGCTGCCCTTTTCAAGCCTGAATTGCCGGCGACCTCGGACCAGTCATCCTGATTGACGGCGGCAGTGTCAACTCGCGGGATTTTGCGTCTGCGGGCAGGGCACTTGCACCAGCGTCGTGCGCAGACGGCCGGAGACGGTGTCCGCGTCAATACGCGCGGCACTCAGTTGTCCGCCCCAGACACAGCCGGTGTCCAGCGCGATCACGTCATCGCGCGCAATTCGGCCCAGCGTTGACCAGTGACCGAATGCCACTGTGGCATGTGCGCTGCGGCGCCCTGGTACCTCGAACCAGGGCTGGAATCCGGGTGGCGCGGCGGCGGCGCCGTCCTTGGTCTTGAATTCCATCCGGTCATCCACGGTGCAGAACCGCAGCCGTGTCAGTGCATTCACGATGACGCGCCAGCGCGGTACGCCGCTCAGCTGGTCCGACCACTGCTCCGGCGCATCGCCATACATCTGCTGCAGGAACAGCTCGAGTGCGTCGCTGGCCATCATCTGCGCCACTTCCTGCGCCAGCGCCAGGGTCTGCTGCGCAGTCCACGAGGGCAGCACGCCAGCGTGCACCATCAACAAGTCCTCGCCGTGGATCTGGTCGAGCAGCGCCAACGGCTGGGCACGCAGCCAATCCAGCAAGGCCGGCCGGTCGGGCGCACTCAACACGGCATCCACCGTATCCTTGCGGTGCGGCGGCCGCACGCCATGGGCGATCGCGAGCAGGTGCAGGTCGTGGTTGCCCAGCACGCAGCGCGCGGCCCCGCCCATGCGCATCACCCGGCGCAACACCCCCAGCGAGTCGGGGCCGCGGTTGACCAGGTCGCCCAGCAGCACCAGACGATCGCGGCTGGGTGAGAAGCCGATGGCCGCCAGCAGCCGTTCCAGTGCGTCGTCGCAGCCCTGTACATCGCCGATCAGGTAAAGTGCCATGGTGCTGATTGTGATGCCGGATCCATGGATGCCTTACTGATCGCGCTGTTGACCCTGCTCAACGGCGCTTTTGCCATGTCGGAACTGGCATTGACAGCGAGTCGCAGGGCGCGGCTGTCCAGCATGGCGGACGAAGGCGATGGCGGCGCACAGGCGGCGCTGACCTTGCTCGAGAACCCGACGCGATTCCTGTCCTCGGTGCAGGTCGGCATTACGTCGATCGGCGTGCTCAACGGAATCATCGGCGAGGCCGCTTTCAGTGGAGGCCTGTCGCTCTGGATCCAGGGCTTCGGCATTTCCGCGGGCGTGGCCGATATTTCGGCGACCGCGCTGGTCGTGACCGTCATCACCTTCACCACCATCGTGTTCGGCGAACTGGTGCCCAAACGCATCGGCCAGCTGTATCCCGAACAGGTGTCGCGCGTGATCGCGCGGCCGATGACCTGGGTCGCCAGCATGGCCAAGCCGTTCGTCTGGCTGCTGTCGGCCTGCACGCACGGCACGCTCAAACTGCTGCGTATCGACAACGAGGGCAGTCGTGCAGTGACCGAGGCCGAGATCAGTGCCAGCCTGGAGGAGGGTGTCGACGCCGGCGTGATCGAGGAGCAGGAGCGCCAGATGGTGCAGAACGTGTTTTTGCTCGATGATCGGCCGCTGACCTCGATGATGCTGCCGCGCTCGGACATCAAGTGGCTTGACGCCAGCCAGTCCGCCGGAGAGATCCTGGAGCAGTTGCGCGAAGGCGGCGCCAAACGCTCGTTTTCCTGGTATCCGGTGTGCCGGGGCTCGCTGGAAAACGTGGTGGGCACCATCAGCCTGGGCCAGCTGATCGAACTCGGTGCGAAGCACGCCGGAGCGATCGAGGGACATGTTCATGCGCCGGTATTCGTGCCCGAGACCTTGTCCGGTATGGAGTTGCTCGAGCAGTTCCGCACCAAGACCGCGCGCATGGTGCTGGTGGTCGATGAATACGGCGATGTGCAAGGCCTGATCACACCCAACGACATGCTCGAGGCAATCACGGGCGAACTGCAACCATACACCCCGGTCGACGCCTGGGCCACGCCGCGCGACGATGGTTCCTGGCTGATCGATGGCGCGATGCCGGTGGGCGAGTTCAAGTCGCGGCTGGATATCGACGAGCTGCCCGAGGAGGAGCGAGGTCGCTACAACACCGTCGCCGGGTTGTTGATGGCGGTGTCTGGCAGCTTGCCGGTCGAGGGCGAACGCATCGAATGCGCCGGCTGGAGTTTCGAAGTGGTCGACCTCGATGGGCGACGCATCGACAAGGTGCTGGCGACGCGGCAGACACCCCAGCAGATCGCTGATTCGGTCTACGACTGAGGGTGAACAGGTTGCTAGATCCAGCCCGCCATCCGGTAGGCTGCGATGCCCAGCCATTCATGCAATGCCAGCGTCCAGAACCTCGGCCCTGATTGCAGCGAAAAGTCGAACCAGCTGTCGTGCGCGACGGTGCGGTAGTCGACCGGCCACGGCGTCACGTTCCAGCCCACCCGGCGGAACACGCCCATCGAGCGCGGCATATGAAACGCCGACGTGAGCAGCAACCAGGCCTGCCGCTGGTCCACGCCCGGCAGGCCGGCACTGTAGAGCGCGTTCTCATAGGTGTTGCGCGATTGACTTTCGTACACCACGCGCGCCGGGTCTACTCCCATGGCCTCGAAAAATACCTGGGCCCGCTCGGCCTCGCTCGCGCCAACGGCCGACACGGTGGCGACGCCGCCCGTGAACAGCAGCCGCAGATGCGGATACCGGCGCATCAGGGCCACGGCCTCGGTCATGCGCTCGGCCTGCTCATTGAGCCCGACCTGGCGATGGCTCTCCCACAATTCGGAGCTGGACAACGCGCCGCCCAATACCACGATGCCGACCTGCTGGCTCATATCGATCGCCGCCGGCCGCGGGTGGCGCGACTCCAGTGCCCGGACCAACGCCTCCGAGCCGGAGGTCCAGCAGGCGGCGAACAGTACCAGCAACGCCATCCAGCTGAGGGTGCGGCCCAAGCGTTGCCTGCGCCATGATGACAAACACAAACCCGCCGCCAGCAGGGCCAGCACCCAGAACAGCGGCTCGATCGCGAACGACAGCAGCTTGGAGGCGATGAACATCTCAGCCGTTGTTGCGCCGTGGCACCGGTGTTGCGCGCAGCCGAAACGCGTCGGGCATGCCCGAGCCCAGCAGCGGGCGCAGATAGAGCCGGAACGCATCGGTCACGTCGGTTCCGTTGTCGGCAATGAACGCGTCCTCCATGATCCGCGTCTTGCCCGCCACCGCGGCCAGGTCAAGCAGCTCGTAGTCCACCGAATAAAAGCCGGTGCGCCGGATCGCGACCGAGCCATCTTGCGTGCCCCACATCGCGAACTGCACCGCTTTCTCGCCGACTTCGCGCGCCTCGCGCTGGTCCACGTCGGACACGCAGCCGATGAACGAGCGTTGCAGGTAACCGAAGGTGTCACCGCGCACCCGCTTGATGCCCAGCTTGCCGCGGATCTCCTCGCATAACAGGTCGGCCAGCGCGCCGGTGCCCGAAAGCTGCAGGTTGCCGTGCGCGTCGTGTTCCAGTTCCTTGGCCAGCAGACTCAGCATCGGTGTTCCAGAGGCATCGTGGATACCTTCGGACACCGCCACGACGCAGCGACCGAAACGCGCGTAGGTGGCCTTGACGTCAGCCAGGAACTGCTGCAGGTCGAAGGTGCGCTCGGGCAGGTAGATCAGGTGCGGGCCGTCGTCCTCGAACTTCTTGCCCAGTGCGGAAGCGGCGGTCAGGAAACCGGCATGACGGCCCATGACGACGCCGACATAGACGCCAGGAAGAGCGGCATTGTCCAGGTTCACGCCAGCAAAGGCCTGCGCGACGAAACGCGCGGCTGACGGGAAGCCGGGCGTGTGGTCGTTGCCGACCAGGTCGTTGTCGATGGTCTTCGGAACATGAATCGAGCGCAGCGGGTAGCGCGCCTTGCGCGCCTCCTCGCTGACGATGCGCACCGTGTCTGACGAGTCGTTGCCGCCGATGTAGAAAAAATGCTCGATCTCATGCGCGCGTAGCACCTCGAAGATGGCATGGCAATATTTGGCGTCCGGCTTGTCGCGCGTTGACCCGAGCGCCGATGAGGGTGTGGCCGCGACCAGTTCGAGGTTGTGGCTGGTCTCCTGCGTCAGGTCGACAAAGTCTTCATCGACGATGCCCCGCACGCCATGACGCGCACCGTAGACCCGTTGCACATTGTGGTGACGCCGTGCCTCCAGCGCCACGCCCACCATCGACTGGTTGATGACCGCCGTGGGGCCGCCACCTTGCGCGACCAGGATTTTTCCGGATGCCATACACGCCCTTTCAGTGCTCGATTGCAAGCATCATTGTGCCGTCTTGGCGTAGCAGGGGAACGCCGGGCCGATGCTGCACCTGGCTGGCTGGCAGCGCGGCCGAAGGGAGGGTGTTCTCAGGCCTTGCGCGGGCCGGCGCTGCGGCGGCGCTGCAGCTTTCCGCCGGCGCCGGCGTCGAACAGGCGGGTGATGTCGGCCAGGCAGTCGCGGGCGACGGCTTCGCCGCGGACGGCTGCAACGGCGGTCATCAGGTCGGGGCGGGCGTACCAGAGTTCATCAAGGTCCTGGGCAAACAGCACCCGGCGTTCGATCGCGCTGTTCTGGCCGTCCGGACTTTGATCGAGCAGTTGCAGCATCGCCTTGCGGATATCCTCAAGCCGGTCGCTGGGTTCGGCCGTGCTTTGGTGCGCCATCCAACCAAAAAAGCTGTTCCGCAAACTCGTCTTGGCCCAGCGCATGCCGTCGTTCCTTTGTCGTCGGTTGATTGGCAAGCCCCTCTTGCCGCAGGGGTCGATCATCCCACCGATTGCGGCCCACAGCCAACACGGATGTGTAACAGCAGCAGGGACCCGCGCGCCCTGGCGAATTGAACGCGTGCTGGGCCTGGCGCACCATGCCCTCACCGGATTCCGACGTCGTCCGGGCATATCCGATGCGGCCACCCGCATCTGCCTGCATCAGGCGCTGCGTCGGCTCAGGCGAGACGGACCGACAGAGGCGGGCGACTTTCTCCTACAGCCGGGTGCGCCGGTGAATGTTAGAAATGGTGGTTGTGATATCCGACCACGACAAGATCGCCAAAGCACCCCCAGACCGACCCTCGGTGCGGGTGCTGACTGTCAACATGCACAAGGGCTTCGGCTTCTTCAATCGCCGTTTCATACTGCCCGAGCTGCGGCGCGCGGTGCGGGCGGTACGGGCCGATCTGGTGTTCCTGCAGGAGGTGCAGGGCGTCCATGCGGGTCATGCCGGGCGCACTGCGGAATGGCCGTTGGTGCCGCAATATGAATTCCTGGCCGACGAGATGTGGCCGCAATTTGCGTACGGTCGCAATGCGGTGTACCCGCACGGCCACCATGGCAATGCCTTGTTGTCCAAGTACCCGATCGTGCGCCACCAGAACCGCGATATCTCGGTCTTGGGGCCGGAGCGGCGCGGAATGCTGCATTGCACGCTGGCGGTGCCGGGGTTTGGCGACGTGCATGCGGTGTGCGTGCATCTGGGCCTGATCGAAGAGCACCGGCGCCAGCAACTGGAGATGTTGTGCAGGATGGTCAACGACGAGGTTCCGGCGGGCGCACCGCTCATCGTGGCGGGCGATTTCAATGACTGGCGGTCGCGTGCCAGTGACATTCTCGCGCGCTGCGCCGGCTTGCATGAGGTGTTCCAGATGGTGTATGGGCGGTCGGCGCGCACCTTTCCGGCCCGGCTGCCGGTGCTGCGCCTGGACCGGATCTATGTGCGCGGCGCCGGCGCGCATGCGCCCATGGTGTTGCCGCGCAAGCCCTGGTCGCATCTGTCGGACCATGCGCCCCTGGCCGCGGAGATTGACCTGTGAAGCCGCCATCGCGCTGGATCGGTGGCAATCAGGTCAAGCTGCTCGAGAACGGGGAGGCATACTTTCCCGCGGTATTCGAGGCGATCGGGAACGCGCGCTCCGAGGTGGTGCTGGAAACTTTCATCCTGTTCGAGGATGTGATCGGCAATCGGCTGCAGGCGCAGCTGATTGCCGCTGCGCGGCGCGGTGTTCGTGTCGACGTGCTGGTCGATGGATACGGTTCTCCTGACCTGTCCGCCAGCTTTGTCGAGGCCCTGGCGCAAGCGGGCGTGCGTTTGCGTATCTACGATCCTGCGCGTCGGGTGTTCGGTGCGCGTTTCAACGTGCTGCGCCGCATGCACCGCAAGATCGTGGTCGTCGACGGCCGGCTGGCCTTCGTCGGCGGTATCAACTTTTCGCATGACCACGTGCGGGAATTCGGGCCCCAGGCCAAGCAGGACTATGCGGTGCAGGTGCAGGGGCCTATCGTGGCACCTATCCACCGCTTCGTGCGCGCCCAGATCGACCCATCGGCCCGAGAGGGCGGCCAGGTGCAAGCGCCCGCTGCCGATGTGTCTGGCCGGGAGGATGTGCAGGCCACGGCCGAGATGATCTTTGTGACGCGCGACAACCACCGGCACCGCAATGCGATCGAGCGTCACTATCGCGTGGCGATCCGCGGCGCGCGTGAACGGGTGGTGCTCGCCAACGCCTATTTTTTCCCGGGCTATCTGTTGGTGCGCCAGTTGCGCCGGGCGGCTCGGCGTGGCGTGCATGTGATCCTCATCCTGCAGGGCGAACCCGACATGCCGATCGTCAAGGTGGCGGCCGGCTTGTTGTACGGCTATCTGCAAAGCGCTGGCGTACATATCTACGAATACTGCGAGCGGCCACTGCATGGCAAGGTCGCCGTGATCGACGGGATCTGGACCACCGTGGGCTCGAGCAACCTGGACCCGCTGAGCCTGGTGCTCAACCTCGAGGCCAATCTGGTGATCCGAGACACCGTGTTTGCCCAACACCTGGATCAACGGCTGGAGTACTTGATTACCCACCACTGCAAGGCCATCGAGCCCGAGCCGGCGCCTGCGCCCTGGGCGTTCTGGCAATCGGTGCGCGCCTTTTTGCTCTACCACTTGCTCAGCGGTTACTCGCGCTGGGTCGGCTGGCTGCCGCGCCGCGCGGAGACGATCCATCCTGCGACGGCCCGCGGGAGGCCGGACGCCACTTGCCCCGGGGGGACGACCGATGGCACAGGTTGAGGGCGGCTGCGCGCCGGTACCCGCGCACGACGGGCGCACCGCGTCGAAGGCCCATCGCTGGTGGCCCTGGCTGCGCCGTGGCCTGACATTGGCCTTCTTCGCCGCCGTGGCGACATTGCTGGTACGTTTTGGCAGTACGGTCGAGTGGAGCGAGGTGTGGCGCACGGCGCGTGAGAATCCGCCCGAGAATCTGTTGCTTGCCGGCATACTGGCTGTTGTGAGCCATGCGCTGGTCTCGTCATACGACCTGATCGGACGCCACGTGACCGGGCATGGGTTGTCGGTGCCCCGGGTGTGCACGGTCGCCTGGGTATCGTACGTATTCAACCTGAACCTGGGTGCACTGGTGGGCGGCGCCGGATTCCGTTGGCGCCTGTACTCGCGGCTGGGACTCGACAACAGCGTGATTGCGCAGGTCTATGGACTGAGCGTGGCAACCAATTGGCTCGCCTACCTGGTGCTGCTCGGGGCGGCGCTGGCATGGGCGCCGGTCACGCTGCCGGCGGACTGGCAGATCGGACAGCAGGGGTTGTTGGTGCTGGCCGGGGTTCTGCCGCTGCTGGCCGTGGGCTACCTGCTCGCATGTGCATGGGCGAAGAAGCGTCGCTGGCAGTGGCGCGGATATGCGTTCGAGTTGCCCTCGGGGCGGGTCGCATGGGTGCAGTTGCTGTTGTCCACCATCAATTGGCTGGTGATTGCGGCCGTGCTGCACACCCTGATGGGCCGGCAGATCGACTACCCACTGGTGCTGAGCGCGACCTTGCTCGCGGCCGTCGCGGGCGCGATCACCCACGTACCGGCTGGCCTGGGAGTGCTCGAGGCGGTTTTTGTCGCTCTGCTCGGCTCACGGATGCCGCAAAGCGAGGTGCTGGCTGCGTTGCTCACCTACCGCGCCCTGTACTACCTGGGGCCCTTGCTGCTGGCGCTCGTCGTGTACGGGGT
>JBBRVD010000035.1:0-25176 GCA_038247175.1 Burkholderiales bacterium | reverse complement strand
GGTCTGTCCGACGAAGTCCTCGTGCAGCGACTTGCCGGCGTCTTCCTCCAGGTGCGCGCGCACCAGGCGCACCGCGCGTTTCTCACCGTCCAGGAAAAATTCCACCTGGCCGCCTTGCACCACCGGGATCTCGAACTGGCTGATCTGGTAACCCTTGGGCAGGTCGGGATAGAAGTAGTTCTTGCGCGCGAACACGCTGTGCTCGGCCACGTGCGCGCCCACGGCCAGGCCGAAACGGATTGCGCGTTCGACCGCGCCCTTGTTCATCACCGGCAAGGTGCCGGGCAGGGCCAGGTCGACGGCGCAGGCCTGGGTGTTGGGCTCGGCGCCGAACGCGGTCGCGGCGCGGCTGAAGATCTTGGATGCAGTCGAGAGCTGGGTATGGGTCTCGAAGCCGATGACCACTTCGTAACCCTGGACCAGGGGACCCAGGGGAACGGCAACCGAATGAACAGGCGCCGGTGGGGTTGTTGCCGCGGTCGGCGTGGACTCGGTGGAGCTGAAAGGTGCGCTCATGGTGCTCAATACCCCTGGGGTTTGCGGGTGTGGAAGTCGGTGACCTGCTGAAAGCGGTGCGCCAGGTTCAGCAGCCGGCCCTCCTGCAGGTAGTTGCCCATCAGCTGAAGACCGATCGGCATGCCACCGGCGCCGAATCCGGCCGGCAGGCTCATCGCCGGCAACCCGGCCAGCGACGCGGGCAGCGTGAAGATGTCGGCCAGGTAGTTGGCCAGCGGGTCGTCGCTTTTTTCGCCGATGCGCCAGGCCACCGTCGGTGCGACCGGGCCGGCGATCACGTCGCACGTGCGGAAGGCTTGCTGGAAATCGTCCGACAACATGCGCCGTATCTTCTGGGCCTGCAGGTAGTAGGCGTCGTAGTAGCCATGCGACAGCACATAGGTGCCGATCATGATGCGCCGGCGCACCTCTGCGCCGAAACCCTCGGAGCGGGTCTTGCGGTACATGTCGGCCAGGTCCTTGAACTGCGCCGCCCGGTGGCCGAACTTGACGCCGTCGAAACGGCTCAGGTTGCTCGAGGCCTCGGCCGGCGCAATGATGTAGTACACCGGAATCGCCAGTTCGGTGCGCGGCAGCGACACCGGCACGCGCACCGCGCCGAGTTTTTCGTATTCCGTCAGTGCCGCATCGACCGCCTGGCGCACGTCGTCGGCCACGCCGTCGCCGAAGAACTCGTCGGGTACACCGATGCGCAGGCCGTCGATGGAGTCGCCCAGCGAGCGGGAGAAATCTTCCGGTGGCAGGTCGAGCGAGGTCGAGTCGCGGTCCGGGTCCGGGCCACACAGGTGGCTGAGCAGCAAGGCGCAGTCCTCGGCGCTGCGCGCCATGGGGCCGGCCTGGTCCAGGCTGGAGGCGAACGCGATCATGCCGTAACGCGATGCGCGCCCGTAGGTCGGCTTGATGCCGGTGATGCCGCAGAACGAGGCCGGCTGGCGGATCGAGCCGCCGGTGTCAGTGCCGGTGCTGGCCGGCATCAGCCGGGCCGCGACGGCCGCGGCGCTGGCACCTGACGAACCACCGGGGACGTGTGCGGGGTTCCAGGGGTTGCGAACCGGCTTCGGCTTGTCGTGGCCCACGGCGGCAATGGCGGTGTTTTCGTTCGCCGACCCCATCGCGAATTCATCGCAGTTGAGTTTTCCCAGCGTCACCGCCCCTTGCTGCGCCAGCTGCGCAACGACGGTGGCGTCAAATGGCGAGCGGTAGCCGGACAGCATGCGCGAGCCGGCCGTGCTGGGGAAGTCGCGGGTCACGAAAATATCCTTGTGCGCCAGCGGCACTCCTTCGAGTGCGCCGGCCGTGCCGTTGGCCAGCCGGTCGTCGCACGCCCTGGCCTGGGCCAGCGTGACCGCCTCGTCGCGCGCGAGATAGACACCCAGGTCGATGTGGGCATTGGCACGGGCCAGGAAGTGCTGCGCGGTTTCCTGCGCCGAGACGGTTCGCTGGCGCAGCTGCGCTGCCAGTTGGATCAGGCTCAGGTCGTGCAATTCGGAATCGAGGCGTGTCATGCGTGCGTCGTTTGAAGGTAACGGTTGGAAGTGGTACCGGTCGGGGGGGGGTGCCGCTGGTTTCGACTACCCACCGCGCTCGCGCCGGGACCGGCTCGATGCCGGATCGGCAGCCCGGTGATCTATTCGATGACTTTGGGCACCAGAAACAGCCCGGCTTCGACGCTGGGCGCGTTGCGTTGGTTGGCCGCGCGGTTGTCCGGTTCGCTCACCACATCATCGCGCAAGCGCAATGCGATGTCACCGATGGTTTCAAATGGGTGGGCCAGCGGCTGAATGCCGGTGGTGTCGACCGAGCGCATCTTCTGGACGATGTCGAAGAATGCGTTCAATTGGCTGCGCATACGCTCACTGCCTGGCGCATCGAACTCAAGGCGGGCGAGATTGGCGATGCGAGAGATGTCGGACGATGTAAGGGACATGGCAGGATTTAGCGGGAAAGCAGGCTTAAAACGGGCCAAAAGGCGCTTGCCTGGTCATTTGGGAGGCAGGGGATAAGGTATTATCCCGCCTTTGCACAGCACGCCCCGGATTGCGGTTTGTGTCTGGCGCAGGCACACCAGAGCTGGTCAATATGGCGACGGCAGTCCGAAGTGTCTGTCGTGCCCGAGAGGATTTCGATGTTTGGAGCATTCCGTCAGTATTTCTCCACTGACTTGGCGATTGACCTGGGTACTGCCAATACGCTGATTTACGTACGGGACAAGGGCATTGTGCTGGATGAGCCTTCGGTAGTGGCGATCCGGCATGAAGGTGGCCCCCAGGGCAAGAAGACGATACAGGCCGTCGGCAAGGAAGCCAAGGCCATGCTGGGCAAGGTGCCGGGCAATATCGAGGCGATACGCCCGATGAAAGATGGCGTGATCGCCGACTTCACGGTCACCGAGCAGATGCTCAAGCAGTTCATCAAAATGGTGCATCCGCGCAGCATCTTCCGACCCAGCCCGCGCATCATCATCTGCGTTCCCTGTGGCTCGACCCAGGTCGAGCGCCGCGCGATCCGCGAATCGGCGTTGGGCGCGGGCGCCAGCGACGTGCGCCTGATCGAGGAGCCGATGGCTGCAGCGCTGGGCGCCGGATTGCCGGTCAGCGAAGCGAGCGGCTCGATGGTGGTCGACATCGGCGGCGGCACCACGGAGGTCGGCGTGATCTCGCTCGGCGGCATGGTCTACAAGGGCAGCGTGCGGGTCGGCGGCGACAAGTTCGACGAAGCCATCATCAATTACATCCGCCGCAACTACGGCATGTTGATCGGCGAGCCGACCGCGGAGGCCATCAAGAAGAAGATCGGCTCGGCCTTTCCGGGCAGCGAGGTCAAGGAGATGGAAGTACGCGGGCGAAACCTGTCCGAAGGCGTGCCGCGCAGTTTCACCGTCTCCTCCAACGAAATCCTGGAGGCGCTGACCGACCCGCTCAACAACATCGTGTCGGCAGTCAAGAACGCACTCGAACTGACGCCGCCCGAACTTGGCGCCGACATCGCCGACCGCGGCATGATGCTGACGGGCGGAGGCGCCATGCTGCGCGACCTGGATCGCTTGCTGGCCGAAGAGACCGGCCTGCCGGTGCTGGTGGCCGAAGACCCGCTGACCTGCGTGGTACGCGGCTGCGGTATCGCGCTCGACCAGTGGGATCGCGTGGGATCGATCTTTACCAGCGAATAAGCTGCGTCGTCGGCGGCGGGTGCGGCCCGGTCGCTGCGCCGGGACAAGAGACAATAAGCAGCCATGCCGCTTGGAACCCTCGACAGATCGCCGCCGCCCTTTTTCCGCCAGGGCCCGTCGGCCTTGTCCAAGTTGACCGTCTGCAGTGCGCTGGCGGTGTTCCTGATGGTGGCTGACACCCGGTTCAGTTTCACGCAGCCGATGCGCGCGGCGATTGCCGACGCTCTGTATCCGGTTCAGTGGATGGTGATGCAGCCGGTGAACTGGGTCCGAGGCAGCGCGGGGTATTTCCAGAGCGTGCAGGCGGCGCAATCCAGCGCCGAGCAGATGCGCATCACATTGGCGCTGCAGTCGCAGAAGGCGAACCAGGTCGAGGAACTGGCGCTCGAGAACACCCGCTTGCGCGAGTTGCTGGAACTGCGCGAACGCATCACCACCCCAGCCCGGGCAGCGCAGATCCTGTACGATGCGGCGGACCCGTTCAGTCGCAAGGTCGTGATCGACCGCGGCGAGCTGCATGGCATCGTGCCCGGCTCTCCAGTCATCGATGGTCATGGCGTGCTCGGGCAGGTGACGCGGGTGTTCGGTGCGGTCAGCGAAGTGACCTTGATCATTGATGGCGACCAGGCCATACCCGTGCTCAATACCCGCACCGGGGTGCGCGGCGTTGCCTTTGGCGACCTGTCCAACCCGGGCGGCGGCATGGAGCTGCGGTTCGCTCCAGCCGACACCGACGTACAGGCTGGCGACGTGTTGTCCACCAGCGGTGTCGATGGTGTCTATCCCCCGGGGCTGGCGGTAGCACGGGTCGACAAGGTCGAGCGCCGCAGCGAATCGGTGTTTGCCCGGATCGCGCTCAGTCCGCTGGCGCAGGTGCGCGGCACGATGCATGTGATGGTGCTGCAGCCGGTGGCCAGCCAGATCGAGCCGCGCCCCAGCGAAGCCACGGTGCAGGCACCGGCCAAAAAGTCGTTGCGCAAATGACCATCCGCGCCACGGGAGCATTCGCATGATCATGCGCCAGGGCCAGCAGCTGCTGCTGCCGGCCAGTCCGTTTTTCATCTGGGTCACGCTGCTGGCCGCGTTCGTTCTCAATATGTTGCAGAACATGGGTTTCTGGGGCCGCTCGGCCTGGGTGCCGGATCTGCTGGCCCTGGTATTGGTGTTCTGGAGCGTGCATCAGCCGCTGCGCGTGGGTATTGGCGTCGCATTCGTGTTCGGCCTGTGTATGGACGTGCACCAGAGCGGTTTGCTGGGTGCCAACGCACTGTCCTATACCGTGCTGAGTTTTTTTGCGATCGCGATCCATCGCCGCCTGCTGTGGTTTACCGTGCCGTCGCAGGCGCTGCAGGTGTTGCCGGTGTTCGTGATCGCGCAATGGATCGGCTTGGGTGCGAAAATGCTCGCAGGCGGCTCGTTTCCGGGCTGGGTGATTCTGCTGGCACCCGTGTTGCAGGCCGCACTGTGGCCCGCTGCCAGCGTGTTGCTGCTGGTGCCACAGCGCCGCGCACCCGACCCGGACCTGAACCGGCCGTTGTGATTCATCCGCTGAGCCCGCCGTGACCCGAATGATCTACCGATGACCGAACTGCGTAACGTCGAAGCTGACCTGGCCCGGTTCCGGCTGCGGGTGTTCATCGTCAGCGTCGTGGTGGTACTGTGTTTTCTGCTGGTGGCCGGACGGTTGGTGGTGTTGCAGGTGGTTCGCCACGACGACCTCAAGGCACAGGCCGAGAGCAACCGCACCGCGGTCGTGCCGGTGGTGCCCAACCGTGGGCAGATTCTGGACCGCAACGGTGTCGTGCTGGCCAACAACTACTCGGCCTACACCCTGGAGATCACGCCATCCAAGGTGAAGAACCTGGACCAAACCATCGAGGCGTTGTCTCAGATCGTCGAGATCACGCCGCGCGACCGGCGCCGCTTCAAAAAGCTGCAGGATGAATCCAAGAGTTTCGAGTCGTTGCCGATCCGCACCAAGCTCGACGACGGGGATGTCGCAAGGTTTACCGCGCAACGTTTCCGCTTTCCTGGCGTAGAGATCAAGGCCCGGCTGTTTCGCAGTTACCCGTATGGCGAGCTGGCCAGCCATGTGATCGGTTACATCGGGCGTATCAATCGGGCCGAAAAGGACAAGCTCGACGACTCCGAGGATGCCGCCAATTACCGTGGCACCGAATACATCGGAAAACTCGGTGTGGAGCAGAACTTCGAGCGCCAGCTGCACGGCACGACCGGCGTCGATTCGGTTGAGACCTCGGCCGGCGGACGTGCCATGCGCAAGCTCTCGAGCAGTCCGTCCACACCGGGCGACACGGTGGTGTTGTCGATCGACATCCGGCTACAGAAGCTGATCGAGGACCTGTATGGCGATCGCCGCGGCGCGCTGGTCGCGCTCGATCCCAAGACCGGCCAGGTACTGGCCTTCGTCAGCAAACCGACCTTCGACCCGAACCTGTTCGTCGACGGCATCGATTACGAGAGCTGGCAGGCGCTCAACGAGTCGATCGACAAGCCACTGCTGAACCGGGCCTTGCGCGGCACCTATCCGCCGGGCTCGACCTACAAGCCGTTCATGGCGTTGGCGGCGCTGCATACCGGCAAGCGCTCGGCCGGCACCATTATTCAGGACAACGGAACCTGGACCTTCGCCGGCCACCAGTTCCGCAGTCATGGAGACCATGGTCTGGGGCCGGTGGACATGAACGCGGCGATCGTGAAGTCGAGCAACGTCTACTTCTATTCGCTGGCCAACGAGTTGGGCGTGGACACGATCCACGACTTCATGGCGCCGCTGGGTTTCGGCCAGATCACCGGCATCGACCTGCAGGGCGAATCGCGCGGCGTGTTGCCGAGCATGGAATGGAAACGCAAATACTACAAGCGGCGCGACCAGCAGAAATGGTACGCCGGCGAGACGATCTCGCTGGGCATCGGCCAGGGCTACAACACCTTCACCATGCTGCAACTGGCGCAGGCCACCGCGATCCTGGCCAACAACGGTATCCGGCACAAGCCACAACTGGTGATTGCCACACAGGATGCGATGACGCGCCAGCGGCACGCTATCGCACCCGAGCCCAGGCAGGACCTGGGATTCAAGCCCGAGCACCTGGACGTCGTGACCAAGGCGCTGGCCTCGGTGACCACGGAAGGCACCGCGACCCGGGTTTTTGCTGGTGCGCCGTACCGCTCCGCCGGCAAGACCGGCACTGCGCAGGCGGTCGGCATCGCCGCAGGGAGCAAGTACAACGCGGCCAAGATGGAGGAGCGCCGGCGCGATCACGCCCTGTATATGGCGTATGCGCCGGCCGAGGATCCGAAGATCGCGCTGGCGGTGATCGTCGAGAACGCCGGCTTTGGCGCTGCCCATGCCGCGCCGATCGCGCGCCGGGTCTTTGACTACTGGTTGCTGGGCCAGTACCCGAGCGACGAGGATATGGCTGCGGTTCGCCTGGGTCAGGCGGGCGCGCCAATCGGTACGTCGCGCAGGTCGGCCGACATGCCTTGGCCGGGCGTTGCGCCCTGATCGCAGCCGCATCTTCCGGCCCATGAAAAAAGCGCTGGGGTCGCCAGCGCCTTTCTCTCGGTTTGCCGCCAGCGCGGCCACCGGTTGGTTTTAGTCTCCAGGGTCCTCAATCCAGCCATCGCACAGGACGGCCATCGAGTGACGCAACTGTAATAGCGGGCGCGCGCCCGTGCCATCGGGATTTACCCCCAAGCAGTATTGCCGCACTGCACCATTTTGCGAGGGTTAGCTCATATGTAAGTGATCACTGCAGGGTGTGGGCCATTCGGCTGGCAATTCATGTCCGAAGTCACAGTGTGACGACGCGAACGCCGGTCTTGCAGCGCGCTGTCAACCAAGGGTTTATCCGGAGCTTGAAAAGTCTCAGGCAGGTTGCGCAGTCGCGCCGTTGGCCTGGTCAATCCGGGTCGGCCTGTACGGCGAGTTGCCCGAGGCAAGTGCCCCGCCCTGGCTGCAGGATTGCCGACCTCATCACTGCGGGTAGGATTGCAAGCATTTGCAACCGCCTCGCCGACTCGCCCTGGTCCGCTCACCTCATGGATGAATCCAGCCCTCGCATCAGCAGCCAGTTGGCCTCGGACGGCTGGCAGGTGACCTTGGGCGGCTGCTGGTCGGCGGCGGAACTGGCGCGGCCAGCCGTGTGGAGCGGCCTGCGGCGCTCGCTCGACGCACTCGAGCCTCCGGCGCGGGGCGCGCAAGGCAGCTGGGACCTGCGCGCACTCGAGCGGCTCGACCATACCGGCGCACAGTTGCTGTGGAACACCTGGGGCCGTCAGTGGCCGGCAAAGCTGCAAGCCTCGCCGGCGCAGCGCGCCATGCTGGACCGGGTCGCACGGTTTTCGGTCGTGCCGCCACCAGCGGCCGCGCCAACCTGGCTGCAACGGTTCCTGCGTCTGGGCGAGCAGGTCTACAAGGTGGTGGACCATGGGCGCGACCTGCTGCGGCTGGTCGGGCAGCTGCTGCTGGACATCGGCCGCCTGCTGCGCTCGCCACGCGACGGTCCCTGGCGGGACGTGTCCGGCCAGCTGTACCGCATCGGCGCCACGGCATTGCCGATCACTGCGCTGGTCGGATTCCTGATCGGCGTGGTGCTGGCCTATCTGATGTCGCAGCAACTGCGCAAGTTCGGCGCCGACGCCTTCATCGTCGATGTGCTGGGCATTGCGCTGATCCGTGAGCTGGCGCCGGTGCTCGCGGCGATCCTGATCGCGGGGCGTTCGGGCTCGTCGATCACAGCTCAGATCGGTGTCATGCGGGTGACCGAGGAGCTCGACGCGATGCGGGTGATGGGTATCGCGCAAGGGTACCGACTGGTGATGCCGCGTGCGATCGCGATGGCCATCGCGATGCCGCTGATCACGGTCTGGACGACCCTGTCGGCCTTGTTTGGCGGCATGCTGGCGGCCGATCTGTCGATGGGCATCACGCCGGCCTATTTCATCTCCGCCTTGCCGGCAACCGTGGAAGTGGCGAACCTGACACTGGCCATGAGCAAGGCCATGGTGTTTGGCGTGCTGATCGCACTGGTCGGATGTCACTACGGTCTGAGGGTCAAGCCCAATACCGAGAGCCTGGGTGAGGGCACGACCGCATCGGTGGTAACTTCGATCACCGTGGTGATCCTGGTGGATGCGCTGTTCGCGGTGTTGTTCAAGGATGTCGGCATATGAACTCGCGCCATGCGGGGTTTGCGTGCGCTGCGCCGTGCGCCGACACGGGAGAGCGCCGATGAACGCGCCTGCCGTACCCGTGGCGCCGGGTGTCGTCGAGATCCGCAACCTGTGGTCGATCTTCCGGGTCGCCGGGCGCGACATCGTCGTGCACGAGGACCTGAACCTGCATGTCGACCGTGGCGAACTGGTGTCGCTGGTCGGGGGCTCGGGCAGCGGCAAGACCGTGATGTTGCGTACCATCCTGGGCCTTCAGACGCCGGCGCGCGGCAACGTTTCGGTGCTGGGCCGGCCGGCCGCACGGCTGTCCGACGTCGGGGCCGCCAGCCGGGTCGGCATGTTGTTCCAGCACGGCGCATTGTTTTCGGCTTTCAGCGTGCTGGACAACATCGCGTTTCCGCTGCGCGAGCTCAAGCAGCTGCCCGAAGACCTGATTCGCGATGCGGCGCTGGTCAAGCTGCAGATGGTCGGACTCGATGCGGTCCATGCCCACAAGATGCCGTCCGATCTCTCCGGTGGCATGATCAAGCGAGTCGCGCTGGCGCGCGCGTTGATCATGGACCCACCTTTGCTGCTGCTGGACGAGCCCACGGCCGGGCTGGACCCGGACAGCGCCGATGCCTTCTGCGCGCTGATCCGGTCGCTGCACCGCGAATTGGGTCTGACGGTGGTGATGGTGACGCATGACCTTGACACCTTGTACGAGCTCAGCACGCGTGTGGCGGTGCTGGCCGACAAGCATGTGATCGTCAACGCCGCCCCGAAGGACGTGATTGCGTTTCCCCATCCCTTCGTCCATGATTTCTTCCTGGGCGAACGCGGGCAACGCGCGATGGAGTTGTTGCGCGAGTATCCATTCGCGGTGTAGAAAGGTTGTTGTATGGAAAACAAGGCACACGCTCTGGCGGCCGGCATCTTCGTGACCGTGGTGTCGGCCATGTTGATTGCCATGGCCGTATGGCTGACGCGCGACACCGGTGAGCACCGGGTCTACGAGATATCCAGCGCGGAGGCGATCAATGGCCTGCAATCGCAGGCCGCCGTGCGTTACAAGGGGGTGGCCGTGGGCAAGGTGACGGCGATCGGCTTCGACCCCGAGACGGTGGGCAACGTGCTGGTGCGTATTGCGTTGTCCGAGGATGCGCCGGTCACCGCCGCGACCTTTGCCACACTTGGATTCCAGGGCGTGACCGGGCTGGCGTTCGTGCAACTCGACGACGCGGGCAACGACAAGTCGCCCCTGGTGACCCGCGAGGGGCAGCCGGCGCGGATACCGATGCGCGCAAGCCTGCTGTCCAGGCTGTCGGACCAGGGCGTGGAGATCCTGGCCCGGCTCGAGCAGACCAGCGAGCGAGTCAACCTGTTGCTCGCGCCGGAGAACCAGAAGCAGCTGATGGCCACCATCGCCGGATTCGGCGAGGCAGCCGCCAGCGTGCAGAAGATGTCGGACCAGGTGCAAACGCTGTCGGTCAACATGAACGACATCCTCAACGCCCAGCTCGGGCCGCAACGGGTCAATATCCCGCGTTTCGTCGACGACGCCACCGCCACGCTCAAGACCTTGCAGAGCACCGCCAGCGGCCTCGACAAGACCGTGCTCGAATTCGGCACCACGGCAACGGCATATACGGCGCTGGCCGAACGGCTCAACGCCAAGGGTGGCGCCATCGAGCGCCTGACCGAGGGTGCGACGGCGCTGACGCAGGGCGCGGTGGCGCTGACCGACGCCGGAAAGGCGTTCAATGCCGGCACGCTGCCGCGCCTGAACCGCACCAGCGACGAGGCGACGCGCGCCGCGCGGCAGGTCACGCGTGCGCTCGGTGCGGTCAGTGACAACCCGCAGTCGCTGATCTTCGGCAACGGGCCCATCCCACCTGGGCCGGGTGAAGCCGGCTTCAGCTCCTCGAAAGGCAGGCCATGACGTTGACGCCATCAACCCCGGCACGGACTTTGCGACCCTGGTTGCTGGCGTCATGCCTGCTGCTGGCGGCCTGTGGCACCTTGCCGGACAAGCCAGTGCGTGCGGCGGTCTACGACTTCGGACCCGGCGCACGTACCGAACCCGCTGCGGTTGTCGCCCCTTTCGCGACGGCGATCGAGCTCGGGCAGGTTGATGCTGCCAGTGCGCTCGACAGCACTGCGGTGTTGTACCGCCTGGCGTATGCCGATGCGCAGCAGCTGCAACCGTACGCGCTGGCCCGCTGGAGCATGCCGCCGGCCCAGCTGCTGGTGCTGCGGCTGCGCGACACGCTGGGTCCGCGGCAACTGGTCCTGCGCGAGGGCCGTGGATTGCGCAGCGGCGAAGCGCCCATGCGCATGCTGCAGCTCGAGCTCGAGCTCGACGAATTCAGCCAGGTGTTCGACGCACCGAATACCAGCGTGGGACTGGTGCGGGTCCACGCCACGGTGGTGGTGCCCAGTGCGGTCGGCGGACGCATGCTGGCCCAGCGCCATTTCGTGGCACAGCGCCCGGCGCCCAGCCCGGATGCCGCTGGCGGAGTGCGCGCCTTGACCGCAGCCTCGGACGCCGTGTTGTCGGATATTGCGCAATGGCTGAGCACACTGCGGTAACGCTGCCGACCCAGGCCGAGTTGCAGTTGCGCGCGCATTTCGAGCGTGCCGGCCTGCGCGTCGAAGGCGTGTGCGGTGACCTGTCCAATCTGGGCGAGCACTGGCGCCAGACATCGGCCCTGTTGGAGGACTTGACGCCCGCGCAGGCCAATACGCTGGGCCAGTTGATGCCTACCGTTCGCGCGCGCGCCGGACAGGCCATGATCACGCAGGGGGAGGTCGGCGAGTGGATGCTGCTGCTGCTTCAGGGCACCGTCGACGTGATCAAGCGCTCCGATGAGACTGGCGAATCATCCCGCCTGGCGGTGGTCAAGGAGGGTGCCTCGATCGGCGAGATGTCCATGCTGGACTCGGCGCCGCGCTATGCCAGCTGCATCGCGATCGACGATGTGCGCGCCGGCGTCTTGACGCGCCAGACGATCGCCCATCTGATTCAGGACCATCCTGCGATCGGCGCCAAGATTCTCGTCAAGCTGACCCAGCTGCTGGCACAGCGTCTGCGCAATACCAGCAACCGGCTGATCAAGGTGCTGCAGCACAAGGAACCGGACTACACCCCGGATTAGCGTGGGATCTCTCGGCCTCTGCCGGTCGATGCGCACGCGATCGTTCTCAGCGTCCCCCGGACACGTCGAGGATGGCGCCGGTGACGTAAGCGGCCTGCGCACCGAGCAGCCAGACGATGGCATTGGCCACCTCCTGCGCACTGCCGGCGCGCTGCATCGGCACCATCGGCGCCATCTCGCGCGCCCGGCCTGGCTGACCGCCAGAGGCATGGATATCGGTCTCGATGATGCCGGGGCGCACCGCATTGACCCGCACGCCCTCGGTGGCCACTTCCCTGGCCAGGCCCACGGTGAAGGTGTCGATGGCGCCCTTGGAGGCACCGTAGTCGATGTATTGGCCCGGCCCGCCCAGGCGCGCCGCGACGCTGGAGATGTTGACGATGGCCCCGCCCGGGCCGCCATGGCGGGTGCTCATGCGCTGAAGCGCCTCGCGGCTGCAGACGAAGGTGCCGAGCACGTTGATGTCGAACATGCGCCGCAGGCGCTGCCAGTCCATCTGGTCAACCCGGGCGGCCACATCGACGACGCCGGCATTGTTCACCAGCGCGGTGACCGGGCCGAGTGTGTCGTCGATCTGCCGGTACATCGCCACGATCTGCGCTTCATCGGACACATCGGCCTGTACCGCCATCGCGGTTCCGCCCTGTGCCTGGATGCGGGTCACGACAGCCTGGGCAGCGCTGTTGTTGCTGCTGTAGTTCACGGCAACGGCGAATCCGTCGGCGGCCGCGCGCACGGCGGTCGCCGCGCCAATGCCGCGCGAGGCGCCGGTAATCAACACAATGGGTTTCACGGGAGCTCCTGGGGTTGCGGGTTTGCGCAATGGCTGTGTGCACGATACACGAGCCCGCGCAGCCGTTGTATGCTGTCTCCTGTCGCACGAGGAGACCGGGATTGAACAAGACCATCGATTACTATTTCTCGCCCCTGAGCCCGTGGGCCTATCTCGGTCATGCGCGTTTCGTGGCGCTGGCGCAGGCTGGTGGCAGCGCGGTGCGCGTGTTGCCGGCTGACTTCGGCAAGGTGTTCGCGGTCTCCGGCGGACTGCCGCTGGGCCTACGTGCGCCGCAACGGCAGGCCTACCGCCTGGTCGAGTTGCGCCGTTTTGCCGACCATCTGCAGTTGCCGATCCACTTGCAGCCGCAGTTCTTTCCAGCGCAGGGTGACGATGCCGCGCGGTTGATCATCGCAGTCGATAGGGCCGATGGCGCGCAGGCGGCGCTGCGCCTGGCCGGCGCGGTGCTGTCGGCCGTCTGGGCTCAACAGCGCGACGTCGCCGATGCCGCGGTGCTGGCGCAATTGCTGGCCGAGAACGATCTGGATGCGGCGCGCCAGGACCAGTCGCGCGAGGCCGCCACGCAGCAGCGATACGAGGCCAACATCCAGGCGGCGATCGACGCCGGTGTGTTCGGTGCGCCGAGTTACTGCCTGGACGGTGAGATATTCTGGGGCCAGGACCGGCTGGACTTCCTGCAACGCAGACTGGCCGCACCGTGACGCACCGTAATCTGAACGTCTTTCGCACGCGCGCTGCGCGGTCGGCGGATCAACCCGTGGGAGCTCATCCACCATGAACGAGACGGTTCAACTGACAACGGCAGATGGATGCATGCTGCCAACCTATGTGGCACGGCCCGGCCAGGCGCCACGCGCTGCCGTGGTGGTGCTGCAGGAGATTTTCGGCGTCAACAGCCATATCCGCGCGCTGGCTGACGGTTTTGCGCGGCAGGGCTATCTGGCACTGGCACCGGCGCTGTTCCACCGGGTGCGCAGCGGCGTCGAGCTTGGGTATACGGCGGCTGACGTGGAACAGGGCCGCATGCTCAAGGCCGCAGCCGAGGGCTTGCCCGCGCCGGGCGTGCTGGCGGACGTGGCCGCCGCGATCGCCTATGGTGTGAGCCAGGGGGGTGGCAAGGTGGGCGTGGTGGGCTATTGCTGGGGCGGGCTTGTGGTCTGGCGCAGCGCATGCCTGTTGCCGGGCCTGGCGGCGGCGGTGGCGTATTACGGTGGCGGCATGACGGTGGGTGAGGAGCCGGCGCGGCAACCCGGTTGCCCGGTGATTTGCCATTTCGGTGATCAGGACCATGCAATACCACTCGCAGGCGTGCAGGCATTCGCCAAGGCGCAGCCCGCGGTCCAGGTGCATGTCTACGCCGCCCAGCATGGCTTCAACTGCGACCAGCGCGCCTCTTATGACGCGCCCGCCGCGGCATTGGCGCTGCAACGCACGCAGGCCTTCTTCGCGCACCACCTGGCCTGAACCGACCCGCGGGAACGGCGCCAAGACTCGCCGGCCAATGAGCGGGTCTGGTCGCTGCCCAGAGCGACAGCGGCCTCGACTGCGGGGCGTCAGCGCCGGTGGTACATTGCCCGGTATTGCGCCGGGTGGTCTGGCGCAAGCGTGATTCCTGGGATGGATTCGATGCGTCAACTGCACTATTTCCCCGGCAACGCCAGCATGGCGCCGCACATCGCGCTCGAGGAGATCGGCGCGCCGTTCGAACTCGTGCTGGTGGACCGGCTCAACGCCGGGCACAGGACACCGGAGTATCTGCAGCTCAACCCCAATGGGCAGATACCGGTGTTCGTCGATGGCCCGCTGGTCTTGTACGAGTCGGCGGCCATCTGCCTGCACCTGTGCGACAGCGCGCCGCCGGTGCGGCTGCTGCCGCTGGTCGGCACGGCCGGCCGGGCCCACGGCTACAAGTGGCTGATCTGGATGACCAACACCTTGCAGCCGGCGCTGTTGAGTTACTTCTATCCCGAGCGCTGGATGAATCAGGGCAATGTCGTCGGTGCGGCCGAGCTCAAGGCCCATGCCCAGGAGCGTGTCGGTGTTCTGCTCGACCAACTCGATGCGGAGCTGGCGCGCCATGGCGGGCCCTGGTTGCTGGGCGCCGACTATTCGGTGCTGGACGCCTACAGCCTGATGTTGTGCCGATGGACGCGCAACTTCTCGTCGGCTCCGGCACGCGTGCGGCCCCATCTTGGCCCGCACATGGCGCGGGTTCTGGAGCGCCCTGCAGTGCAGCGGGTATTCGCGACCGAGCGACTGGCGCTGACGGACATCTGACCCGGTCAACCGGCGACGGTTGTGGTGTCAAAGCCGGGTGCGCGCCAGGTAGCGCTTGCGCCAGAACACCGCGATCAGCACCAATGCGACCAAGGACATGATGCCGGTGGCCCACCAGATGCCGGTCTGGCGGTGCACCAGCGGCAGAAAGTCAAAGTTCATGCCGAAAAAGCCGGTGATCAGGTTCAGCGGCAAAAACACCGCGGTCAGCGCCGTCAGCGTGCGCATGATCTCGTTGGTGCGGTTGCTCTGGGCGCTGAAATGCATCTGCACGGTCGTCTCGGCGTTCTGCTCGAGCCGGCGTACATGGCGCACGACCCGTTCGATGTGTTCGAGCACGTCGCGGCTGTGCACCTGCAGCAGGTCGTGGTCGCGCTGGCCTGCGCTGGTGGTGGACGGTGGCCAACTGGCCAGGGCGGCGGTCCAGTCCTGGATCGCGGTGCGCTGGTCGTCGGCGACATCATCGAGCGCATGCAGGGCCAGTCGCGCGTCCAGCAACGCGCTCCAATTGGTGAAGCGGGTCCGGGGCGACAGCAGTTCGGCCTGCCAATGGTCGAGCTGGCGCGAGAGTTCGCGCCGCAGCGCCAGGTACTGATCGACGATCTGGTTCACGATTCGCAGCATCAGGTCGGCGGAGCTGGCTGGAAGCCGCGCGCTGCCCTCGCGCACCGGGTCGGAGTGGGCCGCGAGCAGCCTCGCGGCGTAGGCGTCGCGGACCGCGCAATCGGCTGGATGCACACTCAACAACAGGTTGTCGAATAGCGCAAAACCGACCGGATTGGTGTCGATGCGGCGCAGGATGGGCGGCCCGGTGCGGCGCATCGGGCCCCGGCCCGGTGCGGGTGTCTCGGTAGGCGCAGTGGCCGCCGCCGTGCTGGCCAGGCGCCTGAAGACCAGCAGGTCGTACTGCGCGGTGTAGTCGTAGCGCGACGGCAATTGCGTATTGAGAAGGTCGCTGACATGCAGGCCCACCAGTTGCAGGCCCTTCAGCGCGAGCAGCGTGGACTGGATCTGCTGCTGGCCGATCTCGAACTCCTCCCGCGAGCAGGAGATCCAGACGATTGCGCCGTCCGGCATCGTCGCTGGCAGCGTGTCGGTTTCCACGACGCCAGCAGAGCTGATCTGGAATATGCGCATAGCTTCTCCACACAACTGGTTGTGGCATGGGCGCAGGCCGCGCATGCCGGGCCGCAGTCGGCGCCCGGCATGGCCGGCGACTGCCGGGGCTGGCTCGTATCCGTTCCCGGAGCGGGTGCTGGCCCATGGTCCAATTCTGCCCTGGTTCCGGGCGCTGGCGAGAAGCCGGGGTCGCCATGCGCGACACTGGCCCAGGGCCGACAGACGTCCACCCCATCGGTGAACTTCGCCACAGCCTGACACATTGTTTACGTTGTTGGTCGGTGCCGCGCAGTAACATCGCATTGGACATGTTTGTCCGTCACTGGAAAACGCACATGATGCTAAGAACCTATGGGATGAGCCTGTTGCTGGCGGTGGTCGGCTTTCTCCCGCTGGCGGGGGTACACGCACAGACCGGCGCACCCGTGATCCGCAGCTTCTCCGTTGATCAGGTGCCTGAGTTGGTCCCTGGCACCGAACTGATCTTCCGCGTCAGCGGCAATGCCGGCGCAACCTTGCAGGTCGACATCGACGGCGTCGCCAGTCCACTGGGTCTGGCCGAGACCAGCGCCGGCATGTACGCTGGCGCTTACACGATCAGCATCCGCGACAAGATCGCCTACGACAGCCGTGTGCTGGCCACTCTGAAGCTCGATGGGCGCCAGACCACCGCGTCACTGGGCCAGAACCTGCTGACCGAAGCGGCGTATGCCAAGGCGTCGGCTGCGCTGCAGCTGCAACCCCAGATCAGCCGGATCGAAACCCGCAACACCGGAGCGCTGACCGGTGGCCACGAAATCAGTTTCATCGTCAACGGAACACCCGGCGGATCGGCCATGGTGTCGCTCGATGGCGGCAAGAGCACGATTGCACTGGTCGAGGAGCGCAGTGGCAGTCTCATTGGCAGTGGTCGATACAGCGGCCGTTACACCGTCAAGACGCGCGACCAGTTCAGTGACGCCACGCAGGCCCAGTTCTCGCTGGCTTTGGCCGACAAGACCACGCGTGCCGCCAAGCCGCTGGCCAATGGATTTCTGACGCCGGTGGCCCAGGTCGAGCCAGCGCGTTGCGATGGATGTGGTGTGGTGCAGCTGGTGAAGGCCGTCAAGGTCAAGGGCAAACCCAACTACCTCGGCGCGATTGCTGGCGGTGTTGCCGGAGCCGCTCTGGGCAACCAGGTCGGCAAGGGTGATGGCCGCACCGTTGCCACGGTGCTGGGCGCCGTGGGGGGTGCGGTGGCCGGTCGCGAGATCGAGAAGCAGGTACGCGCCGACACCCGTTACGACGTGACCGTCAAGCTGGACAACGGGACCACCCGCATGATCAGCTATGAGGCGGATCCGGGGGTTGCCGTCGGCGCCAAGGTGCGATTCGACGGCGATCTGCTGCGCACCCGCGATTGACGCCTGGCAGCGCGCGTCAGAATCGCGCGGTCAGGTTGACATGCAGCCGGTTGTTGCCGGCGCGTGGCAGGGTGTTGACGCCGGCGTTGGCCAACACACTGCCCGTCACAATGCGCGCCCATTCGGCGCTGATGCCCCACCGGCCCTGGTTGTAGCGCAGGCCCAGGCCAGCGCTGGCCAGCCGGTCGCTGGCGGGTTTGCTGGCCGCATTGGGGTTGTGGTTGCGCAGCCAGCCCGCGTCGACGAACCCGACCAGCCGCAGACCCGGCTGCAACTCGGGCGTGCTGACTTCGACCGATGCGAACAGACCCCGGTCGCCGGAGATCGGCCGCTCGGTGGTGCCACGCACGTTGCCGGCGCCGCCCAGGCCGAACTGCTCGCCCGCGATCAGCGCGTCGCCGCTGTACTGGAACTGGCCCCGGGTCGACCACAACCAGCCACCGCCCAGCAAGCCCGTGTAGTTGGCGCTGGCGCGCAACACGGTGAAACGGGTCGTGGTGATGCGCGGATCCTCGCTCTGGTAGGCCACCAGGTCGTTGCCGCTGCCGCCAGACAGGTTGGTGGCGAGCTCGGCCGAATAACCCCAGACCGAGCTTTTGTCATCGACCCGCGCGTTGTAGCCCAGTGTCAGTGGACGGCTGCGGCGCACCAGTTGGCCCGGCAGCGGCACGCCGGATATCTCGGCAATATCAAAACGTTTGTCGTCCAGCGCAACGACGACATAACCCCGGTATCCGCCGTCGGCGGGCAGGTAGTGGCTGTAGTTCAGCCCCATCGTCTGGCCGGCTCCGGTGCTGGTGAAGCTGCCGTAGTTTCCCACCACGGTCGAGCGTGTATGACTGGCGCCCAGCACCCCGCCCCAGCGGTACAACGGGATGCGGTAATTCAAGCCGAGCTGGCGTACATCGTCCAGGCGCTCGATCGATGTCGTATAGGCACCGACGAACTGGTGGTCCAGGTTGAACAGGTTGGAGTGGCCACCCGACAACGTCAACCGGTCGCGGCCGGTTTCGCGACTGCCGGTGTTCGACAGGCTGGTCGCGAAGTTCCAGGCCTGAGACTCCTTGACAACGATGCGGGCGTCGATCTGGTCTGGTACCTCCGATTCCTTCAGCGCGATCTGCAGTTGCTTGCCCTGGCTTTCATTGGCGATCGCGGTCTGGACCGACAAGGTGCGGAAGTTGGGCGCCTCCCCCTCGCGCAGTTCGGGCACGCTGGCGCGGATATTGGCTTCGTCATAACGGTTCAGTCCCTCGACCGTCACCTTGCCGACGTTGAACCGCACGATGTCCAGGCGCACCGCTCCGCCGACCTGCTGCGGCGGCAACACCACGCGGTGCAGGCCGTAGCCGCGTTTCTTGAGCGCTTCTTCGAGCGTCGTTGTGGCCTTTTGCAACGTGTCGATGGTCGCGTCGGCGCGCAGGAAGGGGGCCAGGATCAAGGCCGTTTCGCCCTCGGGCAGCGGGTTCGGGCCCAGCACGTCGAAGCCGCGGATCGCGAACACCGGCTTGGCCGGCGCCGTCATCGCCTGCTGGGCTATCGCCGATCCCGCCAGGGACCCACAAGCCAGCACCAGAAGCAAGCCCTTTTTCAGCGGCAGGGTACAGGACGGGGCAATGGCTGACGAAGCAAACACGGGGATGGGGGTCTTGGGCATGGTGCGGCGCAAGGTGGCAGTCGATCGGATCAGCGGCATACATTGACCGCGCGGTTGGTGCTCTCGCTCAAGACGGTCTGCGACAAGGGGTTGACACTGTCGGGCCGCGGGGTTCGGTCGAACTCCAGGAACAGGGGCAACATCAGCGGTCGCACGGTTGCGCCGGTATCGGAGGCGAAACCTGCCTCGCCTTTGGCCAGGTGCAGCGTCTCGCTGGCGGTGGTGACCTCGATATGCCCGTCGCGGACGAACACGTACAGGCCCTGCTCGTCGGCGGGCAGGGCGGATGCGGAAAAGAGCTTTTCGGTGTCGATCGGAACCGTGTCTGGCCTGGGCAGGTTTTCCAGAATCGGCGCGCTGATCGCCCGCATGCCGGTGCTGCTGACGAACAGGCCCTGGCCGGCGTTCAGCGTCTGCAGTGCGGTCTGTCCAGCAGTGCCGAACGAGCCGGTCGGCGTGACCTCGATCGTGCCCAGCCAGGTGTAGAAGTTGCAGGCCTCGTCGCAGGCGATATCGAGCCCCGTGCCGCGGATGCCGATGGTGGCGGTGGGGGTGGCAAACCCGACGTTGCGGTTGTTGGACCGTGCGATCAGGCCGGTCAACGCACGCATCGAGCCGCGCAACAAGGACACGAGAAACCGGCCTTCCGACGGATTCTTGGCGTCGAACACGAAGCTGTCGACCTTGAACCGGGTAGCCGACCCCAGGGTCAGCCGGCTTTCGTCGCGAAAGGCCAGCACGCCCCGCGCACCCTGGCCGGTCTCGACGGTCTCGCCCGGAAAGATGGCCCCGCCATCGACCAGCCGGCGGCGTTGGCCTGCGGCATCGACAGCGTCGATGTCCCCCAGCGGCGAGACCAGCCTGGCGCTGGCCTGCACCATGTTGGCGCGCGGCTGCTGCGGCACCCGCGCCGATTCGGCCGCACATTCACCCTCGCAGATACGGACATCGAAATCGGTGCCGCGGATACCGACCGTGGTGGTCTTGGTCCGCAGTTTGGCCGCGTCCGGCGCGTTCTTCGAGATCAGCCCGGTGATGGTCCGCAGGCCACCGGTGAAGAGTTGCAGCAGCATGCTGTTGTCCGACGCATTGGCACGGAACTTGAAGCTCTCGATTACCAGGTCGGTGCCGGGGCGCAGCGTCATGCGGGTGCCGTCCTGCATGCGGACAATGGCGGAACCGCCACCGGACGTGCTCAGCACGTCGCCTTCATGAAACGGCAGCCCCTTGCCCAGGATGCGTGCGTTCTGGCCCGGCGACTGCGCATAACCGACGCCGCGCGCGAACTCCACCTGGCCGATCGGTTCACCCTGCGGCTGCGCATGGGCCGGCACCTGCGGCGCCAGTGTGCAGGCCAACAGCAGCGCCAGAAATCCCTTTCCGCCGCGCGCCGTTGCGCTGATTCGCACTGGCGCCGAGGGCAAGTTTGGCACGGTGCTGGGTCTGGTGCGTTGGTGGTTGGCAGGCGGCAGGCTCAACGGCATAGATCCCCCTCGGTCACGACGCCTTCGAGATCCCTGTCCTTCTTGCTGCCGTCCGCATTGGTTTCGAGCGCGTCGCGCGGTGGCCCGTCGATCGCCTGTTGCAGCAGTTCGCGGAAGGTGACGATGATGTTGCCCGGTTCCTGCAGCGAACTGGCCAGCACGGTGGGCGGTGGCGTCACCGGTACTCCACCAGCGGTATAGAAGATGGGCGGATGGTTGGTGGTTGCCAGCGGACCGAACGTGAAACTGCCCAGGGCCTGCGCCGTCACACGGTTGGCACCGACCACGGCAAAGTTCTGCACCAGGTTGTTGCCGGCGTACAGGTCCACGGTGTTGCCGGCCAGGATGGCGCCGTTCAACGTCAGGTTGTCGGTCGGTCCGGGCGAGATCTTGTTGCCGGCGGTAAGGACGATGTCGCGACCGGACGCCACGCCGCCGGTGCCGATGGTGAGCGGGCTCAGTGCCGTGATCGAGACGTCGCCCGACGCGTTCACCGGGCCGGTGCTGGTGACGCCGCCGGTATTGGTGATCGTGATGTTTCCGCTGCTGTTGGAGACGTTGCCCAGCAACAGTGACACGCCGTTGACCAGCACGAGGTCGCCGCCGCCGCTATTGGCCGCGGTCAGCTGGGCAATCTGGTTGCCGCCGCCGCTCAACGTGGCGCCGCCCTGGGTGACCAGGTTCAGCGCGCTCGATGCCAGGCTGCCGCCGGACACCTGGTTGATCGGGCTGCCGCTGGTAAGGCCCAGCAGGTTGACGCCCACATCCAGCGCGATTGTGCCGGCGCCGCCGGGAATGGTCACGGCCCGCACGTTGGCGCCATCGGGCAGGGCATCCCAGTTCGCAGCACTGGACCACAGGTTGTCTCCCGCCAGGCCCGTCCAGCTCGACATGGCGCGTTGCGTGATGCTGCTGGTGGTGTGGGGTGTGTAACTGACGCTGTAGTTGCCCCCGCCATTACCGTCGTTGACGGCAACACTGGTCACCGTGACTGACTTGTCGCCCAGGCCGACGTCGCGATTGGTATAGGCGAAGCTGCCGCCGGACAAGGTGTCGCCGCCAAAGAGTGCCGTGCCCGATGTGGCCACCGCGACGCCGTTGGCGTTGAGCAAACCGTTGTACTCTTTGTTCACCGGGTTGGTCGAGATCACCAGGCTGGCCGGCGTGATGCTGCTGGCGAGGTTGGGCAGCAGCGTGAGGTTGTAGTTGGCACCGAGATTGCCGTCGTTGATTGCCGCGCCGACGATACTGACCGACTTGCTGCCGCCCACGTTCCGGGTGTCGAACTGCAGCGTCGCCGTGCCCAGCGTGTCGCCGCTGAACAGTGCGCCACTGGTGACCGATGCGGTGCCGGTGGACGCAATCGTTCCGTCATACGTGCGGCTGACCGGGTCGGCGGTCAAGGTCAGGCCGGCCGGGTTGATCGTGCTGGTGGTGTTGTTCACGTAGTTGACAACATAGTTGGCTCCGCCATTGCCGTCGATGACGGTGGCACCACCGACGGTGATCGTCTTGTTGCCGATGCCGGCGTTCTTGTTGGTGAACGCGAAATTGCCGCCGCCGACCGAGTCGCCACCAAACAGGCTGCCACCCGTCAGCGTCAATATGCCCGCCGCCGTGGTGGTGCCGTCGTAGGTCTTGGTGACGTTCGACGTGCTCAGCGTGACCGAGGCGGCGCCAATGCTGCTGCTGGTGTTGTCGGCATAACTCACGCTGTAGTTGTTGCCGCCGTTGCCGTCGTTGACGGTTGCGCTGGAGACCGTCACGGTCTTGCCGGCGCCGGCGTTGGCGTCGAGGAAAGAGAAACTGCCGCCCACCAGTAAATCGCCTGCCACGAGCGCGCCCGACGTGAGCAGCGCACTGGCACCCGGCGCAGCGGTCGTCGCATCGTAGGACTTGTTGACCGCGGCGGTCGAGACGGTGATGGGCGCCGCGGTGATGGTACCGACCAGACCCGACGCGGTCCCGCCGGCCAATCCGTAACCAAAGACCGGTGTTGCTCCATCCAGAGCCGCGATCGTAACGCTGTTGATGCTGACGTTCTTGTTCGTTCCGACGTTGCGCGTGTCGTAACTGCCGGTGGCACCACCGATGATCGAGACCGTGTCGCCAATGAGGCCGCCGGAGACCTGGAAGTTGCCGGCGCTCAGGGTTGCGATATCGGTACCATCGAAGCCTTTGCTGACGACGCCGGTCAGGCTGACGGTGGCCGTCGGCGCCAAGGTGTACAGGAAGCCGTTACCGGTGCCTGCGATGGGTGTCGTATCACCGAAAACCTTGTTGTATTGCTTGAAGTCGTAGCTCAGTCCGCCGCGCGCATCATTGGCCGGATCGTTCGAATACACCAGCCAGCGCGCCGGCGCTGTGACATTCAGCGCACCGGATCCAGCGGTGTTGGTGAATGCGCCGGAGGCCGCCACCACCTCGATACTCTCCCCCGTCGAGGCATTGGCGGTCAACGAACCCAAGCCCGAGATGCCGACGCCGGTGTCGCCTTGAGCGAATATGCTGTTGCCCAGCACGACACCACCCAGCGCCAGCAGGTTCGCGCTCAGCGTGACGTCGCCAAGCGATCGGATGGCAGCGACGGCCGAGCCCCCACCATCAAGAAGGCTCAATGTGCCGCCGGCCGTGATGAAGATACTGCCGCCTTGGGTATCGGTGCCCGGCGACCCGATTCGCGCGGCCTGCGTGGTGCTGGGTGTCAGTGTCACGTCGCCTGAGGCCGCCACGACGATCGTGTTCGTCAAACCGGAACCTGCGCTCGATGAGCCGATTGCGGCCCCACTACCGCTGCCGCCGTTCAACGCCAGACCGCCGATCACGTTCAAAGACAGGCTGGTGTTTCCGGTATCACCCAACCCGCCGATGCGGGCGCCCGAACTGCCGCCACCGCCGTTGATGTTAAGGTTCCCATTGACGGTCAGCGATTGGGATGGCGCCGTGATCGTGACCGAGTTCTCAATGCCCGCTGCTCCGGCGGTCAATGTCGTGGCACCCAGCGAGACAGTCTGCACGCCACCCTGGGCGCCAATGGCGGCATAGTTGCCCTCGCCCGCAAAACCGCCGCTGGCACCACCGGTCAAGGCCGTGGCTGGCGCACCGGAGATGGTCTGGGAGCCAGTGTTCCCCGCGAAGATGGAGGCGAAATTGCGCGAACCGACGGTACCACCGGTAAGGCTCAGTGACCCCGGCGTGCCGGTGAACTGGATGCTCTGCGCCGTACCTTCCGAGTAAATTTGCGCCCGGCTGCCGTGCCCGGTACCGCCGACATTGGTGCCGACACTGGTGCCGCCCTGGATCGTGACGGACCCGTTGTTGATGATGACGGTTTGGCTGCCGGTGCTGCCCAGCTGTCCGATCTGGGCGTCGTTGTCGCTCAGACTACCGCCGCCGCCAGCAAGCTGGATGCCGCCTGCCTGCACGGTGATCAGTTGGCTGGCACTGGTTCGAATAGTTGCGCGGTTGCCATCGCTGAATCCACCTCCGCCCGCGCCACCGGTGAGCGCAATACCGCTGGCGCTGATCGTCTGCGCACCTTCGCCATACATCTGCGCCGAATTTTCGATGCCGTTCGCGCCGCCAGTGACTGTGATGCTGGCGCTGGCACTGATGGTCTGGGACCCGACCGCCGCGTAAATCGTCGCGGAATTGCCTTCGCCATCGAAACCGCCGTTGGCGCCACCTTGCAAGGTGATTGCGGATACCCCGCTGACAGTCTGATTGCCGTTGGGCGCATAGATGGACGCGAGGTTGCGGCTGCCGACGCTACCGCCGGTGATGGTGAGCGTGCCGCCGCCGACGAAGTCGACCAGCTGGGTATCGCCGTTGGCTTCGATCGTTGCAAAACTGCCATGGCCGAAGCCACCCACGTTGCTCCCGGCCGACGTGCCGCCCAGCAAGCTGATCGAGCCACCACCCGTGACCCGGACTGTCTGGCCCGTGCCGGTGGTGCCGCGCTGGTAAATCGATGCCTGGTTGTCGGAAAGCAAGCCGCCGCCGCCGGTCAGCGCAATGCCGCCGGCACCGGCGGTGACAGTCTGGTTGCCATCGCTCTGGATCCGGGCCGCATTGCCGTTATCGAAACCGCCACCGCCTCCCCCTGCGCTCAGCGTGAGGGCGTTGGACGCGGTGACCGATTGAGTCAACGCGCCGGTACCGAACAGGCCGATGCGGGCGGTGTTCGCGGTGCCGCCGCCGCCGCCGTTGATCGTGATGTTGGTTGCCGAAACAACCTGGCTGGTCCCGGCATTGAAGAGGGCGCGGTTGCCTTCCCCCGCGACACCGCCACTGGAGCCCGCTGTCAAGGTGATGTTGGTCGCGCCCGTGATACTTTGCGCGCTGGAATCGGCCAGGATGCCGGCGTAGTTGCGACTGCCGTTGCTGCCGCCCATCAGCGTGATGTTGCCGCCGTTGAGC
>JBBRVD010000034.1:0-25240 GCA_038247175.1 Burkholderiales bacterium | reverse complement strand
GTCCCGGCTGACCAGCTGCGCCGGGGTCTGGGCCAACGTCAACTCGGCCGCGCAGGCGCCATCGATCGTGCCATAGCCGCGCGCGCCTGCTCCCTGGCTGGCGCGTTCGACCAGGAACAGGCCCAGTGTGCCGTCGATGGTGGCGCTGACGAACCATGCGTTCGCCTTGTCGCCGGCCACGACCAGGCTCTTGGTGCCGCTCAGTGTCCAGCCGTCACCGTGCCGACTGGCGGAGGTCGCGCAGACGTCGAGCCGGTAGCGACCGGCGCGCTCCTGATAGGCCAGGCTGATGATCTTTTCGCCGCTGGCGACCAGCGGTGCCCAATGCGACGCGAGAGTCTTGGGCGCGTAGGCGCTGAGCACGGCCCCCGCGATCAGGGCCTGCGAAACCGGTTCGAGCACGATACCGCGACCCAGTTCCTCCATCGCTACCATGCCTTCGACCGGACCCATGCCCATGCCGCCCAGCGCCTGCGGCAGGAACATGCCGCACAGGCCGAGTTCGGCGAGTTCACGATAGGCGTCGGCAGAAAATCCACCATCGGCCACTATCGCGCGGCGCCGGTCGAAGGTGTAGGCCTTCTCCACCCATTTGCGCACTGCGTCGCGCAATTGATCCTGGTCTTCGCTGAAGTCGAAATCCATGTGGGCACCTGTCTTTGATGGGGATATGTGCTGCCGGGCCTAGCCCAGCACCACCTGTGAAACGATGTTGCGCTGTACTTCATTGGAGCCGCCGTAAATGCTGGTCTTGCGCATGTTCAGGTAGGTCATGGCCAGCGGCGCGCAGTGCAGCGCTCCGACTGCGTCACCCTGCCATCCTGCCTCCATGGCCTCGCGGATCAGGGGCAGCGCATAGGGACCGGCCGCCAGCATCATCAGCTCGCTGTAGCGCTGCTGTATTTCGCTGCCCCGGATCTTCAGCAGTCCGGCGACATCGAGCGACTGCTTGCCCGACTTCTCGGCCGCCAGCACCCGCAGCACCATCATTTCCAGCGCAATCACATCCACCTCCAGCTTGGCGATTTCGTCACGGAACCGGGTGTCCTCGTAGACTCCTTCCGCCTTGGCAATCCGCTTGAGGCGTTCGAGCTCGCGTTTGGCGCGGTTCACGTCGGCAATGTTGGTGCGTTCATGGCTGAGCAGGTGCTTGGCGTAGGTCCAGCCCTTGTTCTCCTCGCCGATCAGGTTCTCGGCCGGTACTTCGACGTTGTCGAAGAAGACCTCGTTGACCTCGACGCTGCCATCAAGCAGGCGGATCGGGCGCACCGTGACACCGGGTGCGCTCATGTCGATCAGCAGGAAACTGATGCCGGTTTGCGGCTTGCCTTCGGTGCTGGTGCGAACCAGACAGAAGATCCAGTCGCCGTATTGACCCAGTGTGGTCCAGGTCTTCTGCCCGTTGACGATATAGCTGTTGCCCTGGCGTTCGGCACGCGTCTTGAGGGAAGCCAGGTCGCTGCCCGAGCCCGGTTCGCTGTAACCCTGGCTCCACCAGACTTCGCCACTGGCGATGCCCGGCAGGAACCGCGCCTGCTGCCGCGGGTTGCCGAACGCCATGATAACGGGTGCCACCATCACTGGCCCGAACGGCACGACGCGCGGAGCACCGGCCAGCGCGCACTCTTCTTCGAACAGGTGTTTTTGGACCGAGTTCCAGCCGGGGCCGCCGAACTCCTTTGGCCAACCGTGGCCGAGCCAGCCCTTCTCGCCCAGGATTCTGGCCCAGCGCTGCATGTCGTCGCGGCTCAGGTGCAATGCATTGAAGACCTTGTACGAGATGTCCGGGGGCAGGTTGGCCGCGACCCAGGCGCGGATTTCCTCACGAAACGATTGTTCTTCGGGGGTGAATGCCAGATCCATACAGGTGCCTCCAAGCGGGATACGGGGTTGTAGCACGGTCGTGCGATTTTGCATGTCCGAACTGCGACAGGCGGACGGCCCTCTTCACGGCGGCGATAATTTTCCGAGCTATGAAGAATATTGTGATCCTGATCTCCGGTGCCGGCTCCAACATGGCAGCCATTGTCCGGACGGCTCGCCGCGACAACTGGGAGTCGCGGCTGCAGGCGCGTGTTGCGGCCGTCATCAGCAACCGGCCGCAAGCCGGCGGGCTGGGCATCGCGCAGGAGCACGGTATCGCCACCGCCGTGGTGGATCACCGGTCGTTTGCCGATCGCGAGCAGTTCGACCAGGCGCTGGCGCTGGCAATCGACCGGCATGACCCGCACGGGCGGCCGGCGCTGGTGGTGCTGGCTGGCTTCATGCGCGTGCTCACGCCCGGGTTCGTCGCCCGCTACGAAGGCCGGCTGATCAATATCCACCCGTCTCTGCTGCCAGCCTTTGCCGGCTTGCACACCCACCAGCGGGCGCTCGATGCCGGCTGCCGGGTAGCCGGCGCAACGGTCCATCGGGTCACCGCCGAGCTCGATAGCGGCCCGATACTGGCGCAAGCTGCCGTGCCGGTGCTGGCAGGAGACAGCGCCGACAGCCTGGCGACCCGTGTCGTCACCCAGGAGCACTGCCTCTACCCGGCCGCAATCGCCGCGTTGTTGCGGGGCTGACCCCGGTCGCGCGGTCAACCCGCACCGACCGGCTGTTGCCGTCCACCTGCATGGGACAATCGGCGCCATGCATCCCGCCCCCCTGTTGCAGGCCTGTACCGATCTGGTGGCGCTGGTTCTGAAATTCGATCATCCCGCCGACGCCGTCGTGGCGCGATTCTTTCGTGACCATCGATCGCTGGGACCGCGCGAGCGCGCCACGTTGACCCAGTCCGTGTATGCCGTCTTGCGCAAGAAGCAGTTGTTCGAGCATCTGGCGCCATCGGGCAGTGGCGCCAAGGCCCGGCGCATGGCGATACTCGGGTTCGATGCGCCACGTGCGTTTCTCGATGGCGCGCTGAACGACCGGGAGAAGGCCTGGCTCGACGCCTGCGGTGAGGTGGATGAGACCGCATTGATGGAGCGCCATCGACACAACTTGCCGGATTGGTTGGCGCAGCGGCTCAAGGAGGAGGTCGGCCCGGACTTCTGGCCGCTGGCAGCCAGCCTGAACGAACCGGCCGCGCTTGATCTGCGCGTCAATACGCTCAAGGCCAAACTGGCCGATGTGAAGAAATCGCTGGCGACGGCGGGTGTCGCATCGATGGCCACGCCCTATTCACCGTGGGGCCTGCGGGTGCAGGGCAAGCCGCCACTGACCCGGATGGATGCCCATGCCCGTGGCGAGTTCGAGGTGCAGGACGAGGGTTCGCAGTTGTTGGCCTTGCTCGTGGATGCGCGCCGTGGTGAGATGGTGGTCGACTTCTGTGCTGGCGCCGGTGGCAAGACCTTGGCCCTCGGAGCGGCAATGCGCAGCACCGGCCGCTTGTATGCCTTTGATACATCGGCGCATCGGCTGGATGCACTGAAGCCCCGCCTGGCGCGCAGCGGCCTGTCCAACGTGCATCCGGTGGCGATCAGCCACGAACGCGACGAACGCATCAAGCGGCTGGCCGGCAAGATCGACCGGGTGCTGGTCGATGCACCGTGTTCAGGTCTGGGGACGTTGCGGCGCAACCCTGACCTGAAGTGGCGTCAGGATGCCGGCGTGGTGCAGCAGATGGCGACGACGCAGGCCGCGATCCTGGAGAGTGCGGCGCGATTGCTCAAACCCGGCGGGCGCCTGGTCTATGCGACCTGTAGCCTGCTGCGCCAGGAAAATGAGGAGATTGCGGATGCTTTTGCGGCTGCCCATTCTGACTTCGAGCCGTTGCGCGTCAACGATACGTTGGCCGAAATGAAGGTCGATCAGCCCAATTCCCTTTGCCAGGAGGGCTTGAATGGCGCCTCTTATCTTCGGCTGTGGCCGCATCGGCATGCCACAGACGGGTTTTTTGCGGCCATTTGGCGAAAAAAGACGCCTTGATCGCTGGCATTGTTATCTTTAGCCCATAAGTACGGTGTGGGTTAGGTGAATCCGCCGTCTGCGGCCTAAAATGCGCATTTGGTTGGCGCTGCAACGACCGGTATCAGGTCGCGCGCTCATTCATTCCATCTTCAACTGTTAAGAGAGAGACGTAAACGATGCTGCTACCTGACTGGGCCGTCCTGAACGCCATTGTGGAATGGCTGTCTCATGGGCTATGGGATCTGACCTGGTGGGAGATCGTCCTGTATACGGTGGTCACGACCCACATCACGATTGCGAGTGTCACCATCTATCTGCACCGGCATCAGGCACACCGTGCGATGGACCTGCATGCGATTCCGGCCCATTTCTTTCGCTTCTGGTTGTGGATCGGTACTGGCCAGGTCACACGCGAATGGGTATCCATTCACCGCAAGCACCATGCCAAGTGCGAAACCGCCGAAGATCCGCACAGCCCGGTGGCGCATGGCATCAAGAAAGTGTTCTGGCAAGGTGCAGAGTTGTACCGCGCCGAGAGCAAGAACCAGGAAACATTGAGCAAGTACAGCCAGGGTTGCCCGAGCGACTGGCTCGAGCGTAACCTGTATTCACGTTACAGCTGGCAAGGCGTGGGCCTGATGATGGTGCTCAACCTTGCGCTGTTCGGCGTGGCCGGCCTGGCTGTCTGGGCGATCCAGATGGTCTGGATTCCATTCACGGCAGCGGGCGTGATCAACGGTATCGGCCACTACTGGGGTTACCGTAATTTCGAAGCCGCAGATGCCAGCACCAACATCGTGCCGTGGGGCATTCTGATCGGTGGCGAAGAACTGCACAACAACCACCACACCTATCCGACGTCGGCCAAGTTTTCGGTCAAGCCGCATGAGTTCGATATCGGCTGGGTCTACATCAGCATTCTGGCCAAGCTGGGTTTGGCCCGCGTCAAGAAGACACCACCGAAGTTGCGGCTCGGCGAGGTGCGTCCGGTTGCCGACGTCAAGGTGCTCGACGCGCTGATTGCGCATCGCTACGAAGTCATGGCCCGCTATGCCAAGGATTTGCGCCAGGCCTGCGTGGTGGAGTTGGCTGCGATCAAAGCCAGGCGCGGCGACGTCTCGGTGCTGGTGGCTGCCAAGCGCTGGTTGCATCGCGACGCCGACAAGGTGCCGGCCAACGCTGCGCAGCAACTGGTTTTGGCTCGGGCCGCCCACCCGGTGCTCGACAAGATGGTGACAATGCGAGAGGAATTGCGCCAGTTGTGGCTCAACACGTCCCAGTCGCGCGAACAACTCACCAGCGACCTGCAGGCCTGGTGCCATCGCGCCGAGAGCAGCGGCATCGCAGCACTGCAGGAATTCTCGTTCCGGTTGCGGGCAGCCAGGGCCTGATTGACCCAGCGGCCTTTTGCGCAAAGCGGGCCGGCTCCTACAGAAAGCCCGGTTTCATGCCGGGCTTTTTTTTGTGGCCGCGTCGCAAACGCGCCCATCTGACAGGGTCTCCCAATGGTTCGCGCCGACACCAGCCACGGGGTCAGGCGCAAAAAAGCCCGGGCAAACCGGGCTTCTTGGGGGGAGAGATCTTGCTGACTACTTCAGCTTGATTTCCTTGTAATCGACGTGTTTGCGTGCTTTGGGATCAAATTTCTTGATCAGCATCTTCTCAGGCATTGTCTTCTTGTTCTTGCTGGTCGTGTAAAAGTGACCGGTGCCGGCGGTGGATTCCAGCTTGATCTTTTCGCGGGTGCCTTTGGTTGCCATGGTGTTTTCCTTCAGTCAGTGGTATGCCGCACGAGTACACCGATGATGGTGCGATCGGCTGGCAGCCGGAATGGTTTACGCCTGTCCCCGGGCACGCATGTCGGCCAAGACGGACTCGATGCCGTTCTTGTCGATCAGGCGAAGGGCGGCACTGGACACGCGCAGGCGAACCCAGCGGTTTTCTGTCTCGACCCAAAAGCGGCGGTACTGCAGGTTGGGCAGGAATCGGCGCTTGGTCTTGTTGTTGGCGTGGGAAACATTGTTTCCAACCATGGGGCCTTTGCCCGTCACATCGCATACACGTGCCATTTGGACACTCCCTCAGTCTGCGCAATCACACCGCGGGTGTGTTGCGTTGTCGTTAACGGCTTTCGCCGCACCTCGCCATCGGCCAGCAATGGCGGTAAAGGAACAAGGCGCATGGCACCGGGGTGTGTTGGCCTGTCCCGAGAATTCACCACGATGCCCGTGGCCGGGCGATTTTGGTGAAGCCTCGGATTATAGCCAGCGAATCGGGCGACGACAGGCGATGGCCTCTCAGGCCTGTTCCAGGAAGCGCTGCGCGTCCAGCGCCGCCATGCAGCCGGTGCCGGCGCTGGTGATAGCCTGTCGGTAAACATGGTCCTGCACATCGCCAGCGGCGAACACGCCCGGTACGCTGGTCATCGTGGCCATGCCCTTGAGGCCGGACTGGGTCACGATATAACCACCGGCCATCTCGAGCTGGCCCTGGAAGATGTCGGTATTGGGTGCGTGCCCGATGGCGATGAAGCAACCGGCCAGCGTCAATTCTTCGGTGCTGCCGTCAATCGTGCTCTTGATCCGGATGCCGGTCACACCAGACTGGTCGCCCAGCACCTCGTCCAGTGTCTGGTGGGTCTTGAGCACAATCTTGCCGGCGGCCACCTTGTCCATCACCTTGTCGACCAGGATCGCCTCTGCCTTGAACTTGTCGCGCCGATGCACCAGGTAGACCTTGCTTGCGATGTTGGACAGGTACAGCGCCTCCTCGACCGCCGTGTTGCCACCACCGACGACGCAGCACACCTGGTCGCGGTAGAAGAATCCGTCACAGGTGGCGCAGCCGGAGACACCCCGGCCCATGAAGGCGGCCTCCGACGGCAGGCCCAGGTACTTGGCGGATGCGCCGGTACAGATGATCAGCGCATCGCAGCTGTAAACGGCACTGTCGCCGGTGAGCCGGAACGGACGCTGCGAGAGTTCGACCTTGTTGATATGGTCGAAGACGACGTCGGTCTTGAACCGCTCGGCATGCTCGAGAAAGCGCTGCATCAGCTCCGGGCCCTGCACCCCATGCACGTCGGCAGGCCAGTTGTCGACATCGGTCGTGGTCATCAACTGGCCGCCCTGGGCAATGCCGGTGATCAGCATCGGGCTCAGGTTGGCGCGAGCCGCATAAACGGCTGCGCTGTAGCCTGCCGGGCCGGAGCCCAGGATAAGGACGCGGGCGTGCTTGGTGTCAGTCATGTGAGGGCAAAATGGGGCGTAGGTGAATAGGGTGTACGATCGCTGCCGCCAGCGGCGGAGCCGATTGGGGATGAATTGACCCACAATAAGGGGTTGGCAACAGCGCCGATTGTAGGAAGCGCGCCATTACCCGGAGGGAATCACGGATGTCGATGTTAAGCAACCTTGATTTGATACGCAGGGTTCCACTGTTCGCCATGCTGACGCCGGCCCAGGCGGAAGCCTTGGCGGGAGCGGTCAGCAAGCGGCGTTTCAAGCGCGGCGAGTTCCTGGTCGAACAGGGCAAGAGGTGCGAATCGCTGTTCATCCTGCTGGCAGGCCGGGCGCGGGTGGTCGTCACTGACAGCCGCGATCGCGAGGTGATCCTGGCAACGATGCACCCGGGGGACTACGTAGGCGAAATGAGCCTGATCGACCATGAGCCGCACTCGGCATCGGTCGAGGCGGAGGTGCAGACCGATGCCCTGGTGCTCGGTGGGGCCGAATTCAACCGCTGCCTGGCGGAGAATGCGACGACCGTGGCTGCCGTGATGAAGGGTCTGGTGCAGCGCCTGCGCAGCGCGGACCGCAAGATCGAGTCACTGGCGCTGATGAACGTCTACGGCCGGGTTGCGAACGTGCTGATGGAGAGCGCGCCGGCGGACGAGAACAATGTGCGCATCATCCGCGACAAGATCTCCCGCCAGGACATCGCCAAGATGGTGGGTGCGTCGCGCGAAATGGTCAGCCGTGTCATGAAGGACTTCGAGGAGCAGGGTTTTGTCGAAACCCGCGACGACGGCAGCCTCGTCATCAAGGACCGGCGGCTCAAGCCCCGCTAGCGCCCGGGCCGCGCACCGCCATGCGGTAAGCTCGACGCAACTGATTCACGCATGACATATTCCCTTGATACCCTGACGTCTGGCAGAAAGGCGGCTCAGGGCCAGACGCCGTCCTCCGGATGGGGCAGGTTTGCAGTTGAACTGGTCTTGTTGGTTGGCGCCTTGTTGCTTGCGTTCTGGCTGCTTGCACTGCTGAGTTATTCGGCTGCCGATGCGGCCTGGTCCACGTCGGGCGTCGGCGGCGCGGCGGTCAACCGGGCGGGACGTCTGGGCGCCTGGATCGCCGACATCAGTTACTACCTGTTCGGGTTCTCGGTCTGGTGGTTGGTTGCGATCGGCATCTGTACCTGGCTGTCCGGTCTTGCCGCCTGGTTGCGCCACGGTTCGGCTGCGCAGTTGCCTGCCGAAGAGGCGTCGGCAGCCTATCCCTGGTTGACCGGGCGCGTGGCGTTCTGGAGCGGCCTGGTCTTGTTGCTTGGCGCCAGCAGTGTGCTCGAATGGACCCGTTTGTACAGCTTCGAGGTGCGCCTGCCCGCAGACAGCGGCGGCGCACTGGGCAGCATGCTCGGACCGTTGGGCCTGCGCTGGCTCGGCTTCACTGGCTCAGGGCTGGTCGCCATCCTGCTCGGGCTGGCCGGGGCGGCACTGGCTTTCCGGTTCTCCTGGGGCAACGTGGCCGAACGTATCGGCGCCGCCTTGCATGCCCGGCTGGAGTCGAGCCGCAAGAAGCGAGAAGCGGTGCAGGACATGGCCTTGGGCCAGCAGGCGGCACGCGAGCGCGAGGTCGTGGTGTCGGGCGAGCGCCTCGAAAGCCGGGAGCATCATCCGCAGCCGGTACATGTCGAGCCGGTCGTGCTGGAGATCCCCAAGAGCGAGCGGGTCGCCAAGGAGCGCCAGAAGCCCTTGTTCTCCGACATGCTCGACAGCAAGCTGCCACAGGTGGACCTGCTCGATGCGGCGCAGGTGCGCCTGGAGACAGTGTCCCCGGAGCTGCTGGACATGACCAGCCGCATGATCGAGAAAAAGCTCAAGGACTTCGGCGTCGAGGTCTGGGTCATCCTGGCATTGCCGGGGCCGGTCATCACCCGCTACGAGATAGAACCCGCCATCGGTGTGAAGGGTTCGCAGATCGTCGGCCTGGCCAAAGACCTGGCTCGCAGCCTGAGCCTGGTCTCCATCCGGGTCGTGGAGACCATCCCTGGCAAGAACTACATGGCGCTGGAACTGCCCAATGCCAAGCGGCAATCGATCCGGTTGTCGGAGATCCTCGGATCGCGGGTCTACAACGAGGCCAAGTCGCTGCTGACGATGGGACTGGGCAAGGACATCGTCGGCAACCCGGTCGTCGCCGATCTGGCCAAAATGCCGCACGTGCTGGTGGCCGGTACCACCGGCTCGGGCAAGTCGGTGGGCATCAACGCGATGATCCTGAGCCTCTTGTACAAGGCCGACGCGCGTGACGTCCGGCTGCTGATGATCGACCCCAAGATGCTGGAGATGTCGGTCTACGAAGGTATTCCGCACCTGCTCGCGCCAGTGGTGACCGACATGCGTCAGGCCGCGCACGGCCTGAACTGGTGCGTGGCCGAGATGGAGCGGCGCTATAAGCTGATGAGCAAGATGGGTGTGCGCAACCTGGCCGGCTTCAACACCAAGATGGATGAGGCCAGGGCGCGTGGCGAGTCGGTACCCAACCCGTTCAGCCTGACGCCGCAGGAGCCCGAGCCGCTGGAGCGCCTGCCGCACATCGTGGTCGTCATCGACGAACTCGCCGACCTGATGATGGTCGTGGGCAAGAAGATCGAGGAACTGATCGCGCGCCTGGCGCAAAAGGCACGCGCTGCAGGCATCCACCTGATCCTGGCCACGCAACGCCCGAGCGTGGATGTGATCACCGGCCTGATCAAGGCGAACATCCCGACCCGCATTGCATTCCAGGTCAGCAGCAAGATCGACAGCCGCACGATCCTGGACCAGATGGGCGCCGAGGCCCTGCTGGGCATGGGCGACATGTTGTACCTGCCCAGCGGTACCGGCCTGCCGACCCGGGTGCATGGCGCCTTCGTCAGCGACGAGGAGGTGCACCGGGTGGTTGACTACCTCAAGTCGCAAGGCCAACCGAACTACATCGAAGGCTTGCTCGAAGGGGGCACCATCGATGGCGAGGGCGAAGCGATCGGTGACGGTGGCAACGGCAGCGAGAAAGACCCGCTGTACGACCAGGCGGTCGAGATCGTCCTCAAGAACCGCAAGGCGAGCATCAGTCTGGTGCAGCGCCATCTGAAGATTGGCTACAACCGTGCCGCGCGGCTGGTCGAGGACATGGAAAAGGCCGGTCTGGTCAGCGCCATGAGCGGTAGCGGACAACGCGAGATCCTGGTGCCGGCGAGGGCCGAGTCATGATGCATCGCCGCAGCATGTTGCTGGCGTCGGCGTCGATGCTGGTCCTGGGTTCCGCGCAGGCCGACGGACTCGATGCGCTGGAGCGTTTTGTCAAAGGCGTCTCCAGCGGACGCGCCGAGTTCATCCAGACCGTGACCGCCCCGTCTCGCGATGGCCAGGCCGGCCGTGTCCGGACCTCGAAAGGAAGTTTCGCGTTTTCGCGGCCGAACCGGTTCCGCTTTGTCTACGGCAAGCCGTTCGAGCAAACCATCGTGGCCGATGGCGACGTGCTGTGGATGCATGACGTCGATTTGAACCAGGTCAGTGCGCGCAAGCAGGCGCAGGTGCTGGGTTCGACACCTGCAGCGCTGATTGCCGCTGCGCCGGACCTGTCGGTGGTGCGCGCTGAATACGAACTGCAGGGTCAGCCGGACCAGGATGGACTGCAGTGGGTGCTGGCCACTCCGAGGTCTCGCGACGGCCAGTTGCGCTCGGTAAGGGTCGGGTTTCGCGGCGATTCGGCCACGCCGACGCTGGCCGCGCTCGATATGCTCGACAACTTCGGCCAGCGCTCCGAGCTGCGTTTCGACAAGGTCGAGGTCAACCCCCGCCTGCCGGACAGCTTGTTCCAGTTCAAGCCGCCGGCCGGCGCAGATGTCATCCGCCCCTGAGCGGGACTGTCCTGGCGGACATGCGCATGCGGTTGACGCCTTGCCTGCGGCCCCATGACTGAGCTTTTTTCGACCGCGCCAACTGCGCCGCTGGCCGAGACCTTGCGTCCCGCCAGTCTGGACGAGGTTATCGGGCAGTCCCACCTGATCGGTCCGGGTCGTCCGCTGCGGCTGGCGTTCGAGTCCGGCAAGCCGCATTCGATGATCCTGTGGGGGCCGCCAGGTGTGGGCAAGACCACGCTGGCGCGGCTGACCGCCAGTGCCTTCGGCTACGCCTTCATTGCCTTGTCGGCGGTGTTCGCCGGCGTCAAGGAAATCCGGGCCGCGATGCAGCAGGCCGAACACAATCTGACGCAGGGGAAAAGGACAATCCTGTTCGTCGACGAGATCCACCGCTTCAACAAGAGTCAGCAGGACGGGTTGTTGCCATTCGTCGAGTCGGGATTGGTGACCTTCATCGGCGCCACGACCGAGAACCCGTCGTTCGAGGTGAACTCCGCGTTGTTGTCGCGCGCCCAGGTCTATGTGCTGCAAAGCCTGAGCGACGACGAGCTCGCGCAACTGGTGCGGCGCGCGCAAGCGGCTGTGCTGACCCAGTTGCAGATCGATCCATCGGCCATCGACACACTGGTGGGGTATGCCGATGGTGATGCGCGCCGCCTGCTGAACCTGCTGGAGCAGACCAGCACTGCTGCAATGGCCGCTGGCGTCGCGACCGTCGATGCGCAGTTTCTGCAAGACGCGTTGACGCTCAATGCCCGGCGCTTCGACAAGGGCGGTGACAACTTCTATGACCAGATCTCGGCGTTGCACAAGTCGGTACGCGGGTCGAGCCCGGATGCGGCCCTGTATTGGCTGACCCGCATGCTCGACGGTGGCGCCGATGCGCGGTACCTGTCGAGGCGCATCGTGCGCATGGCCTGGGAGGACATCGGACTGGCCGACCCCCGCGCGATGCAGATTGCCAACGACGCGGCGTCCACCTTCGAGCGGCTGGGTTCGCCCGAGGGGGAACTGGCGCTGGCGCAGGCGGTGTTGTACCTGGCGGTGGCCCCCAAAAGCAATGCCGGCTATACGGCCTACAACCAGGCGCGTGCCTTCGTCAAATCGGACAAGTCGCGCGATGTGCCGGTGCACCTGCGCAATGCTCCCACCGGCCTGATGAAGGAACTCGGACACGGCAGCGGCTACCGTTATGCCCATGACGAACCCGAGGCTTATGCCGCCGGGGCCCGCTACCTGCCCGATGGCATGGCCGAGCCGCACTGGTACCGGCCGGCACCGCGCGGGCTCGAATCGCGCATTGCGGACAAGCTGGCGCATCTTCGCGAACTGGACGCCGCCGCACGCAAAAGCTGAGCGCGCGTTCATGCGCGGCGGCCATCCGAACGCCGGTTCGTGGCGTCGGGCGCAAGGGTAAACCCCGGCGTTTTCCCGGCTGGCGCACCAGAGCGGCTCAGTAAAATGGCGTCGGGTTGCAATCCCGCCGAACCGGACAGGAAACATGGTCCGGTTTTTGCGTAGCTGCATGTGGCGCCACAAGTGTGACGTTCAGATACGACAACAATCAATAAGACCGGAGCGTCAATTCATGGACATCTTCCTGCAGCAGGTGATCAACGGGCTGGTGCTGGGCAGCGTGTATGCGCTGGTCGCGCTGGGTTACACGATGGTGTACGGCATCATCCAGCTCATCAACTTTGCGCATGGCGAAGTGTTGATGTTTGGCGCGCTGACCGCCTGGACCGTCGCTGGTATCGTGCAACCGGCCTTTCCCGACATGCCGGGTTGGGGGGTTTTGATCATCGCCGCGCTGGTGGCCTGTCCGACCGCGGCGGTGCTGAACTTCACGATCGAAAAAGTGGCCTACCGGCCATTGCGCAATTCGCCCCGGCTGGCGCCATTGATCACCGCGATCGGCATGTCGCTGCTGCTGCAGACGGTCGCAATGATCATCTGGAAGCCCAATCCCAAGCCGTTCCCGAGCCTGCTGCCGGTGACACCGTACGAGATCGGCGGTGCGGTGATTTCACCGACGGACCTGCTGATCCTGTCCATGACCGTTGTCCTGCTGGTGGCGCTGGTCTGGCTGGTCAACTACACGTCGCTCGGACGCGCGATGCGGGCCACGGCAGAGAACCCCCGCGTGGCCGGACTGATGGGCGTCAAGCCCGACGTCGTCATCTCGGCCACCTTCGTGATCGGCGCGGTGCTTGCGGCGCTGGCCGGCATCATGTTGGCGATGAAGTACGGCACCGTGCAACACGCCATGGGATTTCTTCCGGGCCTCAAGGCCTTTACCGCGGCCGTGTTCGGTGGCATCGGCAACCTGGCTGGCGCGGTGGTCGGAGGTGTGCTGCTGGGGCTGATCGAGGCTCTGGGCTCGGGTTACATCGGCGTATTGACCGGCGGCGTGCTGGGAAGCCATTACTCCGAGATCTTCGCCTTCGTGGTGTTGATCGTGATCCTGACCTTGCGGCCGTCGGGCCTGCTGGGCGAACGCGTGGCCGACCGCGCCTGAGGAGAGACCCATGAAAATCAAAAAGATCTTGCTGTATTTCGTGATTGGCGTTGCGCTGTTGCTGCTGCCGATGGGCCTGCAGGTTTTTGGCAATGCCTGGGTGCGCATCGTCGATACCGCGCTGCTGTATGTGCTGCTGGCGATCGGGCTGAACATCGTGGTCGGTTATGCCGGGCTGCTGGACCTGGGCTACGTGGCCTTCTTTGCCGTGGGCGCCTACATGTATGCGCTGTTGGCGTCGCCTCACCTGACCGACACGTTTGAGTGGATCGCTGCCATCTACCCGAACGGCATGCATGTTCCAATTTTGCTTGTGATTCCGCTGGCGGCGGCGCTGGCTTGGCTGTTCGGCGTGTTGTTGGGCGCGCCGACGCTCAAGCTGCGCGGTGACTATCTGGCCATCGTCACGCTGGGATTCGGCGAGATCGTCCGGGTGTTCCTGAACAACCTGGACCACCCGGTGAACATCACCAATGGTCCGAAGGGAATCAGCGGCATCGATGCATTCCAGGTCTTTGGAGTCGACCTCAAGCGATCCATAGACGTGTTCGGCATGGAGTTGACCTCGGTGGCGATGTACTACTACCTGTTCCTGACGATGGTGCTGATCAGCATCGTGCTCAGCCACCGTCTGGCGCTGTCGCGCGTGGGCCGTGCGTGGATGGCAATCCGTGAAGACGAGGTTGCCGCCAAAGCCATGGGCATCAACACTCGCAACCTCAAGCTGCTGGCGTTCGGCATGGGAGCCTCGTTCGGTGGCGTCAGCGGCGCCTTGTTCGCGTCGTTCCAGGGTTTTGTCTCGCCCGAGTCTTTCACACTGATGGAGTCGGTGATGATCGTCTCGATGGTCGTGCTCGGTGGCCTGGGGCACCTGCCCGGAGTTGTGCTCGGCGCCGTGTTGCTGGCGGCCCTTCCGGAGGTCTTGCGGTATGTCGCCAGCCCGCTGCAGGCGCTCACCGGCGGGCGGCTGGACGCGTCCATCCTGCGCCAGCTGCTGATCGCGCTGGCCATGATCTCCATCATGTTGCTGCGTCCGCGTGGCCTGTGGCCGAGCCCCGAGCACGGCAAGTCGCTGCAGGCGACCAGTTGAGCACCGCGCCATGACAGACACCATACTCAAGGTTGCTGGCATCTCGAAGCGCTTCGGCGGGCTGCAGGCCCTCAGCGATGTCGGGATCACCATCGCGCGGGGCCAGGTCTACGGCCTGATCGGCCCCAACGGAGCCGGCAAGACCACCTTCTTCAACGTTATCACCGGCCTGTACACGCCTGACAGCGGAACTTTCGAACTGGCTGGCAAGCCTTACAAGCCCAGCGCGGTGCACGAGGTGGCCAAGGCCGGCATTGCGCGCACGTTCCAGAACATCCGGCTGTTCGCCGAGATGACAGCGCTGGAAAACGTCATGGTGGGCCGGCACATCCGGACCCGGTCCGGCCTGCTGGGGGCGATGTTCCGCACGGCGAGTTTTCGCAAGGAAGAGGCCGAAACCGCCAAGCGGGCGCAGGAACTGCTGGAATACGTGGGTATCGGAAAGTTGGCGGACTACAAGGCGCGCACGCTCAGTTACGGCGATCAGCGCCGGCTCGAGATTGCGCGGGCACTGGCGACCGACCCCCAGCTGATCGCGCTTGACGAACCTGCAGCCGGCATGAACGCCACCGAAAAGTTGCAACTGCGCGAGCTGATCGACCAGATCCGGAACGACAAGCGCACCATCCTGCTGATCGAACATGATGTGAAGCTGGTCATGGGCCTGTGCGACCGGGTGACCGTGCTCGACTACGGCAAGCAAATCGCCGAAGGCAGGCCGCAGGAAGTGCAGAAGAACGAAGCGGTGATCGAGGCTTACCTCGGTACGGGAGGACATTGAAATGAAACAGCCCCCACGTTCGCTGCCCCCCGAGGGGGCCGTCAGTCCCTTCGGAACGGCCGGGCGGAACTGATATGGCAGCCACACTACTCAAGGTCACCGGCCTGAAGGTCTCCTATGGCGGCATCCAGGCTGTCAAGGGAGTCGACTTCGAGGTCCATGAAGGCGAGCTGGTCACGCTGATCGGCTCCAATGGCGCCGGCAAGACCACCACGATGAAGGCCATCACCGGCACGCTGGTCATCAATGACGGCGACATCGAATACCTGGGCAAGAGCGTCAAGGGCCAGGGCCCCTGGGATCTGGTGCGCCAGGGCCTGGCCATGGTGCCCGAGGGCCGCGGCGTGTTCGCGCGCATGACCATTGTCGAGAACCTGCAGATGGGCGCCTACGTGCGCACCGACACTGCCGCGATCGCGCAGGATGTGGAGAAGGTATTCACCATCTTCCCGCGCCTCAAGGAGCGCCGTGATCAGCTGGCCGGCACCATGTCGGGTGGCGAGCAGCAGATGCTGGCCATGGGCCGCGCCCTGATGAGCCGTCCCAAGATGTTGCTGATGGACGAACCTTCGATGGGTTTGTCGCCGATCATGGTCGACAAGATCTTCGAGGTGGTGCGCGACGTCTATGCACAGGGTGTGACCATCCTGCTGGTCGAGCAGAATGCGAGCCGGGCGCTCGGGGTGGCCAACCGCGCCTATGTGATGGACTCCGGGCTCATCACCATGAGCGGTGACGCGAAGGACTTGCTCAACGATCCGAAGGTGCGCGCAGCCTACCTCGGCGAATAAGCGGCGGATGTGCCATGTCGCAGTCGATGTTTGCGCCCGCCCTCTGGCAGGTGCTGGCCGACGTCGTGCTGGCGCTGCATGTGTTGTTCGTCGCGTTCGTCGTCTTCGGCCTGGCGCTGGTGCTGGCCGGTGGTTGGATGCGCTGGGGCTGGGTGCGCGACCCGTGGTTCCGCACCATCCATCTGCTGGCCATCGTGTTTGTCGTCGGCCAGACCTGGCTGGAACAGGTATGCCCGCTGACGACGCTGGAGATGGCGCTGCGCGCGCGAGGTGGCGAGGCGGTCTATGCCGGCAGCTTTATCGGCCACTGGCTGCAGACCTTGCTGTACTACCAGGCGCCGAACTGGGTGTTCGCCGTCATCTACAGCCTGTTCGCACTGGCTGTCGTCGTGGCCTGGACGCGGGTCCGGCCCCGCCGGTTCGGCCCCGATCGCCGTTCAGGCCGCGATTGATGCGCCGTGGCGCCGCTGCGGCAGGTGCGCGTGGATCAGGTGCCCGGCGATCGACAAACCCAGCGGGGGCATCGGTGGCAGGTCATTGTCCGGCCCGAACCAGTCGGCTTGCGCGATCTCGGAGCGATCGACCACGATCTCTCCGCCGGCGTACTGGGCTGTGAACGCGACCATCAGCGAATGCGGAAACGGCCAGGGCTGGCTGCCGAAATAGGCGATATCGCGTACTCGCAGCCCGACTTCCTCGTACACCTCGCGGTGGATCGCTTCCTCGATCGATTCGCCTGCTTCGACGAAGCCGGCCAGCGCGGTGAAAAAGCCGCTGGGTGAGTTCAGATGGCGCGCCAGCAGGATGGCGTCGCCACGCTGGATCAGCACCATCATGGCCGGCGAAATGCGCGGATAGGCCTGATGTCCGCACTGCGGGCAGCGCACGCAACGCTCGCCGGGAACCGGCACGGTGGTACAGCCACAGGCGCCGCAGAAACGGTGGGTGCGTGCCCATTCGACGATCTGGAATGCGCGCCCGGTAATGGCCAGCAATGCGTCGTCGATCATGCCGAACAGGGAGCGCAACTTGCGCCATTGATGACCAGGCGCCGGCGCGCTGCCGCTCGCCAGCCAGGTGACGCGGAAATACCGATCCTCGAATACGCCGACCGGCTCGAAGCGGCCCCCGAAAGGCAACGGATGCGCAGTGATATCCAGGTGCAATTGCAGGTCGGCGTCGCGCATCAGCACGGTGTCTCCGCAAAAGACCAGGTTGACGGGGCTCGGGTGGTCCTGCTCCAGCAGCAGGGGGGTGAACCGATCAGGCGTGCGCAGCATGTCAGAACGAACACCGTGAGTGTGGGGGCAGTTTCATGCAGGCCTTCTTGGAGCCAGATCATCGCACCAAACGACGACGGCCGGAAAGCCGGCCGTCGTCGAGTGATCATGCAGCGGGCACGGGCCCATTGGCGCGCAGTGACCCGCCGGCATATTGTCAAACCGCTCTGTGGCTGCGTCAGATCATTGCGGTGTCACCCAGCATCACATCCACGCCGGCGCTGGCGAAGTTGGCCAGATCGGCAACCGCGCAGTCGTGCTGCACGAATGGTCCGCGGCCGTAGCGGCGTGTTCGGCCCTATCTGGCCCAGGTGTCCTTGAGCCCGACCGACAGGTTGAATACCGGTTTGGCGGGCGTGTGATCGACGCGGTCGGCGACGAAATAGCCATGGCGCTCGAACTGGAACTTGTCGTCCGGTTGCGCGTTGGCCAGTGACGGCTCGACGATCGCCTGCACCACACGCAGGCTGTTCGGGTTCAGGCTGGCCAGGAACTCGCGTCCGCCGGCATCGGGCTGGGGCTCGGTGAACAGGCGGTCGTATAGCCGTACCTCGGCTGGCAGGCCGTCCGACACACCAACCCAGGTGATGACCCCCTTGACCTTGATGTTGTCCGATCCCGGCGTGCCGCTCTTGGTGTCCGCAATCAGCGTCGCATGCACGGCGGTGATCGCCCCGTCGGGCCCTTTGGTGCAACCGGTGCACTCGATGACATGCCCGTATTTCAGCCGCACCTTGTTGCCGGGGAACAGGCGGAAGAAACCCTTGGGTGGTGTCTCCATGAAGTCGTCGCGCTCGATCCAGACCTCGCCTCCCATGGCAAAGGTGCGCCGTCCCATTTCGCTCTTGTGCGGATGGACAGGTGCGCTGCAGGTGTCCGGCTTGCCGGAGCCGTCGGACTCGGTGCCGATGACGGCGTCCCAGTTGCTGATCACCAGCTTGACCGGGTCGAGCACCGCCATTGCGCGCGGCGCGACTTCTTCCAGCGTTTCTCTCAGGCAGCCCTCGAGCGAGCTGTAGTCGGTCCAGCCGCCGGCCTTGCTGGTGCCGGCACGTTCGGCCATCAGCCGGATGCTCTCGGGTGTGTAGCCGCGCCGACGCAGGCCGACCAGCGTGGGCATGCGCGGGTCGTCCCAGCCGCTGACCTTGTGGTCATACACCAGTGCCGCCAGCTTGCGCTTGCTGGTGATCACGTAGGTGAGGTTCAGGCGCGCAAATTCATACTGCCGTGGTGGCGGGGCCTGCAACAGACCGCCTTCGATCAGGCGCGCCAGCAGCCAGTCGTACCAGGGGCGCTGGTCCTCGAATTCCAGCGTGCAGATGCTGTGGGTGATCTGCTCGAGCGCATCCTCGATCGGGTGGGCGTACGCGTACATCGGGTAGATGCACCACTTGTCGCCAGTGTTGTGGTGCCTGGCACGCCGGATCCGGTAGATCGCCGGATCGCGCAGGTTGATGTTGGGGCTGGCCATGTCGACCTTGGCGCGCAGCACCATGCTGCCGTCCAGGTGCATGGCGTCGCGCATCTCGCGAAACCGCGCGAGGTTCTGTTGCGGCGAGCGGTCGCGAAACGGGCTGTTCACACCCGGGCGGGTGAAGTCACCCCGGTTGGCGCGCATGTCCTCGGCGCTTTGCTCGTCCACATAGGCGTGGCCGGCGTCAATCAGGTATTCGGCCGCCCGGTACATGAAGTCGAAATAGTCGCTGGCGTGGTAAAGGTGATTGCAGCCATGGGCCTGCCAGTCGAAACCGAGCCAGCGCACGGTATCGACGATGGCGTCGACGAATTCCTTGTCCTCTTTTTCCGGGTTGGTGTCGTCGAAACGCAGGTGGCAGACGCCGCCATATTCCTGTGCCAGGCCGAAATTGAGGCAGATGCTCTTGGCGTGTCCGATATGCAGGTAGCCGTTGGGTTCTGGCGGAAAACGGGTTCGGATACGGGCCGGATCGGGCATTCCCGCCGCGTGGTGGGCTCCATCGCCAGGGCTGCCGCCCCAACGGCGCGACGCGTTGATTCCAGAGGCGAGGTCCGATTCGATGATCTGCCGCAGAAAATTGCTGGGTTTGGAGGAGGGCGTGCTCATGCACACGATTTTAGGCGTCGCCCGTTCGCGGCGCGCCCGCCAGCTGGCAACGCTGGCCGATGCGCTGGCCGATTACCTCCGGCAAACCCCGAAATTGAACACGGTGTTGGACAGGCTGGGATCGCGGTCCAGAATCAGCGGTGCGCTGGCGAGCCGCACCGGCGCAAGCGACCGGCCAGCGTAGGCCGACTCACCCGCATCGAGCGCCAGCACCTGGCCCGATTGCTCGACGACGACCTTGCCGTCACGCACCATCAGGTACAGGCCCGGCGCGTTCTCGGCAGGTGCGGCGGAACCGAACAAGTCCTGCACATTGACATCGACCTTTTCTGGTTCGGGGGTATTGATGGTGTTGAAAAAGGCGGGTGTAGCCGGCAGCTGGCGCGCGGAACCTTGCGGTCCCGGCACCACACCAGTCTGGCCGGGCGCAATCACGACCTCATTGCCATCGTTGGACGCCAGCGTGATGCGGCCTTCGCGGCTGCTCGCAAACAGCGATTGGTCACAGGCGATATCGGTGACATCGGCTGGCGGCGGATCGTCGCTGACCTCGGCCCTGCCGCAGCTGATGTCAAACACGGTCCCGCGCACGCCGATGGTCGCCGTGCTGGTCTGGAATTTCACGCGCTCCGGCGCGCTTTTCGCGATCAGGCCAGTTGCAATGCGCAGGCCGCCGCTGAACAGCCGGAACAGGAGCCCGCTGCGTTCAGGCTCCTTGGGTTCGAACGTGTATTGCGCCAGCGCCAGCCGCGTGCCGCTGTTCAGCGTAATACGGGTGTCATCGCGAAAAGCCAGCACGGCCGAACCGCCGCTGCTGGTGCTGATGCGATCGGTTGCGTAAAGGGGCGCGCCCTGCACAATATCCACCTGGCGCGCTTCGCGTTCGACGCTGACGGTGCCTTGTGCCTGGACCAGACGCGCCACCACCGGTGCGCTGCTGTTGGCGCGCGAGCTGCGGGTGATCGAGCCTGGATCGGCCTGGCAGTCGCCTTCGCACAGGCGTGCCGTGTAGTCGGTTCCGCGGATGCCGATGGTCGCGGTGCTGGTGTTCAACCGGTAGGCGTTGACATTGCCGCGTTTGCCGATCTCGCCGGTCAGCGCGCGCAACCCGCCCCGCAGCAGGCTCAGGAACAGGTTGTCCTGCTCTGGTGCGTCGCGATCGTATCGGTAGGCTTGCACCGTGATGCGCGAATCCGGCCGCACGGCTGTTTCCCCGCCATCGGTGAAGCGCAGACGAACCGTGCTGTTGCGCGTGGTGGACAAGGTGTCACCCACGGCCAGTTCGGAGCCACGCGCCAAAATACCTTGCCGGCCGTCGGCACGGGTGATGTAGACAGTGCCATCGACAGCCATGGCCTTGGCCACGGTAGGCGGGGCCTGGGCATGCACGGACAACGACAGGCCATGCAGGCCAGCGGCCAGGCTGATGACCACCAGAAGCGGAGCAGGGCGGGCGATCATCGGCAGCCTTCCATTTCGATTTCGCGCGCATCTTCCGGTTCGATCCGGGCAACGCCTTGGATGAGCACCACTGCGTCGTCGGGTGCAATCACCCGCCCCAGCGCAGTCGATATCGGGTTGAAGCCAGGGCCGACCGGAAACGGTACGACGTCTGAGGCGGCTGACAGGGTGAGTGCAGTCGGACCGGATGAAAAGGTGAATGCACGGACGCTGGCTGGCAAATTGACGAGGGAGAAGGCTCCGCTGGAGGATGCATACTGCATCACGGCGAAGCTGGAACTTGCTGGCGCAACGAACCCACCGATGGTGTTGACATTCAATGTGCCTGCCAGGCTGGCGTTGCCCAGAATATGGACAAAGTCGTATCCGGTTCCCTGCACCAGGCCGGCGATCTCCAGGTTCATCACACTGGCCGGGTTCAGCGAAAGGTTGCCGGTGATCGTGATGGCTCCCGGTGATGCGCCTGGCGCGACATTGGCTGCACCCACGACCAGATTGCCATTGACCATACCCGTGCCCATGATGGTGCCGGCAAGAATGGTCACGTCGCCCTGCAGGTTGCCGCCGGACAGCGCGATGACACTGCTGTTGCCGCTTTGCGTCAAGCCGCCGGCAAAAACCGAAGTGCCGTCCTGCGCCGATACCGTGCCGGTATTGAGCAGTGACTGCGTGAACGTGAGCCCACCACCCAGGTTGATCGTGCCCTGATTGTTGACTGCATTGGTAATGGTGGAGCCGGCCAGGTTCAGAGTACCGGTATTGGTCAATGCGCCGGAGTTGGTCCAGGCAACCGAGTTACCCGTCGGCAGGCTGAGTTGGCCTCCCGACAGGCTCAGGCTCCCGGTTCCGCCGAACGCGCCGCCCGTCAGGCTGAAACTGCCGGCAATATCAAGCGACCCGTTGTTGGCCAGTGTGCCTCCGACCAGGTTGAGGGCGACCCCTGCGGGTAGAACCGTGGCACCGCTCAAGGTCAGGCTGCCCGATTGCAGGGTCAAGGAGCCGTCGGGCAGCACGAGGTTGTTGAAGGCAAAGTTCAGGCCGTCGATCACCCGTTCGCCATTGCCTGCGAAAAGGAAGTTGCCACCGCCCGAGAAGCCGAGCGTACCGGTGCCGCCAATGGTTCCATCCTGCCAGCTGAACAGACCGGCCGGATGGGTCATGTCCAGATTGGCGCCACCGGGAACCGACAACACCCCGCCAAGTTGCCGGATCTGGGTACCGCCGATGCGAACGACACCGCCCGTGTTGAAGTTGCCGTAATTGAAAAGGCTGCCCCCGATCACCACGTCCGTGAGACTGGCGGTGGCCCCAGCCCGGTTGATGAAATCCCCCGGCAACGACGCCATTTGGCCGGTCACGGTCCCCTGGTTTGAGAGGACGCCCGAGCCAGTGAACCCCATCGCGCCCAGATCGATGGACGCGTCAGCGCCGATCAGCAAACCCGCGCTGTTGCCGACCAGCTGGAGCACGCCCCCGCCATCGAAACTGCCGGCACCGGAGATGCGGCTGCCATTGGCGAACAGGTGGGTTCCACCGTCAAAGTCCAAGTTGGCGCCTGGTGCGCTTGCAAACAGGCTGGTATGGCTGCCGCCACCGGCCAGGACCAGGGCCCCCGCTTGTACGCTGACCGTGCCGCTGTTGATGAGCGGGTTCGTCACCGTGAAGCTACCCGGTCCCGTCTTGGTCAATGTGCCAATGACGTGGATCGCGCCGTTGCCTGCGATCGAACCACTGCTGCCCAGGACCAGGTTGCCATTGACGACGAGGTCGGCGCCGTAATCGACATGGCCGCCCTCCACCTGCAGTACGCCGTCGGCAGCGATCGCCGCATGGGCAGCGGGCATTTGCAGGCTTCCGCCCTGGATAGACCAGTTGCCTGCACTCACCGCGCCGCTGCTGACGGTGATGGTCCCGCCTGACTGGGTCAGTTGCGTAGTCGAGGGCGACTGGGCAAAGATGCTGGAGCCCGACACCATGCTGAAGGCTGGCGTCGAGACGGCGTCGTTGAAAGCAACGCCAGCTCCGGATACCACCAGGGGCAGGCTGGAGATCAAAGCGGAGTTGAACGTGACGAAGCCGGTGTCGAAGATCGCGCTTCCTCCACCCGAAACCGTCACTGGACCGCCACTGAATTGCGATCCGGGCGCGAACACCACGTTGCCATTGGGCGCGCGGAGGTTGAGCGCTGGCGCTGTGAACGAACCGGCGTTGAGGTTGCCAATCGACTGGGTGATGTTCAAAATGGTCGTGGGAGACAGGCCAATGTCGGGATCCAGTCCTGTCGCAAAATTCAGGCTGATCGATTGCGCTGCGGCCGTGACGGCATCGCCGTCGGTCCGCACGATCTGTCCGCTGGTCGCGGTGATGTCCAGGTTGCCCGCCGCGGTGATGGAATTGCTCACGGCACTGGTGCCAAAGTCATTGGCCTTGAGATCGACCGAGCCGGTCGCACCCATGACGATGGCTCCTGATCCGGCCGCAGTGATGTTCGTGGTGGAAGCCAGGTTGATGTTGCCGGCTGCTGTGACGGTGATTGCCGCTGCATTGGCCGCCAGCCCATTGTTTGTGGTCTGGATGTTGCCGTTGAGACGGATGTCGAAGCCGCCTGTCGTGGCGAGCCGAACGATGCCGTTGCTGTTCGCCGCGCCGAAGTTGAGTGTTCCCAGACTGCGCGTCAGGTCAAGGCTGCCGGTGGGACTGAAACTGCCACCGGTCTGGTTGAAGTCGCTGCTGACCGTGATCGCACCGGAGCCGCCCAGCGTACCCGCGCTCAGGTTCAGAACCGGTGTGGTCAATGTGCCGTTCACCGTCAGGCTGGCACCGGCGAGATCGAGGAAAGTTCCGGCCCCCAGCGTGAAAGCCCCGCTGGTGGTCAGGCTGCCGCCACTGAGGATCAGGTTTTCATCCGATGTGATGTCCGACAGGTTGAAACTGCCGGTCGACAGGGTTACGGTCTGAGGACCGGCGACGCTGACCCGCACGCGTTGGCCCGCCGACGGCGCAACGCCGGTATTCCAGTTGGCGCCAATGGACCAGTCGCCGCTGCTGCCGATCCAGCAGATATCGACCAGGCATCCGATCAGCGCCTTGAACGACGTGGAGTTGGCTCCGTAGTCGACTCCAAAACCGGCGAATGCCGGTGCGTCGGTCACGGCAAATGTTCCGTTGGCGCTGCCATAAGTCACCAGATCAAAGACATGGCTGGTATTGGGTACATAACCTGATGCCGACGCAAGGGACAACGTACCGTCAAGAGTCGCCACTGCGGAGATGGCAAGCCGATCGAACAAGCCGGCGGTCGCACCTTCCACCTGCAGTTCCAGCGTGCCAGCGCTTGTCTGGGTGAAGTTGCCGATGACGCTCAAGGTTCCGGTCAGGTCTGCTCCACCACCGTCGGGCCGGATTGTTCCCGCGTTGACCAGCGCACCACCCGCCACGTCGATCGTGCCGCCGCCGGTCATGACACCGTCGTTCGTGAATCCGCCCGGCTTGCTGAAGGTGGTTCCGGAATCGACCCGGAGTGTTCCGGATTGAGTCAAGGCGCTCGCTCCGAGCGTGCCGCCATTGACATTGACCACACCACTGGAGGCGTTGTTGAGCGGCACGCTGATGCTGGCCACGGTGCCCGTGGTCTTGGTCAGGGTTCCGGTGTTGTTAAAGGCGTTGGTGCCGCCCGAGTTGAGTAGCGGACTGACCTGGGTTCCGTTCAGGTTCCAGCTTCCCGAGTTGTTGATCGTGCCGCCATTGAAGCGCACGATATTGGCCGCCGTGAGCGATGTGGTGCCCTGCGCGTTCCAGACCCTTGCGAGCGAGACGTCGCCCACGCTCACGGCGCCGGTGGTGGTGAGGGTGCCGGTGCCGCCCAAGGTGCCTGCGGTCAGGGCGGTGGCTCCAGCTACGGTTAGGTTGCCGCTGCCGCCCAGCGTGCCCCCGCTCATATTGAAGGCGTCCGCAACCGAGGTGGCGCCGTCCAGCGTCAGGGTGCCGCCCATAACCGTCAGGCCGCCGCCCAGGGCGCTGGCCTGGGTTACCGTGAGGCTGCCGCCGCTGAGCTGCAAGGTCCGCCCGGCATCTACCATGATGCTTCGGATAGCGTAGCTGCCGCTGCTCACGTCGATCACCGTTCCGCCGGCATTGATGACCACATCATCGGATGCGCCGGGCAAAGTCAAAGAGCCCCAATTGGCAGTGCTGCCAAAGGTCACACCATCGCCCAGGCC
>JBBRVD010000033.1:0-25675 GCA_038247175.1 Burkholderiales bacterium | reverse complement strand
GCATGCGCCGCATCCTGAAGATGGCCGTGGAAGGCGCCAAGCGCAACAAGCGCCACAGCGGCATCTGCGGCCAGGCGCCCTCGGACCATATCGAGGTGGCGCGGTATCTGGTCGAGCTGGGTATCGACAGCATCAGCCTGACGCCGGACCGGGTCTTGAAGACGATGCAGGTGGTGCAGGAGATCGAGGTGTCGCAAGGCCGGGCTCCGCGCGCAAAGGCCGGGTAGCCGAGGCCGTGCGATGGGTTTCCTGCCCGGGTATGGGCCTTACCCTCGGCATTTCCCTTGCCGCCGCCGCGTCAGCGCCGCGGCTTGTCGCTGTGCGACACCTCGAACCCGTCTGCCACGTAAGCCGGGCCCTTCATCAACCAGACGATCACGCAGCCAATGGTGACCGTGAGCGCCAGCGTCCAGATGAAGATGGCCAGGCCGATCATCATGTAGTCGAACATCTGGATATGGCGCGCCAGTTCGGCGGCGGTTGCGCCCGTAAGAAACCAGCGCGCGGCCAGCGCCATCAGCGCCGGCAGGATGGTTCCGGCCAGACACACCGAGGGCATCAGGCGCAAGATGCGCCATTCGAGGCCGGCCGGTGATCGCTGGAAGCCGGGGAGTTTGCGTAACCAGTTCATGTGATTCATCTTACGCCCGGGAAGCGCCACAGGCAGGGCAACGGTCGCGCCGGATTCACGTTGGCATCAGTTCCTGTGCCCGCAGCCAATCTTGGAATCGTTTGAGGGCGACCAAATCGGCTTTCCATTCAGGATATCGAAGGTGATAGCCCTTTTCGGATCGCCACTGTGCGCTGGCAATACGGATCAGGCTACCCGAATCGACGGCGCCCGCTGCCACGTACTGGGGAAGTAGTGCGATTCCGATACCGGCGATGGCGCCATTGAGCGCCATCGACAACAAATCATACTGCGGCCCGTTTTCCAGTTGCGGCTGTTTGACCTGTCCGGCAAAGCCAGCCTGCCGGACCCAGGAGGTCCAGGCGTGCGGAACTGTGGTGTGACGGATCAAAGCGCGGGTGTTGAGCAAGGTGACGATATCCGCGTTCTTGCGCCGCGAAAGCAACTTGCCATCTACCGCGCTTTTCAGCAGTGATGGTGCGCAGTACGGCGCCAGATCCAGCGGCAAGATGAGCTGGGCGCTCAGCCCTGGCTGCGCGCCGCTGCAAAATTCGATGGCGGCATCATGCGGCGACGCGGAGAAATCGACAGGGCCGATATGGGTCGACAGGTTGAGTGTCACTTCGGGATGGGCGGTGACGAATCCACTCAATCGCGGAATCAACCAATAGGTGGCGAAGCTCGATGCCACGCACATGTTCAGGGCTCCGCCGTTCCCCTTGTGATGCACCAGGTTCTGGGTTGCGCGCTCAAGCTGTCTCAGCGCGGTCGATATCTCCACCCAGTACACGCGTCCCACGGGCGTTAGCTCCAAGCCGGTCTTTCTTCGCAAAAAAAGCTTGACGCCCAATTGTGCTTCCATGCCCAGAATCTGGTGGCTCACAGCCCCTTGGGTCAGGTGGATTTCATGGGCGGCTCGGGTAAAGCTGCTGAGTCGCGCGCTCAGATCAAAGCAGCGCAAAGCGGTCAAGGTCGGAAGCGTATTCATACCATGAGGAAATCTAATTCTTCCAATAGAACTATTCGTTGGTGCGCCCGCGGCAGCGCTTTTACATTGCACGCACCGTCCAACCTTCACAGGAGCAATGTATGAGCATAGTTGATGAGAAGCCCGTAACCCGGCGCGTGTTGATCCTGCGCGGTACTGCGATGGCTGCATCCATGGCCGCGCTACCGCGACTCGCCTGCGCCGACACGTATCCCTCTCGCCCGATCCGCCTTGTGGTGCCCTCGGCTGCCGGTGGCGCGCCGGATGTGATTTGCCGCGTCATGGCCACGGAACTTGCCGTCGCGGTCGGCCAATCGATCGTGGTGGACAACAAACCCGGTGCCGGCGGCGCCATCGGCATATCGGAAGTGTTTCGCGCTGCACCGGACGGCTACACACTGGGTTACGGCAACGTGGTCACCTTGGCCATCAACAAGTCACTGTACGCGAAACTGCCTTATGACCCGGACGCGCTGACCGGTATTGCGCTGCTGGGCATGGTTCAAAACGCACTGGTCATACGCAACGATCTACCGGTCAAGACCCTCCAGGAGCTGATTGACTACGCCAAGGCGAAGCCAGGCCGCGTAACCATGGGATCTGCTGGCAATGGAACCACGGGGCATCTGGGCGGTGAATTGTTCAAGAGCCTTACCGGAACGTTCATCACGCACGTGCCGTACCGTGGCAGCCCGCAGGCCATTCAAGACCTGATGGGTGGTCAGATCGACATGATGTTCGACAACCTGTCGTCCATTGCGCCTCACATCAAGGATGACCGGGTACGGGCCTTGGGCGTGAGTGGCGCACTGCGCTCACCGCTCTTTCCGCAGCTACCGACCATTCAGGAATCCGGCGTGAAGGGATACGAAACAACCGCATGGGGCGGCATTGTCGGCCCCAAGGGGCTCCCCGATGAAATCGTCAACCGGCTGAATGCCGAGATCAACCGGATCCTTTCCATGCCCACCGTGCGTGCCCGGTACAGCGCCATGGCATTCGAGACCATGCCCTCCCCGCCCGGTGCTCTCATGGCAATGGCAAGGACCGAGACGCCCCGATGGGCCGATGTGATCAAGCGATCGGGAGCCAGGGTCGAGTGACGATCGACGCGCGGGCAGAAGGCAGCCTGGTCATCCGCGGTGCGGACGTCATCGACGGAAGCGGCAAGCCGCGATTCGCCGCCGATGTGGTCATCGCAGGTGGACTGATCCAGGACATCGCGGCGGCTGGCAAGGGTGGCGGCGAACGCGTGATGCATGCGCCCGGCATGGTTGTTTGCCCAGGCTTCATCGACAGCCATTCGCACGATGACCGATTCGTGCTGGAAGAATGTGATGCCAACCCCAAGCTCGCGCAAGGCGTATGCACGGTCGTGACGGGAAACTGCGGCATCAGCCTGGCGCCGCTGGTGACTGGCGACCCCCCCGCGCCGCTCGATATTCTGGGGCGCGATGGGTACATGTTTCGTGATTTCCCTGCGTACTTTGCAGCGCTGGACCGTGCGCGTCCGGCTGTCAATGTGGCGGCGCTCGTGGGGCACATCAGCCTGCGCGTCAAGCATGTGCTCGACCTGCAGCGCACGGCAACACAATCGGAGATCGGTGCCATGCGCCTTGAAGTGCATCAGGCACTCGAGGCCGGGGCCTTCGGCTTGTCCACTGGCGTTTACTACCCACCCGCCAGCGCGGCATCGACGGCCGAACTGCTGGGGGTTTGTGCCGCGCTCAAGGGCCGTTGCGCCGTTCTGGCAATGCACCTGCGCGATGAGTCCGACAACGTGGAAGACGCGCTGGCCGAAGCGCTGGATATTGGTGCTCGGAGCGAAGCCAAGCTGGTCATTTCGCACCACAAGGTCATGGGCGTGTCCAACCACGGTCGGACGGTGCAGACGTTGCGGGCCATCGACAAGGCCTCTGCCACGCAGGCGGTGTGTCTGGACTGCTATCCCTACACCGCTTCCTCGACGATGCTGGACGCCCACAAGGCTGAGCGTGTGCGCAACGTGTTGATTACCTGGTCAGCGCCGCATCCAGAAATGAGTGGTGGCACCCTCATCAACATCGCACAAACCTGGGGCGTCGATCTGGGTGAAGCCGCCGCCCGACTGATGCCGGGCGGCGCCATTTACTTCTCGATGGCCGGTGCTGACGTCGATCGTGTTTTGCAGCATCCCCTGGCCATGATCGGGTCGGATGGTCTGCCGCACGACCAGCGCCCGCATCCACGTTTGTGGGGCACATTTCCGCGCGTTCTCGGGCACTACAGCCGCGACCGCGGTCTGTTCCCATTGGAGACGGCCGTGCACAAGATGACGGGTCTGCCAGCCCAGCGGTTTGGATTGCGCGGCAGGGGCTGCATTGCCACCGGACGTGCAGCCGATCTCGTGGTCTTCGATCCAAAATCCATTGGTGACGCTGCGACCTACGAGAGTCCCCAAAAGGCACCTGCCGGCATCCATGCTGTGCTGGTCAATGGTCATGTCGCATGGCTGGAAGGGCGGCAGGTCAACAGCCACGCCGGGCGGCGCCTGCGACCCTGAGAGCGCCTTTCAGCGGGGACCGGTCCTGCAGTCCCCGCTGCTGAAAGTTTTGCAGCGCATCGTCAACCAGACCGTCCTGACGCAGGGCGCCGGTGACGACCAGGCCGCCGGCCTGACCATCGACTTGTCGCGCATCAACATGGAAAAGTTGCGCGATGAATTCGGCAACAAGATCAAGCGCAAACACACCGTCATCGCAGACATCCGCCAGATCGTGGAGGCGACGCTGGCACAGATGCTGGCGCGCAACCCGCAGCGCATGAACTTTGTCCCGGACCCACCCTATACCGAGGTCGAAAAACTGCAGGTGGCGAACGAGGTCTATCGCCATGTCTGGCAGCAGAGCGTGAGCCACGGATTTCAGCCGACGCCGCGTTCGCCGTCAGCTGCCGGTGGCATCAGCGCACGCTGAGGCTGGTAAATACGTTCGCACCGTCGGTGCGGGCGCGGTCGGCGCCGGGCTCGGCCGCCAGCCGCGCAGCGTACAGCCAATGGCCGGTAACCGACGTTGCCGTCGGCCGCTGTTCCACCGACAACCAAGGCAGCGGGCGCGCCTGTGACAGGCGTTGTGCCAGCAGACAAGCCGCCACCGTTGCACCGGTCGGGTTCAGCGGCAACGGTGTCGGCGGATCTTCAGTCTGTGCCGGCCAGGTCTGTATCGACAGGTCGGCGAACGGGTCCATGCCGCGAAACACGTCCAGCGAACAAACCCAGCGCGACAGGTTGTGCAGCGCCGGTCGCATTTCGTGGCTCAGTGGCGTGGGTTGACGCAGCAACTGCTGGTATGCGTCGCCCTCGAGTACCGCGGCATGGCGCAGGCCGTACAGGGTCAGATAGCGCGGCATGTCGCCCGCATCGGACCGCCGATAGCGCCAGCCCCAAAGAATACCCGGCACGGTGAGCCGCTGTGGCACATGTTCTTGCGCATGCCAGTCGTTGTAGCGCTGCTCCAGCGCAGGCTCGACGTCATTCCACAGGACGAGCAGGGCAGTGGCGTCCTCAGCCATCGGCGGCCTCGGGGCACAACAGTACCTTGCTTGCCAGTTTGCGATGCGCCAGCGCCATGCCCTCGTGGGCTTGCGAAAGCGGCAATACATGGCTGACCATGGGCGCGATCTGCTGGCCTAATTCGGTCATCAAAACCAGCGCCCGCGGCCAGTCCGACTCGGGCGGCCGGAACGACCCACGCAGCTGCAACTGGCGTCGCACCAGCACCGTCAGATCCAGCGCCAGGGTACGGGCATGGATTCCGGTCACGACCACAATGCCACCTCGGCGCAGCAAGGGCAGGGCCTCGGTAATGGTCTCCGGCACGCCGGTCGCCTCGAAGACCAGGTCGAACGGTGCGCCGGCCGTCCAGTGCGCCGTCCCCTCGGCAAGCGGTTGTTGGGCGACATCGACCAGGGCGTCGAAACCCATGCGTTGCAATGCGTCGAGCCTGGCTGCATCGTCACGGCCGCTGATCACCACTTGCGCCGCGCCAGCGCGGCGAGCCAGCACCGCGATGCCCTGGCCTATGGTTCCCGGTCCCATCACGAGCACGCGCTGGCCTGCGAGGTCGCCGGCGGTACGCAAGGCCTGCATGGCAATCGACATGGGCTCGGCCAATGCAGCCATGGCATCTGACAGGGGGTCGGGCACGGGCACGCAATTGCGCTCGGGTACCCGCACCCACGGCGCGAAGGCGCCGTCGCGCGTCATCCCGATACCGGTGCGGGACTCGCACGCATCCTGTTGCCCGGCGACACACGCGGCGCAAACCCCGCAGGTGACGGACGGACGGACGACGACACGCCGTCCTGTCAGAAGGCCTTCCTGCACCACACCGACGAACTCATGGCCGATGGTCACGGGCAGAGCGGGCGCCATGAAGCTGTAGCTCGGGGTCCAGTCGTCCACATGCAGGTCACTGCCACAGATCCCGGTGGCCAGGACACGAACCAGCACCTCGCCGGAGACGACCGCGCCCGGCGCGTCCATGTCGACCAGCTCCAGACCGGCGCCGGTTCGTGTTTTGCGCAGGGCTTTCATCAGGGTGCGAATCGCGTCATTCGACGGTGATGCCGACCTTCTTGATGATCGCGCCCCACTTGGCGCCTTCGCTGGCGATGAATGACTTGAACTCGGCTGCCGATCCGCCACCTGGAACCAGTCCCTGCTTGACCAGCGCAGTCTGGATCGCGGGATCCTTCAGCACTGCATTGACGTCCGCATTGATCTTGTCCACGACCGCCCCAGGCGTGCCCGCCGGTGCGAACAGCCCATTCCAGGCCAGCGCCTCGAAACCTGGGAAACCCGACTCCGCCACGGTGGGCAGGTCGGGCATGGACTCCTGGCGTTTGATGCCCGTGACTGCCAGCAGCTTGATGCGGTTGTCCTGGACCAGCGGCAACAGAGCAGGTGCCACGGTCAGCAGCATCTGTACGTCACCCGAGGCGACTGCCATTGCGGCCGGCGGCGAGCCCTGGTAGGGCACATGAACCGCCTTGATATCGGCTGCGCTCAGGAACAGTTCCATCGACAGGTGGGAGGAACTGCCGATACCGACCGAGGCGTAGCTGACTTTGTCGCCCTGTTTCTTGGCCCAGGCCACGAACTCCGGCAGGTTGTTCACTGCCATTTTTGTGGGTACCGCGAGCACATTCGGTTGCGACGTGGTCAGGATGATGGGGATCAGGTCGGTGGCCGGCGCGTACGGCATTTTCTTGTACATGTACGGTCCGAAGGCAATCGGTCCGTTGAAACCCAGGCCCAGCGTATAACCGTCGGGCGCGGCCTTGGCCACGGCATCCATGCCGATCATGCCGCCGGCGCCGGACTTGTTGTCGACGACGATGGGCTGCTTCCAGCGCTCGGAGAGCTTGTCGCTCATGGTCCGCACGATGATGTCCAGCGAGCATCCGGCGGGGCAGGGCACCATCACCCGCACGGGTTTGGTCGGCCAGTTCTGCGCCATGGCGGCAGTGCCCATTGCGCAGCCCAGTAACAGGGTGGCGAGTCGTTTCATGTTGTCTCCAATTGGGGTGGGGGTTGGTGAGGGTTGAATTATTGGCGATCGGGGTCGATACTTCAAAGATCATTACGGTATGTGCGGCATACCCGTTGCGTATGGGGAAGTCCATGGAGTTGCGGCACTTGCGATATTTCACGGCGGTGGCGGAAACCGGCAGCTTGAGCCGCGCGTCCGAGAAGTTGTTCATGGCTCAGCCCCCGCTGTCCGTGCAGATACGGCAGCTCGAAGACGAACTCGGCACAGCCTTGTTCACGCGCCATCCGAAAGGGGTTTCCCTGACCGTGGCCGGCCAGCGTCTGCTGCCGCAGGCGCGCGACCTGCTGGAGCGTGCCGGCAGACTCGCCGATCTGGGTCGCAGCCTATCGGTCCAGCCGGACGGCCTTCTCGCGGTCGGATACGTGCCATCGGCCAGCAGCACCGTGTTGCCGGACATCGTGCGCAAGTTGCGCGCATCTCACCCCCTGCTGCGCCTGGAACTGCGCGAGATGACCAGCGACGAACAGATCGAGGCGCTGGTCGGCGGACGTATCGATGCGGGTGTCGCCCGCAACGCGCACCGCCATGTCCGTGTGGGTGTGGCGTGCGAAATACCCGATCCGTTCTGCCTTGCCGCACCGACGAGCGACATTCGGTCGGCGGGGCGCGCTGTAGACCTCGGTGACTTTGCGCAACACAGTTTTGTCGCCTTCACACGTCACAGGGGGCCTGCCTACTTCGACCAGTCCATCCATCTTTGCCGGCTGGCCGGCTTCAGTCCCCGCATCCGTTACGAGGCGAGCACGTTGCACGGCGTGCTCGATCTCGTGGGTGCGGGTCTGGGCGTTGCGCTGGTGCCGGCGACCGCATGCCTGATGGGCAGACCGGGTCTGCGCGTGTCGGCACTGCGCAAGAGCGCCAGAGGCGAGGTGCTGGCTTTGCTGCGGCGCAAGTCGGACACCAACCCGGCGCTTCCCCTGCTCGAGCAGGCTGTGGGCGCCGTCTTCTCGCGACTCGCGTCACGTGTGGAGCGCGTGCTGCGGATGGGCTGATGGGTTGAACCCCAACAGGTCGTGGCAGTTTGAAGTACTGCTGGCACCGGAGTGGCCAAGAGTCACCCGTATAGAGACACCCGTATAGAGTCACCCGTATCATGGCGAACCGCCGCGCTGGAGGAACCGCGGTGTCCATGTCGGCTTCTGTCAAGTCTCTGATAATGGATGCGTGATGCTTTGTTCATGAGGCCGCGCCGTGTGGAATCAGGCCGCTGAAGCTTGCCGCGTGGCGGGCAAAGCATCGCAGCAAGTGTTGATCGCGCCAGAACATTCCTTTCCAGGCCACAGCAGCATCGCATGTCCACACCGACGCCTACGGCCGTGACCGCGCCAGTCCCGAGTGCCGAGACCCATTCATCGACCGCCCGGGCCGTTCCCTGGATGGCCGGCTGGCTGCTACTGATGGTCGTGATGGCGGTCGCAGGCCGGCAGGCGACGCGCGAACTCGATGTGTTCCAGGTGATGGAGGTGCGATCGCTGATCGGGCTGTTGCTGCTGGCGCCGCTGGTCTATGCCGCCGGCGGCCTGCGCGCGATGCGCACGGCGCGACCCGGGTTGCACATGCTGCGCAATACGGTGCATTACGGCGCGCAATACGCCTGGCTCTATGCGCTGACGCTGATCCCGTTGGCGCAGCTGGTCGCGCTCGAGTTCACGATGCCGATCTGGACCTTGCTGCTGGCGGCGGCTTTCCTGGGCGAGCCGTTGCACCGCTGGAAGGTCGCCGCCGTGGCGTTGGGCGTGGTCGGCGTCGTGCTGATCGTGCAGCCGGCGCAGGCCGGGGTCAGCCCGGGCCAGGCCATCGCACTGGCCGCGGCGGTCGGGTTCGCCGTGTCGGTCACCTTCGTCAAGCTGCTCACGCGCAGCGAAGACGCCACCCGGATCATGTTCTGGATGCTGGTCGTGCAATCGGTGCTCGGTCTGTGGCCGGCGCTGGCCACCTGGCGATGGCCGTCGCCGCCGGTGTGGGGCTGGTTGATCGTGATCGCCTTTTGCGGCACCTTCTCACACTACTGCATGGCCCGCGCGATGCGCCACGCGCAGGCGACCGTGATCGTGCCGATGGATTTTTTGCGTGTGCCGCTGACGGCGCTGGCAGGCTGGGCCGTCTATGCCGAGCGTATCGACCTGCTCATGGTGCTGGGTACGGGGCTGATCCTGGTGGGGAACCTGCTGAACCTGCGGCGCGGGCCAGCACCGCGCAGCCCATCCCGGCCAGCGCACCCGTCAGATGCGCCGCATTGACCATGTTGAAACCCCAAACCGGCTCGAACACGATCGGATGCGACCACGCCTGTTCGGACATCAGCTTGAGCACCAGCGTCGCCAGCAGCACATAAGACGCGAGACGATAACCGGGGCGCCAGGCCTGCACCACCAATACCGCCAGCATCGCCATCAGCAGGCCCGACATGCCGGCGTAATGGCTGACCTGCGGCCAGATGGCCAGCGCCAGCGTGCTCAGCGGCCAGGCCAGCAGCACGGCCAGGGTGGCGGGCCACTGCGCGCGCAGGAACACGCCCAGTATGGCGAGCAACAGCAAGGCACCCAGGTTCACCAGTTCGTGTGCCAGTGACAGGTGCACCAGGCTGGCGGTCCACAACATCCAGGGGTGATGCATCCACGCGCTCGCATGCCACACCAGCATCGGCGAGCGCGCACTGCTGTACGCCACCAGGCTGGCCAATGCCAGCGCGCAGCACAGGCCGACCCAGGCCAGGTGACCGTCAGGCCTGCGCAGCGGGCGCTCCCGCAGCCAAGGGTTCACCGATGGCCGGTGGTGCGGCGTGGTGGCTTGCGGGCTGACGCCGCAGCCGGTGCAGCAGGCGCCGCGAAGCATTGCCGAAGTCGTCGATGTAGGTAAATACCGCCGGCACCACCAGCAGGCTCAGCACCGTGGAGGTGATCAGGCCGCCGATCACCGCGATCGCCATCGGCGAGCGGAAACTGGGGTCGGCCACGCCCAGGCCCAGCGCGATCGGCATCATGCCCGCCCCCATGGCCAGTGTTGTCATGACGATCGGCCGTGCGCGTTTGTGGTAGGCATCGAGCAGCGCATCCTGGCGCGACAGGCCATGGTCACGCCGCGCGGCGATAGCGTATTCCACCAGCAGGATCGAGTTCTTGGTAGCGATGCCCATCAGCATGATCAGGCCGATCAGCGAGGGCATCGAGAAACTCTTGTCTGCCACCAGCAGGCCGACAAATGCGCCGCCCAGGGCCAGCGGCAACGCGCACAGGATGGTGACCGGGTGCAGGAAGTCCTTGAACAGCAGCACCAGCACGATATAGATGCAGATCACACCGGTCAGCATCGCCAGGCCGAAGCTGGCGAACAGCTCGCCCATCACCTCGGCGTCGCCGATCTCGATGATCTTCACGCCAGGGGGCAGCTGCTTGACTGCGGGCAACAGGTCGACCGCCTTTTTCACGTCACCCAGCGGCAGGCCGGAGAGTTCGATCTCGAGATTGACATTGCGCGCCCGGTCGTAACGGTCGATCACCGCCGGCCCGCCAGTCATCTCCAGCGTCGCGACCTGGCCCAGCATGACTGGCCCGCGTGTGCCCGGTACCGTCAGCCGCTCGAGCAACTGCAGGTTGGTGCGCGCCGTATCGTCGAGCCGAACCACGATCGGCACCTGGCGCTGAGACAGGTTGAGCTTGGGTAACGAGACGTCGTAGTCGCCCAGCGTGGCGATGCGCAGTGTGTCGCCGATCGCCGCGCTGCTCACGCCCAGGTCGGCGGCACGCGCGAAATCGGGACGCACCGCGATCTCGGGCCGGATCAGGCTGGCGCTGGATGCCACGCTGCCCAGGCCCGGAATCGTGCGCAGGTCGTTTTCCACCGCGAGTGTGGCTTTTTGCAGTGCCACCGGATCGTCGCCGGTAAGCACCAGGACGTATTTCTCCCCCGAGCCGCCCAGGCCGACCTTGCTGCGCGCGCCGGGCAGTCGTTCGAGCGCGGTCCGCATCGCGTTCTCGATGGCTTGTTTACGCGGCCGCGTACCGCGTTCGGTCAGCTTGACCGTCAGCGTGGCCTTGCGCACCTCGCTCGAACCCTGCGGCGCAAACGGGTCGGAGCCGGCGCTGCCGCCGCCAACCGTCGTGTAGATGCCTTTCACATGGTCGACGCCGGCCACCAGCTGGCGCGCCTGCTCGGCCGCGCGTACCGTCTGCTGCAGTGTCGAGCCGGGCGGCAACTCCAGGTAGACCTGGGTCTGCGAGTTGTCGTCCGGCGGGATGAAGCCGGTGGGCAGCAGCGGGATCAGCATCACCGAGCCGATGAAGAAGGCAGTGGCGCCCAGCATGGTCAGGAAGCGGTGCTTCAGGCTCCAGCCGGCCATGCGCAGGTACAGCTTCATCCAGCCGGGTTCCTTGTACTCGCCCTTGATCGGCTTGAGGATGTAGGCCGCCATCATCGGCGTGAGCATGCGCGCCACCACCAGCGAGGCCACCACCGCCAGCGACGCGGTCCAGCCGAACTGCTTGAAGAACTTGCCGGCGATGCCGCTCATGAAGGCGGTGGGCAGGAACACCGCGACCAGCGTGAAGGTGGTGGCGATCACCGCCAGACCGATCTCGTCGGCGGCCTCCATTGCGGCCTGATACGGGGTCTTGCCCATGCGCAGGTGGCGCACGATGTTCTCCACTTCGACGATCGCGTCGTCGACCAGGATGCCGATGACCAGCGACAACGCCAGCAGCGTGACGGTGTTGATGCTAAAGCCCAGCAGGTACATGCCGACAAAGGCCGGTATCACCGACAGCGGCAGTGCCACGGCGGACACAAAGGTCGCGCGCAGGTTGCGCAGAAACAGCCACACCACCAGCACTGCGAGCGCGGCACCTTCGTACAGCAGGTGCATGGAGCCGGTGTACTCCTCCTGCACCGGTTCGACGAAGTTGAACGATTCGGTGAGTTCGATGTCCGGATGCGCGGCCTTGAGTTCGAGCAGCGCCCGCTGCACCGCCGCGCCGACCGTGACCTCGCTCTCGCCCTTGCTGCGCGAGACCTCGAAGCCGACCACCGGCTGGCCGTCGAGCAGGGCCGCCGAGCGCGGCTCGGCGATCGTGTCGGAGACGGTCGCGATCTGGTTGAGCCGGATCCGGCGGCCGTCGGACAAGGCCAGCTGCAACTCGCCGAGCTGTTGTGCGGTCTGCACCGTGGCGATGGTGCGCACCGGTTGTTCCCCGCCGCCCAGGTCGACGCGGCCGCCGGCGCTCTCCTGCTGCGTCTGGCGCAGCTGGCGCGAGATGTCGGCTGCGGTGGCGCCCAGCGCCTGCAGCCGCATCGGGTCCAGCGCCACCCGCACCTCGCGGGTCACGCCACCCACCCGCGTCACGCCGCCGACGCCGCGCACCGACAACAGCCTGCGCGTCACCTCGTTGTCGACGAACCATGACAGCGCCTCGTCGTCCATGCCCGCGACTCCGGCGCGCGGGATCGAACGCACGGTGAAGGCCAGCACCGGCTGCGCCGCCATGTCGAGCTTGTTGACGATCGGGTCGCGCAAGTCGCCGGGCAGGTCGCTGCGCACCTTGCTGACCGCCGATCGAACGTCGTCGACCGCCTCCTGCACCGGCTTTTCGAGCCGGAATTCGGCAGTGATCGTGACCGAGCCGTCCTGCACCTTGGTGTAGATGTGCTTGAGGCCCTGCAACGACGCAAGCGAGTTTTCAATCTTGCGCGCGACCTCGGTTTCGAGCTGCGCTGGAGCCGCGCCGGGCAACGATGCGCTGACGGTGACCGTGGGCAGGTCAATGTCCGGGAACTGCTGCACCTTCATCGCGTTGAACGACAACACGCCGGCGAAACACAGCAGCACGAACAGCATCACCGCCGGAATCGGATTGCGGATCGACCAGGAAGAAACGTTGATCATGGCGCGGCTTTCAGCGTGAGGCAGATGCGGCTGCCACCGGCACCCCGGCACCGTCGACCACCCGCACCAGGTCGCCTTCGTTCAGGAAACCCGCGCCGCTGGCGACCAGCCGGGTGTTGGCGTCAAAGGCACTGGTGATCTCGATCCTGTCGCCGGCCTGGCGTCCGGTTTGCACCTTGATGCGCGAGACGCGGTTGTCGTCGCCCAGTTTGTACACATAACTGAAGCCGTCGCGCATGACCAGCGTCGTTTGTGGCACCAGCAAGGCGCTGCTGTCGCCGAGCTCGAACGAGCCGGAGGCGAACATGCCCGCCTTGGCCGGGCCGGACATGTCGCGGGTCGACGGCAGGTCGACATAGACCAGTGCCGTGCGTGTCTGGTTGTCCACCGTCGGGCCGATCATGCGCACCTTGCCCCGGACTTCGGCGCCGCTGGCGACGTTGACCAGGACCGACGTGCCGCGCTGGATGCGCCCCAGTTCACCGGAGGTCACCTCGGCGCGCCATTCCAGCCGGCCCTGGCGGATCATCCGGAACAACTCGGTGCCGGCGGGCACCACCGCGCCGACCGTGGCCGCCCGCGCCGCGATCACGCCTGCGTCGGGCGCCAGTACCTGGGTATGTTTGAGCCGCAGCTGCTGCACGTCGAGCGCGGCCCGGGACGCGGCCACCCGTGCCTGGGCGGTCTGCTCCAGCGTCAGGTACTGGTTGATCTGCTGCGTGCTCAGCGCGCCGGAGTCCTTCAGCGTGCGGGCCCGCTCGGCATTGCCCGCGGCCTCCAGCGCGTTGGCCTGGGCCTCCTGCAGCTGGGCGCGCGCCAGAGCCAGGTCGGCCTGTACCGGGGCGGCATCGAACGTGGCCAGCACCTGGCCGGCACGCACCACGTCGCCGACGCTGGCGCGCAGTTCGGCCAGACGCAGTCCGTTGGCCTCGGTACCCACGCTGGCCTCCTGCCATGCCGCAATGCTGCCATTGGCGCTGAGCTGCATCGGCAGTCGGCCCAGCTGCGGGCGTACCGTGGTGACGGTCAATACGGCCTTGGCGGTGGCCGCTGGCGCGGAGCTGGCCGTTGCAGCCGGGTCGGCGTTGCTGCCAAGCGTCCACAGGCCAAACGCTGCGGCAACGGCCAGTGCCAGCAGCGCGATGGTCAGGGTCTGGCGTTTCAGAGTCGTGCTCATGGTGCGTTTTCTTTGTGTCGGCGGGCGGCGGGTGGCCGTGCCTTCAGGGTTGACGGAGGTTGGCGTCGGATGATGTCCAGCCACCTCCAGCGGCGCGATACAGGTCGATCCAGGCCTGTATGCGTTCCAGTCGCAGGGCTACCAGCGCGTCGGCGGCGGCCAGCTGGATGCGGCGGGCGTCCTCGAGTTCCGCCAGGCTGGCCAGGCCGGCCTTGTAACGGGCTTCGGTACCGTCCTGCCACTGGCGGTATCCGGCTTCGGCCGTGATGGCATCGGCAACCCGTTCCAGCGTGCTCTGCAGTATGACCAGCGCCTGTTCGACCTCGCGCACCGCCTGGCGCACTCGCGCCTGAACCAGCGCGATCGATTCATCGTAACGGGCCTGCGCCGCTGTGACTCCGGCCTCGCGCCGGCCACCGTCGAACAGCGGCAGGCTCAGCGCCAGCGGGCCGATCGACCAGGTCGGCATGTCGCCGGAGTTGCCGCCGGCGCGGTAATGCAAGGCGCCGATCGAGCCCGAAAGGCTCAGGCGCGGATAACGCTGCGCCTGCGCGCCGCCGAGTTCGGAGCGGGCCGCGTCCAGGTCGCGCTGCGCGGCGAAGATGTCTGGCCGCTGCGCCAGCGTGTCGGCCGGTAGCGTGGAGACGACCAGCCGGGCATCGGGCGCCAGGGCCAGTGGCGCCTGCGCCAGCCGCTCTGTCAGCAAGGCTTCGGGCAGACCGGTCAATGCGACCAGCGCCTTGATATCGAGCTCGCACAGGGCGCGCTGGCGCAGTACGCGGCCGTTCGCGTCGCTGGCGGCGGCGCGCGCCAGCGCGGCCGTGGCTGCCGGCGTGAAACCGGCCTTGAGCGTGAGTTCGGTGAGTCGCGCGGTCTCCCCGCGCGACTGCGCGTCCGCCTGCGCGATGCGGCGTTGTTGCTCGCAGGCGCGCTGGCCGAAATAGCGGCTGGCGACCTCGGCCGCCACCAGCACCCGCGCGTCGTGCCAGGCGGCCTGGGCGCTGGCCAGCCGCGCCTGGGCCGCTTCACTCGCCAGCCGGTTGGCGCCGAATACGTCGATCTCCCACGATGCCGACACGCCGGCCTGCAGCGAGCTGGTCGCTGGCGCGGCCGGTTGGGTCGCCGCGCGGCCGGCGCTGGCCGAGGCGTCGAGCGTAGGCCCCAGCGCGGCGCGCGCCTGGCTCAACGCGGCGCGACTCTGGTCGACGCGCGAACGTGCGCTGGCCAGCGAGGGGCTGGCCAGCTGCGCGGCATCCTGCAATTGGACCAGAAGCGGCTCGCCGAGGTCCTGCCACCAGCGGGTCAGGTCGCTGAGATTGCCGTTGTGGGGCAGCGGCGCCTGCCACTGCTGCGGCGTCATGGCGATCGGTGGCGGCGCTACAGGAGCCGTGGGCGGGAGCGCGCATCCGGCAAGGCTCAGGGACGCACAACCGACGATAAGTAGTTGAGAAATTCGCATGTTGGATGGAGAGCCTGGAACCAGTTGCCACGCACCAGCGGGCACGCCAGGCAAGATCCGGTACGACGATCCAGGCCAGCGGACGTCGACCCTTGCTTTACCGGAGGGACATTTTCGCCCGGTCTGGCCAGCCTACACTGTACCAACACCCTGTGACAAACCGAGGGCGCCAGCAGATGTTCCCCTATTCCGTGGCAGCCACCGTGGCGGTCAACCGATTCGGACTGGGCGCTCGCCCGGGCGAGATCGCCGCGGTGCGTGCCGATCCCCGGGGCTGGCTGCGCCAGCAACTGCAGCCCGAAACCGTGCTGCCGGCGCCAATGGCGGCGCTGCCTTCCACCTTGGACGATCTCGGCGCATTTCGCCAGTGGACCGCGCAGCTGGGCCGCATGGCACGGGCCCAGGGCGTGGATCCGGCCACGATGCGGGCCGACAGGGCTGCGCAGCGCCGTGACAGGGCGGCCGGCAACGGCAGCATGGCGGCGCAAACCGATTCCGGCGCGTCGATGCCGCAGCCGCAAGCCCCCCAGATGTCCAGCGCTGGCGCCAACGGCCTGTCGGTGGAGGGCAGCTTCAAGCAGGTATTCGGCCCGCGCCATGCCAGGGCGGTGAAGGCACGATTCGACGTGGCGGTGAGCACCGAGCGGCCATTCTTCGAGCGCCTGGTGCATTTCTGGAGCAACCATTTCGTCGTCTCGGGCGCCAAGCCCGGCGCCATTGCAATGCCACCGTCGTTCGAACGCGACGTGATCCGCCCACGCGTGACAGGACGCTTTGTCGACCTGCTGCTGGCGTCGACCCGGCATCCGGCCATGTTGTTCTACCTCGACAACCTGCGGTCGATCGGGCCGAACTCTGCGCTGGCGCTCAACCCGTCGCTGCGCCGACAGTCGGCCCAGCGGGATTTCGCGATTGCGCGCAGCATCGGTCTCAACGAGAACCTGGCGCGCGAGATCCTCGAACTGCAGACGCTCGGCGTCCGCGGCGGTTACGAGCAGTCCGACGTGACCAGCCTGGCGCGCATCATCACCGGCTGGACCATCGCTCGGCCGCCGCGGGTGTCGTACGCCCAGCTGACGCTGCAGGGCCAGCTCGACGGATCCGGCCTGTTCGATTTCGACCCCGACGCGCACGAGCCGGGCGTTCATCGCGTGCTCGGCACGGCGTATGCGCAGCCAGGTGTGGAGCAAGGCGAGGCGGTGCTGCGCGCACTGGCGGCCCATCCGTCGACGGCGCGTTTCATCGCCACCAAGCTGGCGCGCCATTTCATCGCCGACGACCCGCCCGAGGCCGTGGTGCAGCGTCTGGCCACTATATTCCTGGACACCGATGGCGACCTGGCGCGGGTCTGCGCGGCGCTGGTCGACAGCCCGCAGGCCTATGCCCAGCCGCTGCAGAAGTTCAAGACGCCGCAGGAATACCTGGTCTCTGCCGCCCGCGCCCTGCCGGGGCTGGCCATCGATGCGATGCGCTTGCAACGCACGCTGGCCAACCTGGGCCAGGTGATCTACAACCCGCCTGGCCCCAATGGCTGGCCCGATGTCGAGGCCGAGTGGCTGGGTGCCGATGCAGTGTGGAAACGTTTCCTGTGGGCCGGCGAAGCCGCGGGCAGTGCAGCGTGCGGCGTCACGCCGCCGGCGGTGCTGGCGCGCGAGGTGCTCGGCGCTGCCGTGTCATCGGCCACGCTGCAGGCGATCGAACGTGCCGAGAGCCCGAGCCAGGGGCTCACGCTGTTGCTGGCCAGCGCCGAATTCCAGCGGAGGTGACAGAGCATGGTTGCACGACGGCATTTCATCGCATCGTTCGCCAAAGTGGCGGCCCTGGGGCTGGCGTCATGGCCGGTGCTGGCCGCCGCTCCCACGCAGCGGCGCCTGGTGGTGGTCCTGCTGCGCGGTGGCATGGACGGCTTGTCGGCAGTGCCGGCGTTTGGCGATCCGCACTGGACTTCCGCCCGGGCACAGCTGGCGCTTGCGCCGCCGGGTGCCGTTGGCGGGGCACTGGCGCTGGACGGTTTTTTCGGGCTGCATCCCAACCTGGAGCAACTCGCCGTGCTGTATGGCCAGGGCGAATTGGTGGTGGTACAAGCGGCGGCCACGCCCTACCGCGACCGGTCCCATTTCGACGGTCAGAACATGCTCGAAAACGGCGCCGAACAACCCTATGCGATCGATACCGGCTGGCTCAACCGCGCGCTGGCCGTGTTGCCGGGAGCCGGCAAGAGCCAGGGCGTCGTGCTCAACAGCCACATGCCGCTGCTGATGCGCGGTGCGGTGCCGGTCACATCCTGGTCGCCGTCGATCTTGCCGACGCCGCAACGCGACACCATCGTCCGGCTCGCTGCGTTGTACGGCGACACCGATCCAGCACTGGCGATGGCGTTCGAAAACGCGCTGCGCGGCAACGCGCTGGCTCGCGGCCCCCGCACGCCAGCCGGTGGCCCGTTCCCGAACATCATGGCTGCGGCTGCGCGCTTCCTGGCTGCGCCACAGGGCGCGCGGGTCGCGATGTGTGAACTCGGCGGCTGGGACACGCATATCAACCAGATGGCGCCGCTGGGCGCCTTGTCGAACAACCTGACGCAACTCGATCGCGGCATCGCCGCGCTGCGCGATGGCCTGGGCCCGCTCTGGCGCGAGACCGTGGTGCTGGTGATGAGCGAGTTCGGCCGCACGGTGGCGCCCAATGGCACGCAGGGAAGCGACCACGGCGTGGGTGGCGCGGCTTTTCTGGCCGGCGGCGCGGTCAACGGGGGCCGCGTGATCGCCGACTGGCCGGGGCTGGCGCCGACGCAGTTGCACGAGGGGCGCGACCTGCGGCCGACCACCGATCTGCGGGCAGTCGCCATGGGGGTGTTGCGCGATCACCTCGGCATCGACGAGGATCGGCTGGGCGCCGTGTTTCCGTCGCAGGGTCGGATTCGGGCGGTGGATGGGTTGGTGCGGGTTTAGGTGGCGGACAAATTAACAGCCTGTTAAAGGGGCCGTCAGGGCTGCCCTTATGCCAAATTCGGCATAAGCTCCCAAAAAAGAATTCGTTCCTTCCCTGGTAACAGCGCACGAGAATCCAACGTTCTGCCACTGGAGTGAAACCATGAAATCTCTGTCCATCCTTTTGTCCGGCCTCGCTTTCGTTGCCCATGGCTACGCTGCCCAGCCCTTGTTGTCACCCCAGGAACTGCAGGCGAAACTGTCCGACCCGCGGGTGCGGGTGATCGACATCCGTGATCCGAAGTCGTTCGCGGCCGACCATATTCCCGGCGCGGTCAACGCGCCGTATGGCCAGTGGCGCGGCCCGGCCAGCAGCCCTGGCGAGTTGCCGCCGCTGCCCAAGCTGACCCAGTTGGTGCAGAGCCTGGGGCTGACGCCCGCAGTGCACGCGGTGGTGGTCTCCAGTGGTGCGGACGCCACCGACTTCGGCGCATCGGCGCGGGTCTACTGGTCGCTCAAGGTGCTCGGCCTCAAGGAGTTGTCGGTGCTCAACGGGGGCGTCAAGGCCTGGAGCGGTGCCAAGCTGCCGTTGAGCAAGGACGCCGTCACGGTGACGGCCAGCAACTACGAGCCCACGCTCGACACGTCGCTGATTGCGACCACGCAGGAGGTGGCGCAGCGTATCAAGGCCGGCGACTCGGTGCTGATCGACGCCCGCCCCGAGGCCTTCTTCAACGGCGAGGTCCGTGCGCCGGCCGCCAAGGTACCAGGCACTTTGCCGGGCGCGGTCAACATGCGGCACGACAAGTGGTTTGCCGACGGCAGCTCGATGTTTGTGCCCGAGAGCCAGGCGCGGCAGATCGCGGCTTCGAGCCCGATCGATCCGGCCAAGGAAACCGTGTCGTTCTGCAATACCGGCCATTGGGCGGCGACCAACTGGTTTGCAATGTCCGAGGTGCTCGGTCAGAAAAACGTCAAGCTGTATCCGGGCTCGATGGCCGAATGGTCGCGAGACCCGAACCTGCCGATGGACAACGTGCCCAGCCGTGTCACGCAGTTGGTCATCGATGCAAAGATGTGGGCCGACAAGACGTTCAAGTGATGGTCTGTTTCGCGTGAAGCGTGTTCCTCTGGCGGCCGTGTTGGCCGCCTTTTTCATCTTTCTGGCCTTGGCCGTGTCGATACGCCAGGCGGTGTTGCTGCTGGTCGGTGTCGGCATGGGCATGGCGCTGGCCGGCGCCCGGTTCGGTTTCACCACCGGCTGGCGCCAGCTGATCGAGCAGAAAGATCCGCAAGGAGTCGCCGGTCAGGTGCTGTTGCTGGCCTTGGCCAGCATGGCGGCCCTGCCCTTGCTGGGCGTTTTTCCGGAATTGCACGCCGCGCTTGGACCGCCCAGTGTGAGCCTGCTGGTGGGCGCCTTCGTGTTCGGGCTGACGATGCAGATCGCCGACGGTTGCGGCTCGGGTACCTTGTACAAGGCCGGCCTGGGCGTGCCGCTGAACATGGGCATATTGCCGCTGTTCGCGCTCGGCAGCTTTCTCGGCTCCGTGCACCTGGACGGCTGGTTGGCGTTGGGTCAGATCGAACCGGTCGGCCTGGCCGGTGTGTTCGGCACCGCCGGCGCGCTGGCGCTGACGCTGGTGTTGCTCGCCTGCACGCTGCTGCTGGTGCGGGCCTGGGTCGGGCCGGGCCGGCAATGGATCGAGCGCCGCTGGATCTGGGGTGCGGTGGTGCTGGCGGGGCTGGCCACGCTGAACCTGCTGCTGGCCGGCCAGCCCTGGGGCGTGGTGTACGGATTCGGCCTGTGGGCGGCCAAGGCCTCGGTTGGCCTGGGCCTGTTCGACCCGGCGGCCAATGCCTTCTGGGGCCAGGAGGGCAATGCGCAGCGCATCACCCAGACCGTGCTGATGGACGTCACCAGCATCACCAATATCGGCATCCTGGGCGGTGCGCTGTGGATCGCGGCCCGGTCGGGCGACACCCGCGCCACACCGCTGGACCGTGAGCAGTGGGTTGTCGGGCTGGTGGCCGGCTTCCTGCTCGGCTACAGCTCGCGGCTGGCCTTTGGCTGCAACATCGGCGCCATGCTCAGCGGCATTTCCACCGGCAGCCTGCACGGCTGGTTGTGGGTGCCGCTGGCCTTCGCTGGATCGATGGTCGGTGTGCGTGTGCGGCGTCACTACCGTTACTGAATCGAGGGCGGCACGCGATGGCATCTAGTTCCAAACGTATGTGGCAGGTCGTGTTCTGGCTCGGTCTTTTGTCTTTCCTGGTCTGGGACTGGACTGCCTCGCCGCCGGTGGACCTGCGCCAGGAGCCTCCGCTGATCGCGGCCGGATCCGGCCAGGTCATCACTGGCGGGCATTGCTCGATGGCGAAATAGCGACAGTTCTGCCGCCCGTCGACCGCCTATTTGATCAGCGCCTGTATCTCGCGAAACAGCGGGTGGTCGGCGCTGCGCAGCCATTCGAAGGCCACCATCTCGGTGGTGACCAGTTCGGCGCCGTTGCCGGCCAGCCGGTCGTAGGCCGCGTCGCGGTTGCGTTCGGTGCGCGAGCCGCAGGCATCGGTGACGACCCAGACCTCGAACTCTGCTTCGAGCAACTCCAGCGCCGTCTGCAGCAGACAGACATGCGCCTCGACCCCGGCAATGACGATGGTGCCACGTTCGTCCGCTGCCGGCTCCGGCACCGCCTTTTGCAGATGCTTGGGCAGGCTGCGTGCGTTGCCGCCCCGGGGCTTGCTGCGTGGCGTCGGGCGCAGCGCCTCGAGCAGGCCTTCGGCGCAGCCGCTGAACGCCATCTTGGGCAATACCGGCGCGCGCGCTTCGGCCAGCACCGTGGCCAGCGCCGGTTCGCTCGCACCCAGCTTGGTCGGGTTCTGCTCGGTGGCCCAAGTCGGGACCTGCATGGCCAGGGCCAAGCGCGCCAGCCGCACCGCGTTGGCCAGCGCCGCCGGACCATCGGCGATGGCCGGCATCAGGCGGGTCTGATAGTCGACCAGCACCAACTGGCATTCATCGGCATCGAGCAGCATCGGTTGTCTCCGTCGGTTCAGGTGGGCGCGATGCCAAGGGCGGCAATCCGCGGGGCCATTATCGACCGTGGGCGCTGCTTGGCTGGCGGCCGCCCGGCGCGCCGTCGACGGCTGATGGGTGGGTCAAGGGGTGATGATGTCGCGGTGCATCGGCGCCAGCAGCGCCAGCAGCCGGTTTTGCGTGCGAAACGGAATGCGGCGTTGGTCCATCGTGTCCTGCAGCACCTCGACCAATGCGTTGAAGGCCGCCTTGCGAATGCCCAGGTCGGCGTGGGCCGCTTTCATGGTGTCACCTTCGTATCGGCACGGGCCCCCACTGAGCTGGCAGACCGGGTCGCGCAGCGGCTCCTTGAGGTTTGCCGGCCTGGTCCTGGTTGAGAATGCCAGCTGGCCGGACAGATACAGGCCGCGTTGACGCCGGTTCGCGGTGATGCCCGGCACGACGTGTCCCAATTCATCAGTCGCTTATGATGTTCGCGCTGCGCCATGTCGCCGGTCGATGGCATCGACGGGATGGTTTTCGACGGGGTCGGGCCACAGGGTGCATGCGCAACCGGAGCCCTCGATGATCAAGACAATTTTTGCCGTGCTGACCGCACTGAGCCTGGCCCAGGTTGACGCCGCGACCGTGCAGGTCCAGGTGCAGGACGGCGCGGGCAGACCACTGGCAGACGCCGTCGTGTTCCTGGAGTCGCGCGAGGCACGCGCGCTGGTCAAGCCGGCACAGGGCGCGGAGATGTCGCAAAAGGCCAAGGTGTTCGATCCGGCCGTGCTGGTAGTGACCCCGGGAACGCCGGTCAGCTTCCCGAACCGGGACACGGTACGCCACCATGTCTATTCCTTTTCGCCGACCAGGAGTTTCGAGCTCAAGCTCTACGGTGGTGTACCAGCCAACCCGGTGGTTTTCGACAAGGTCGGGATCGCGGTTCTCGGCTGCAACATCCATGACGCTATGACCGCGTGGGTGGTGGTCGTGGACACACCGTACTACGGGCGCAGTGCGGTCGAGGGTACGGTGTTGCTGGACCAGGTGCCGGCAGGCAGCTACCGGCTGCGGGTCTGGCACCCGTCCCTGCCCATGGGTGCGCCGGCTGCGGACCAGGCCCTGACGGTCGGTTCCGCCGATGTCAGCCTGCCGTTTCGCCTGACCGGCGCCAGTGCCCCATGACAGTGGCGCCCGGTCGCCCGGCGTGGCCTTGCATGCGCGCCATGCGGACCGGCCGATGAGTCCGTCCTGGCATCCCGGGCGCTGGGGGCTGTCGTCGCGCATCGTAGCCTTGTCGCTGCTGCTGTTGCTGTTGGTGCAGGCCGCGGTGTTCAGCGTGGTGCGCATCAGCATTGAGCAGAGCGCAAGGCGGCAGGTGGCGCAGGAACTGCAGGTTGGCGAGCGGGTCTGGCGGCGCTTGCTGGACCAGAACGCGCAGCAGCTGCGCCAGGGCGCCGCGGTGCTGGCCGCAGATTTCGGGTTTCGCGCAGCCGTCAGCTCCGGCGACACCGAGACCATCAGTTCCGCCCTGGAAAACAATGGCGCGCGTATCGGCGCGACCATCACCGCACTGGTCAATACCCGCCTCGAACTGCAGGCCATGGGCGAAGCTACCGACGCGGGTGCGCTCACGCCGGTGCTGGGCGACCTGGTCGGAGCGCTGTCGCGCGATGCCCAGGGTAGCCGGGTGGCGCTGGTCGGCGGTATCCCGCACCAGTTCGTGCTGGTGCCGATGAAGGCACCGCTCTTGGTGGGATATGTGTTGATGGGGTTCCCGATCAACCAGAAACTGGTCGACGATATGCGCGCGATCTCCGACATGCATCTGGCGCTGCTCAGCGACGTGGGCGCCGAGCGTGGCCGTGTGGTCGTGGCAACCTTGTCGCCCGAGGCGCTGCAAACTCTCCAGGACAGCAAGGGCGATGTGGTGGAACTGGCCGATCACGGCGACCTGCTGATCGCGCGCAGCGTCAAACTCGACACCGGGGCCGCCGGCAGTGTGCGAACCCTGCTGCTGCGTTCGCTCAACGACGTCGTCGCACCGTTTCGTCAGGCGCAGGTGGCGCTGGCCTGGATCACCGCCCTGGGTGTGGTGTTGTTCGGCATCGGCAGCGTGTTTGCCGCGCGCCGGGTGACGACGCCGTTGCGCTCGCTGGTTGGCGCCACCCAACGCCTGGGTCTGGGGCAATACGACGTGCCGATGGAGCACCTGGACCGGCACGACGAGATCGGCGGCCTGGCCAAGGCGTTCGACCAAATGCGCATCAGCATCGGTGCCCAGCAGGCCGAGATTCTTCGGCTGGCGTATTGGGACCGGCTGACCGGGTTGCCCAACCGTGCCCGTTTTCGCGAGGCACTGCGCAGCGAGATTGAAAGCCAGGGTGCAGTGGCGCAGCGGGGCCACGGCGTCATATCGGTGGTGATGCTGGACATCGACCGTTTCAAGCATGTCAACGATGTGCTGGGTTATGCGTTCGGCGACCTGTTGCTGGTGGCGGTCGCCAAACGCCTGGCGCAGCAGGACCTGCGTGCGGATGACATGGTGGCCCGGCTCGGCGGGGATGAGTTCGCCGTGATGTTGTCGCATAGCGACGCGTCCAGTGCGTTGGCGGTGGCCGAGCGAATTGCCAAGTCGTTTGAACTGCCGCTGGCATTCGACGACCAGACGGTGGACCTGAGCGCCGGCATCGGCGTCGCCTGCTGGCCTTTGCATGCCAGCGACGCAGACGCCTTGTTGTCGCGCGCCGAGGTCGCGATGTATGCCGCCAAGAGCCGTACCACCGGCATCCAGCTGTACGACCCGGCCCTGGACTCGTCGAGCGCCCAGACACTGTCCTTGCTGACCGAGTTGAGGCGCGCCGTCGAGCTGGATGAGTTATGCCTGTTTCTGCAGCCCAAGGTGCGCCTGGCGGACGATGCCGTGGTTGCCGCGGAGGCGCTGGTGCGCTGGCGCCATCCGGTGCGCGGCCTGGTGCCGCCGCTGGAGTTCATTCCGTTTGCCGAGCAGACCGGGTTCGTACGCCAGCTGACTCTGTGGATGTTCGACCGCGCGGCGCGGTTCAGCCGTGAGCTGCAGGCGCAGGGGCAAGGATTGCAAGTGTCGATCAACCTGTCCACGCGCGACATGCTGGATATCGAGTTGCCGACCCGGCTCGAGGCCATCTTGCAGCGCCACGCGGTCGAGGCTGAGGTTTTCTGCCTGGAAATCACCGAAAGCGCGATCATGGACGATCCGCAACGGGCGCTGGCGACGCTGGAGAAGTTGTCCGCGCGCGGTTTCAAGCTGTCGATCGACGACTTCGGTACCGGCTATTCTTCGCTGGCTTATCTCAAGCGACTACCGGTGGATGAACTCAAGATCGACAAGTCGTTCGTCATGAACATGCAGGAGGACGACGACGACGCCAAGATCGTGCGTTCGACCATCGACCTGGCGCATAACCTGGGGCTGAGCGTCGTGGCCGAAGGTGTCGAAAACGGCGCGATACTGGAGCGACTGCGGTTGCTGCAGTGCGACGAGGCTCAAGGGTATTACCTGTCCAAGCCGATGCCGGCGGAGCTGCTGGCCGATTGGTGCAGGCGTAGACAAGCCACCACGGTGGCAGATTGACGGCTTCAAGGAGATGACGATGCGACAGTTGCGTTTCGATTTCCACGGCAGCACCGCGCTGGTCAGCGGCGGGGCCAGTGGCATGGGTGCGCAGGTGGCGCGGCTGTTTGCCGCCTCCGGCGCCGATGTCGTCATCGTGGATGCGAATGCCGTGCTGGCACAGCAGATTGCCAGCGAGATCGGTGCCACGGCGGTGATCGGCGACGTCAGCGATTCGGCGTTCTGCGATGACGCGGTAGCCCAGGCGGTCGCCAAAACCGGGCGCCTGAACGCAGTCGTCAACGCGGCCGGCATCATCACGCGCAAGACCGGCGTGGACACCGACGATGCCGACTGGGCCCGTTCCATGGCCGTCAATGCCGGCGGCGTGTTCCATCTGAGCCGGGCCACGG
>JBBRVD010000032.1:0-25710 GCA_038247175.1 Burkholderiales bacterium | reverse complement strand
CGTTGCCCCCAGGCAGTGCCCCGTCCTTGTGCTCGAACGGTGACTGCCGGGCTGTCGCTTTCTCCGGTCCACCGCACGAGTCCTTTGACCGCGTTGTGCGAGAACGCTAGTTGACTGATTGATGCCGCAAATTTCTTCCCGCCCCGGCTGGTCACTTCAAACTGCAGTGACGCTTCGAAGGGGTCAATCTCAGATTCTGCTTGGGGATTCATGTTTGCTCATTTCAATTCGCTGTTTGTTTTGAATTGGCACTATGCGGCCGAGCGGCATGAAATGAGAAGAGCGAAAAAGCGCATGTCATTTCATGCTCGACGGGCCTTTTTTCGCGTTGGCTATACGAATTGACGGCGTTTTGCTGTCGTAATTCAAGGTCAATAAATGAAACGCAAGAACGAAGGTGCGGTGAAGGGTGGCGACTTGCCGATGCAGGCGACTGTGGATGCGCAGCCACTGCTGCGCGCACTTGCTGCGCAGGCGCACCATAGGGGCGACACCCTGCACAAGTTGGCGAAGGTGCTCGGGGTGACATATGCAAGACTGACGCAGTGGCGACGGCATGAGCCAGACTTTGCAAATGCCCATGTTCAAGTGATTGAACGGGCTGCCCACTATCTGGGCATTCCGACAATTCTCGGCCTGGTCATGGCCGGGCGAATTGGGTTGGCTGACATGTACTGGCCAGCAAAGGGAGGGTTGGGTGAGCGGGTTGAGGGCGAGCTCGAGCGGCTGCGCAGGGACCCGTTTATTGGGAGTTTTGTCCCTCAGGAACTGGCCTCTGCTTCTCCCGCCGTTCAGCTGTTCGTGGTGTTCCTGTTTCACGAACTGGCCGGGCCGGACACACGTCGGGAAAGCATGCGCTGGCTCGGAGCGCTGCACCAAGTCGCTGCCGGGGACTTGAATGCGCGGATGGACCTAGAAAGGCTTCGCGAAAGCGCGGGTGCGAGGAAGGGGCTGTTTTGAGTCCTGCGTAGGGATTACTATTCGCGTCCTCCTTTTTGGGGGACGCTTTCTTTGGTTCCAGTCCAAAACAGCGGCATGAAATGGCGCTTTCTGTTTTGCCTTGGCCATTTCATGGTTTTATGAAAATAAACATCAAATTTCGGCATCGACGCAACAATTGTTGCGCTGCTACCCGGTTTACGATATGCTTTTGCGACACCAGCGCTTCGCAGCGCCAGTGGCAATAACGGTTTTGGAAGGTCCGGGACAAGTCCCGTCCACTCCGCCAAGGTTACGTTTTATACCGTCCGATACGGTACTAAAGAAGCCTCTGAAAGCCCCTGTCCACGGGGCTTTTTTGTTTTCTGCCGTCCAAACAGTCCTATTGCAAGCCGATGCCTGTTGGAGGTATCGGGGTGCTCGTCTGGGAGTAATCCTTGAAATCGCCGATTTCGGGAGATCTGATGCCATTGACAGATGTCACCATCAAGAAGGCAAGACCCGGATCCAAGCCGGTCAAACTCGCCGTTCACAAATGGCACATGCTCGAGGCCTGGCGCTTTCTGATGTTTGCCGACACCGAGTAAGCACTCAAACAAACTCGCGACCCGGTGGCACCGGCTCAGCGCTCCGCATCCGCCAAGGCCAAGGTCGCATCACGCGAACTCGACGACGGCACGCCAGTGCACAGCTTTGGAAGCTTGATGGCGGAATTATCGACCGTTGTGCGCAACACTTGCCGATCGCCCCTGGCAGGCACCGAGGCACCAAGCTTCGAGGTGATGACTACTCCCACTGCGGCGCACCGCCGCGCGTTCGAGTTGATCGAGAACATCACACTGTAGACAGAACGCGGAACCCCGAATCCGCTGCAAACCAGCGTCGCATACGGGCAAACTCGCTCTTCATGCGGCGGGAATATCCACCACCCTGGCCACCAGTCGCCCTACGCGCCGGAGCACCCCTGCGCCCGGCGTTGCCCTGACGACGCCGTCAGGCCTGCTTCAACTCGGCGCAGAGCGCCGCCAGCGGCATCGCCTGCACCGCGTTCCCCAGCGGGAACGGCTCCAGGCCGGGGTAGACGACCAGCTTGCGCTGCGGGGCCAGGTCTTCGCATGCCGCATGAAAGCCGCGCTCTACTTTGGGCGTCAGGCTGCGCTTGATTTCAATGGCCCACAGTTTGCCGTTCGGCCAGGCCAGCAGCAGGTCTACCTCCGCCCCGCCACTGGTGCGGTAAAAGTAGCCCTGCACGTTGGCAGGTGCGTAAGCCAGCAGGTTTTCAATGGCAAACCCTTCCCAGCTTGCCCCCACCACGGGGTGGGCCAGCAAGGCATCTTTGGACTCGATCCCCAGCAAGGCATGCACCAGGCCACTGTCGCGGATATAAACCTTGGGCGACTTGACCAGGCGTTTGCCCACGTTGGTGTGCCAGGGCTGCAGGCGGCGCACCAGCAGCAGGGCGCATAGCAGGTCGATGTAGCTGTGGGCGGTTTTTGCATCCAGACCCAAATTGCGCGCAAGCTGGGCCACGTTGAGCAGGCACCCTTGCAGGTGCGCCAGCATGGTCCAGCAGCGGCGCAGGGTTTGCGCCGCAATGCGCGGCCCGAACTGCGGTATGTCGCGCTCCAGATAGGCGCGTATGAAGTTGTCGCGCCAGCGCAGGCTGCGCTGCTGGCTGGGGGCCGCCAGGCTTTCGGGGAAGCCGCCGCGCAGCCACAGGGTTTCGGCCTGCTCGGCGCCGACTTCCAGCAGGTCCAGGGGTGCCAACTCAAGGTAGGCAATGCGGCCAGCCAGCGTCTCGCCAGACTGCTGCAGCAAGTCCAGCGCGGCGGAGCCCAACAGCAGGTATTGGCCCGCACGCTTGCCGCTGCGCCGTGCCTGATCGATCAGGCCGCGCAGCACAGGGAACAGGCCCGGCGCACGGTGCACCTCGTCAAGAATGACAAGCTCGCTCAGGTGGTCTGCCAGGTACAGCTCAGCCTGCGCCAGTTTGGCGCGGTCACGCTCGGATTCCAGGTCCAGGTAAATGCTGCCCGGCAACGTTTGGGCTGCTTCCAGCGCCAGCGTGGTTTTACCGGCCTGGCGTGGCCCCAGCAGGGCCACCGCTGGGGAGTGGTGGATCTCCTCGATGAGTTTGGGCAGTAGATGGCGGTTAAACATCCTTGCAATTATGGAATGTCATTACCATAAATGCAAGGATAAATTGGAGTACACCGCGGTTCAACCATTGCTGCAAGGAGCATGTGATGCTCAATGAAACTCCCGGCTGCGCGTCGCGAGCCCACCCAGCAGCGGCGTGAGGTCTTCCAGCCGCCGGGCGATCAGGTGGCGCACCGCGCCAGCACTTTCCACATCGCGCGGCCACTCACCGTGGACCAGCATAGGGCGGAAATGCGGCAAGACACTACGCTGCTTGTCGCGCAGGCTCTTCCACACGATCACGTTGACGCTGCCGGTCAGCACGGCGCGACTGCCTGCGCGCAACTAGGTGCCCAGCGTGTACTTGTGGTAACGCGAAAACCCGGCCACCAGTTTGCCGAAGGCGCAAGCGCCGCACCCATAGTCACGCTTTTAGGCGCACCGCATGACCGCATTCACCGACCTGATGGCTTTCCAGTGCGACACCGAGGCGCTGGCGCAGATTGCTGGCCGCCTGGGCTGGGACCAGGAGACCATGATGCCGCGCGGCGCCAGTGCACAACGTGGCGACGAGATGGCGGCGATCAAAGCCGTATTACATGTGCGCCGTACCGATCCACTTCTCCGCTCGAAGGTGGCTTCCGGCCTGTACACGTCGGCCAGCGAAGTCGTGCGCGAGGCGCTGCGCCTGAAGGCCGAGCGAGATCGTCTACGGAGGGCAAAGCTCGACCAGTTGCGTGGCGATGTCCGCCAAGGGTTGGCCAGCGGGTCGAGTGAAGCTTGGGATGCCGAAGCGGTCAAGCGCAAAGCGCGCGCCCGACGAGCCTCCAAACCGACAGTGGCTTGAATGCCGCATGTAGCGCGGCGGCCTCTTGCGCAGGCCGATATGCTGGAAATCTGGGATTACATCGCCGACGACAATCCTGCCGCCGCCGATCGCTGGATGGATCAGCTCGATGCGCAGTTCCCAGTGCTGGCGACGCAGCCAAAATGGGTCGTTCCCGGAACGAACTGGCGCCAGGTGTGCGCAGCTTTCCTGTTGGGCCGTACGTTGTTTTCTAAGTACTGCTAGACGACGGAATCGACGTCATCCGGTTGCTGCATGGTGCGCGAGACAGCGACGCTGTCTTCCATCCGCAGCAGTAAGCGACCGCCTTCGAGGATTCACGCAGGAACCTCGACACACCACCAGTACTACCCTTTACCTTATGACGGGCCCGGCGCGTGCCGTGGACGACGCGCAACACGTCAAAGATTTTCATAGTTGCACCCCATGTAATGGATTCCAGTCGGAGCAAACGAATGCGCCCAGCACGGCAAAGTGCAGGGGGCAGTTTTGGGGATACTTTAGGTCAAGAGTGACACGAAAGGCCTATTTCAAAAGGTCTGTCGAGCGTGACCTGCAAGACGTCCACGCCAAGGGTCAAGGAAAACGCGCTATCAGTCCCCGTGCAGCACCACGCGCGCGCCACTGCCAATCGAGGCCACCATGGCCTCCAGCAGCTGCATGGCCCGCGCGCCGTCGGCAGCCTGCGGAGCCTGGTGGGGCGTACCGTCAACCGCCCGGGCGAACTCGCGCAGCAGCGCGCTATAGCCCTTGTGGTCTTCGTTGGCAGCCACTGTGAGATTGGGCTCCCACACCAGCGTGTCCTCGCCATCGACCAAGGTGGCCAGGGGATCATCGACCTTGAACTGCGGCGCGCGGTAATACCGCACCTCGTGCACATTGCGGACCTCCACGCGCCGGTGGTCACCCATCACTTGCCACCACTCCATCGGCGTGGCGCGCGACTGGTGCGTGCCCATCACCAATGTGGCAATGGCGCCACTGTCAAAACCGAAGTCCACATGCAGCAGCAGCTTGCCTGGCGCAAGCTCGTGTTTGCGCACTGCCAGCGCAGTGGCGGGCTCGCCGATCAGGTGTGGCACCAGATCCAGGTAATGGACGCAGTGGTGCAAGTAAAAGCCGGTGTAGTCGACATCACCAGCAAAATAGGTGGGTGCCGTCATGTATTCGCCCAGGAAGCTCACCCGTGCGCCAAACTCGGGCGCGCTCAAGATGCGGTGCGCGATCCGGTTGGCGGTCGAAAAACGTTTCATGAACCCCATCACCACCGGTGTACCCTGGGCCTGCGCCAACCGCGCCAGCGCCGCGGCGTCCGCTGCGTTGGTCGCTGGCGGCTTTTCAATGAACACCGGCTTGCGGGCCTGCGCGCAGGCGCTGGCAATCTCGAAGTGCGCCTGCGGACCGGCCGACACTCCCACCACTTCGACATCCGGGTTTGTCACCACCGCGCGCCAGTTCCGGGTCTGCGCCGTCGTGCCGAAGCGCTGCGCGGTCGCTGCCAGGCTCCCTGCATTGATGTCGCACAGTTGTGCGAGCTCAAAGCCGCAGCGCCCGAGCTGCGGTAGCAGCATTTCGTTGGCATGCTTGCCGCAGCCAATCCAGCCGATGCGTTTCATGCAAGCTCCTCTTGCGCCAGCGCCAAAGCCGCGCGCAGGAAAGCCGCGCTGCTGGCCAGTTGCAGATCCTGGTCCTGGCTCGGGGCGCGCCACTGTGCGAGGCCCACGCCCAGCCGCTGTTCGTTGCGCCGAAACGGCTCCAGCGTGATTGGCCCGGCGTATCCCGCGCGCGCCAGCGCGCGTGCCACCCCCGTCCAGTCGACATGCCCGGTACCGACAAAGCCGCGGTGGTTTTCGTTGGCCTGAAAGTGCACCAGATGCTGCGCCGCTCGCGTGATGGCCAGTGCCAGGTCTCCGTCTTCCATGTTCATGTGGAAGGTGTCCAGCAGCAGGCCGACCGCGGGCGAATCGACGCTGCGCACCAGCTCGATGCCCTGCAGCGTGCTCGATGCGAAATCGGTCTCGAAGCGGTTCAGCGGTTCAACCGCCAGCCGCACGCCCCGGTCCTCGGCGCGCCGGCCAGCGCGTTGCAAGCCGGCCACCACGCGCTCCACCCGCGGGAGGCGCTCGGCATCGTTCGCCGGTGTGGGCGCGCGCCCGGCGAACACCAGCGGAGCGCCGTACAGCGGTCCGCCGACGATGGTTGCGCCCAGGGCCGCAGCCGTGTCGACACAGTACTCCAGGTAGGCCACGCCGGCTGCATGGGCCTGCGGGTTGTCGCTGGCCAGATCGCGCTGCAGGTTGACCCGCGCAGCCAGGACCACCTGCAGACCTGCGTCGTGCAAGGCTGCCCGCGTCGCGGCCAGGTCCAGTTCACCGGGCTCCGGCACCAGCAGTTCGACAAAGTCCATGTCGGCGCGTTTCATGCGCGCAAACAGCGAGAAGTGCTCGGCCAGGAAGGGCCGGGCATAAAACATCGAGATGACACCAATGGAAGAGCTCATGCTTTGACTGCTCCTGCCGTCAGGCCACCGACCAGACGACGTTGGATGATGAGAAAAAGTACAGTGACGGGAATGGCGATCAAGGTTCCACCAGCCGTGAGCAGGCCCCACTGCACCGTGAATTCTCCAATGAAGGACTGCAATGCAACCGTCACGGTCTTGATGTTCTGACCCGACAGCATCATCGCGAAAAGGTATTCGTTCCAGGAGCTCACGAAGATGTAAATGCCGGTGGTCACGATTCCGGGCATGGCCAGCGGCAGAACCACGTAGCGGATCGTCTGCAATCGCGAGGCCCCATCGATCAGCGCGGCCTCGTCGAGTTCGCAGGGCAGCGCGTTGAAATAGCTCGTCATCATCCAGACCGAGAACGGTATGGCAAAGGTGGCGTGGCCCATGATCACGCCGATGAAGGTGTCGATCAGCCCGAGTTGGCGCATCAGCACGAACAGCGGAATGATGAGCAGCACCACCGGAACCATGTTGATCACCAGAAAAAATACCAGCAGACCGCTGCGGCCGGCGAAACGAAAACGCGAGAACGCATAGGCTGCCGGCACGCTCACGCCCAGGCCCAGCACGACGGCACCCAGCGCAACAACAAGGCTGTTGAACAGGTTGTGCAGGAAACTGGTACGCGCCAGCAGCACCTGGTAGTGCTCCAGCGTGGGCGCCGTGGGCAGGTACTGGACCGGAAACGACAAGATCGCGCTGTTGGGCTTGATCGAGGTCAGCACCATCCACAGGTAGGGGGCGACCGCGAACAGCACGATCAGCAGCACCGGCAGCTCGACCTCCAGCAGCACCCTCAGGCGGGAGCGGCGCTCGATCATGCCAGCGCCGCCTTGGCCACACGGCGCACATAGCTGGCCACCACCACCAGCAACAGCAGCGTCATCAGCAACGAGAGCGCCGACGCATAACCGAACTCCATGCCGGAGTAGGCCTTCAAAAAGGCGTACAGGGGCAGCGTATGGGTGGCATACCCCGGCCCACCGCCGGTCATCACCAGGATGACATCGAGCGAATTCGCCACCCAGATCATGCGCAGCAGAAGTGCCGTGGCGATGACCTCACGCAGGGATGGCAGCGTGATGTAGCGCAGCATCTGCCAGCGCGTGGCGCCATCCATCGCGGCCGCTTCGTAGTAGGTTGCCGGAATCGTCTGCAAGCCTGCCAGGATCATGACCGAGAAGAAAGGGAATCCCTGCCACACCAGCGCCAGGATGACGGCGCCGAGTGCGGTCGAGGGCTGCGCCAGCCAGGCCACCGGCGCGTCGATCAGCCCGGCGCGCAGCAGCATGTCGTTGAAAACGCCCAGGTTCAGGTCGTACATCCAGGTCCACATCAGGCCGATGATCACGCTGGGCAAGGCCCACGGCACGACCACCAGCGCACGCGCGACACTGCGGCCCCAGAAGCTCTGGTTGAGCAGCAGCGCGGTGACCAGGCCGAGCAGGAACTGCAGACCGACCGCGGCGACCACCCACACCAGGGAGTTGCCCAGGCTGATCCAGAACAGCTCGTCGCGCAGCAGGATGTCGGCGAAATTGCCAAGCCCGACAAAACGGATGTTGTCCGGATCGAACAACACGAAATTGTGCAGGCTCAGCCACACCGTTTGCAAGGCCGGATACAGCACGATCACCGCCGTCACCAGCAGCGCGGGCAGCAGGAAGGGCAGATGCTCGGACCGACGTCGCATGGTCGACGAGCGCGATCAGCCGTGAAAGTGCTTTTCGATGGACTGCATCATCGCGTCGGGCGTGATCTGCCCGAGCAGTGCGCGCTGCATTTGCTGCGGCCAAACCGTGCGCGTGAAGTCAGCGGTCTTGGTGTCGTTGGGCAGTGTGCCCATGAGTCCGGTGGACGCTGCCGTGGCATCGACAAAACGCTTGGGGTGCAGGTTCCACTTGGCGGCGCCGCTGGTAGACACGGTGAGCTGACCGGTAAAGGTGTTGAAGGCCACGTTGTTGTCGGCGCTGGACAGGAAGCTGACCCAGCGAAACGCCGCCTCCTTGGCCTTGCTGGCTGCAAAAACCGCGTTGGACTCGTCGCCGAAAGACGTCCAGCCCTTGCCGTCCGGGTCAGTTGGCACTGGCACCGCCGAGACCTTGTCGCCAAGCGCCTGCACCATCTCGTTGGCCGAGCCGATATGGTGGATGGTCATGGCGGTGCGGCCAGCCTTGAAGTTGTCGACAATCTGACGGAAGCCGTCCGTGGGTGCCGATGCGGGAAACAGTTTGTGCCGCGTGCCCAGATCGACAAACCAGCGGTTGGCTGCCAGCGCCTTGGGCGAGAGCATGCCGCCCTTGTCAAAGTTGGCGCCGCCGCCGAGCACGAAGCTGCCCCAGTGGTCATGGCCGCCGGCGCCGCCGCGCATGCCGAAGGCTGCAACATCGCCCTTGTTGACCGCCAGCGCCGCCTTCAGAAAGTCATCGAATGTCTTGGGTGGCTGCACGCCGGCCGCCAGGAACAGGTCGGGGCGGTAATACAGGTACAGCACCACATATTGCAGCGGCATGTAGTAAGCCTTGCCATCGGGCGCCTGGTGCATCTTCCAGAGATTGGCGGCGATGTCGGACTTGCCTGGCCACTTGTCGATCATCGCGTCCAGCGGCTCGAGCGCCTTCATCTGCAGCAGGCGCGACTGGTTGCCGAGCTTGACCATGGCGCAATCGGGCCCGTTTCCCGCCACCAACGCGGCGTACATGCGCGTGTAGTAGTCGTTGCCGCCGCCCCAGGGGATGGATTCGGCCTGCACCTTGATACCCGGGTTTTCCTTTTCGAACTTGGCCACCAGTTCGGCTGGTGAAGCCTGCGGATTGTCGAAGTGGTACCACCAGCGCACGGTGGTGGGCGCCTGCGCCTGCACGCGGCCGATCATCGGCGCCGCGACTGCGGCGGCCGAGTACGTCATCAGGGTTCTACGCTTCATGGGGAGTCTCCTTTGCGGGGTTGGGCCGGTGTACCGGCATGTTGTCGTGAGCGGATGAAAGCGGCGGCGTCCTCGAAAGCCTGCTGCGCCTGCGGCAGGCGCGAAGCCATCTGCATGAAGCCGTGGACCACCCCCTCGCAGCGGTGGAACTCAAACGGTGTGTTGGTGCGCGCCAGCTTGTCGGCCAGTGCCAGCGTGTCATCGCACAGGGGGTCGAGGCCGGCGGCATTGAGGAACAGGGGCGGCAGATTGTTCAGATCGGCGCCCAGCGGCGAGACACGGTGGTCTTTGGGGTTGCGCAAGCGGCCAGACAGGTACTGACTACGGTACCAGTGCATCCGTTCACTGCTCAGACCGAATTGGCCGGCGCCGCAGAGCCGGTGCGACTCGGTCTGGTGGTCGCAGTCGTAGACGCCGTAGAACAGCAGCGCTGCGTCGGGCATCGGCTCGCCCAGGTGGCGCAGATCCAGCATCATCGCCAGCGCCAGATTGGCACCGGCCGAGTCGCCGGCGACAAACCAGGGGGTCGGCGCATCGCACCGGGCGCGCAGCCAGCACCAGGCCCACAGGCAGTCATTGAGGCCGGCCGGAAAGGGGTGGTCGGGCGCGAGCGCATAGTCGACACCGATCACCTCACATCCGGTCAGCGCCGCCAGCCGTGCCATCGCGCCCAGATGGGTGCGGTTGTTGCCGAAGGTCCAGCCGCCACCATGCACATGCACGATGCAGCCCTTGGCCGCCACATGGCTGGAGCGGTGGCGCACATGCAGCAGGCCAACGTCACGACCGGCACCCCCCGCCGCAGGGCTGGCCGGCATGCTGCTTTCGCGCAGATCGAATTGGGCCAACATGATCCCGTTCCAGCGCTCGTTCACCTGTTCGAACTGCACCAACGCCTGCGCGCGCGGCAGATCGGTGATCGGCGGCAGGCTGGCGTCTTCGCGCGCCACCTGCTCGAACAGTACCCGCTGCATCGACGTCATCACCAGTGCCGAGCCGCCGGCCACCTCGCCCGCACTGTCGGCATCGCCGCCGGCATCGCTGCCGACAACACTCTGGACATGATGGCGCAGTACCCGCTGGGCCTCGGCAACGTCGGCGCGCTCCAGCGCTCGCACGATGGCCCAGTGGCGGGTGGCCGTCTCCATCAGTGTGCGTGGCGCGTTGGTCAGCGAGATCTTGTTTCGGTGGTTGTAGAGCGAGCAGCGGACCAGCACCGGCACCAGAGCCGGCATACCGGCAACCCGGAACAGGGTGGTGTGAAAAGCCTGGTCGAGCTCGAACAGGGCGTACTCGTCACCGGCGCGCGCCGTCTCTTCCATGTCGTACACCAGTTGGGAGAGCGTCTCCAGTTGCGCCGGTTGCAGCATTGGCACCGAATGCGCCAGCGCCTGCGACTCGAGCTGGGCTCGCAGCTGTAGAAAGGCGTGCGCCTCGTGCCCCGACAGAGGCGACACCATACTGCCCCGGTAACCCTGGCGGACCACCAGGCCCTCTTCCTGCAACCGCAGCAGCGCTTCACGCACCGTGCCCTGGCTGCAGCCCATGGATGCGGCCAACTCCAGTTCGGTGATCGACTGCCCGTCACGCAGTTCCGACAGGATGATGCGCCGGCGCAATGCGCTGTAGACTTCCTCGCGCTTGCGCGGGGCGGCAGCTCTTTTGGGCGCGTCGTTCAGGGCCATGGGGCGAGAATAGCAATATCGATAACATATTCAAGTAGTTATCAATAATTGAAGGGTAAACCCTGACCGCGGCTCGCCAACTAGCTGCAGTCCAGACTGCTGGTCGGCCAGCGGCCGCTGCGCCAATGCGGTCGCCGGACGCATCGGGCCCTGCCAGTTGGGGCAATGATTTGCAAAACGGTCTTCAATGACCGAGCCCTAGCGAAACCCCCCGCCCAGCTCCGCCAGCAACGCATCCAGCACATCATCCGCCTGTCCCATTTCGCGCTGTTCCTTGAGCCAGCGCTTGAAGTACTTCATGTCGTCGCTGGCCAGCGCCTTCAACTGGCGCTCCAGGCTGAGGGTGTCGGCTATCAGGTGGTGCTTTTGCTGCACGAAGGCCTTCATCATCGAGGCTGGGGTCACACGCATTCCCGGATCCAGGTTGTACTGCTGTTTGAACTGGTGTTCATGCAGTTGCACCTCGTCCTGCAGTTCCTGCAGTTGCTCGGTCAGCACCTTGTTGTAGTGCCGCAGGCGGTCTTCAGCAATGCCGTCCAGGGCGTTCTGGTCGATCTGTTCGATTTCGAGCTGCAGTTGCAGCAGGCTCAGCAGATCTTTCTTCTGGTACGCCTGGTTGACGCGCTGCATCAGTGCGGTCTTGCGCACCCGCTCGGCTTCAACGGGCTCGCGGTCAGGGTGCAGGGCACTGGCAAGTTTGCGGTAGACCTCGCGGATCGACTGGCTCGCGTTGTGTTCCTCTGCCTTGGCTTTGAGCTGCCGCGCGCTGGGTTTGCGACGGGCTTGCTGCTGCGCGCTGCGGGCCTGGGCGCGCTGGGTTTCCTGCTGTTCCCTCTGCGTTTGCAGCAAGTCTTGCAGGCGAGCCATCATTTCTTCGGGTGAAGATGCGTCCAGGGCATCGTTGGGCAGTTCCACACCGAACTCTTCCTGAACCATCTGTCGGAGCCCGTCCTGCGACGCCTTGACCTGCGTGTCGAAGTCGGTCGGGTTATGGCGGTTGTAGATGGCTTTCATTTCCTCGCCGTGGGGGCCTTCGACCAAGTCCCCCACCAGATTGCAGATCAGCTGGTGCAGAAATTGACGGTCAGTCTTGCCCAGCCCTTTGGCGTCGGCGCGTCGGTCGAGCAGACGCACCAACTCGGCGTTGCACTGCGCGTAGGCATCGAGCAGCGGCACGAACTCCTTTGCATGCCGCTGTTCGACCCAGGGCAGCCCCTCGTTCCAGTCCAACAGCAATCTGCGTTGTACGTCGATCTTGGCAATCAGCGCATTGAACTTCTTTTGTCCCGGCGACAGCACGCGCGTGCTGGTCGGCGGTGCGATACGCAGGCTGCGGGATTTCTGCATGTAATAAGTGGCGCAAAGCCGCGGCTCGATGTTTATTTCCCGCGATTCTAGGTCGGGCAATCGGCGCGCTAGCGCGTCCCCAGCACCGTTGCCACGGTAATGTCGGCGATTGCACAGCTGCGTGGCCGATCTTGGTGAAGCATCGGCCCGCCAGCAACGCCCATCAGCGAGAAGGCAGCACCTCAGATGACAGCGGCTGTTGCAACCCCGGATCCCGGCATCGCCGATACGAGCAGCTCGTATGAGGCGGTCCACGGCGACTGCGGGACGCAGACCGCCGTGGACACTTCTCACGCCTGATGCCTGGGTGTCGCCAACCAGCAGTCATCAGCGCATGACCCGGTTTGAGCGGGTCCGGCGCTGGGTCAAGCCTTCTTGACCCAGCTGCTGCACCAACCCTTCGCCGCAACCTGTTTGCCTGGGAAGAGGGCGCACGGGCCGCCTGCATCTTCGGGCTTGCCCTGGTACAGCGCACATCCGGCACACACGCTGCCGGCGATGTAGTTTTTGTGCTTGCTTGCGTCCACGCGGCTGGCATCGTCGACATATGCCAGTGCAACTGCCAGCGGGTCTTTTTCGTCGAGCGCGGGAAGAGGCCCGGCAGCAGGCGTTTGACTTGTTGCGGCGGGCGCCATCGGGGCCGGTTCGGCTGCGGGCGCAGGAGCTGGTGCAGGAGGCGGCGCCGCAGGTGGAGCCGCAGGCGCTTCTGCTTTAGGCGAGCAAGCGGTCAGCAGCGCAACGCCTGCGAGGGGGGCGATCTGGATGATGCGCCGGCGGGTGAGTGAATCGGTCATGGTAGGTCCTTCGTTGTGAAATTCTTGGTGCTCGGGGTCATGCAGAAGACGACCGCCGACGGGTTGTTTGGCAAACGGGGCGATGCACATGCTGCGGGATGCCTGTGTGCAAGACAGTGCGACCGTTGGCTCGACCAAAGAGGTCGAATGGCATTTTAGGCTGCGCGTGTGAACCGCAGAAATGGCGGTGCGCAGAAGGAACCCAACGCGTCGCTATCCTGAGCGCGGCAGCGCTGACACTGGCTTGCAGCCGGGGATGGATAGCCTTTGCCAACACCACTGATAGCGGCACCAATGCACCTGAGCCGCTGACCAGCTGGTTGACATCCCCCCAGCCGGTTGTCGATTTGGGCAAGCAAGCCGCTCTGGTGATGCACGCCCGCGGAAGCGACCGCAACCGCAGCCCGCTGGCGGGCGCGGTGTCCTTGGCCTCGCCACGCCGGTCAAAGCCGCAAATGTCAACACGGGCCCGTCCACTTCTGCCTGCGCTGGCCACCGGCGGGTTGCAGGTCTTCGGCGTGACCACGGATCGCACCATCATCGCGCGAAACTCCTGGTGCCGCGTGGTGATTCCTTCAATGTGCTGCACGTCAACCTTCATGCTGCTTTCCCTGTGGTCGTTGTACTCGGGCCTGCCCGGGGATTCGGCGAATCTGCGGGCACCTGGGCCCGCCGGCTTCACCCAAAGGCCACTTCATCCACAGACGATAGTGGCGCACGCGTGCGCTGTCTGTGCGATGTCGAACACTGCAGAGAGCCTGCCGTCGCCAGCCCGCGTGGTGAGGGCGACGGGCGGGTGAACATTCGACGTCAGCCGGGCTCCCCATCCCGGCGGATCGGCCTGTTTGCGCATGGTTTTCCCGATGCAGTATTGACGCATGGCTTGGACAGGGGGGCCTCTTGTCCTACATGTCGGCAGCGGGATTGCGGCTGGTCTCAACTCACGCCTTCGGGAAACAATGCTCCATGGTTTATGCAAGCGCTGGTTTTTGCAGATCCGGGGACACTTGCGCTCGCCGGGCCGGTTTTGACAATGCGTTTCCTGCAACCTTCGCGATGCCCGGCGCAAGAAAGGATTACTGGCGATGAAGAACAGCAAAAGTGACGTCACGCCACGAGCCAAGGGCACACGGGCACTGTCTCCAACGACTGGCGCGCGGTCAGGCAAGGGCGCCACTGCAAAGCAGCTGGAATCCGACTGGCACGCACAGCTGGCGGAAGATCGTATTGGCAGGGTCGACAATGACGGCCCGGGAACTCATCCGGTTGGGGCCACGAGCAGTGCCAATAGCGTCAGTGCGGATCCCTTCGCGCGCAGCAAGGCGCTGGGCGAACCAGTGCCCCAGGTAACGCGCCACATATAAGCTGGCCAGGGGCCTGTCGGGCTTGGACTTCGAATCTCGCAGAGTCGCGAAGCCAAAATCGGCCCCGGCAAGGACAGCTGTTTGCCGGCTTTGCAGCCCATTGCCCATCCCCGGTCAGCCGCAGGCATGAAAATGCACCGGGCGCGGTCCGCCGGGTCGCGACCGAAGACCGGGTCGATGCAAACTATTGGCGGCGCAACACCATCTCGTTACCCGTCAGCGTGACCTGAAACTTCGACAAGAAGCTCTGCCCCAGTAGTGCACTGTCGCGCTCGATACCGACCAGGCCGATTGCCACCTTGACCCCGGATACCGCGGCCGGGCCCACCGAGACTGGTACGTCGTTCAGGATCGCACCGTCGATCACGCCGTTGGCGGTGCGAAAACGGGTTGGTGTTCCACCCGAGATACCGGCATGGCTGGCGAATTCCTGGCTGACGGTGACATATGACGCCCCGGTATCCACGAGGAACACCACCGGCTGGCCGGCGATACGCCCCGGCACATAGAAGTGGCCGTCGCGCGAGCGGGGAATCGTCATTTCGCCGGACATCGAGATCGTGATCTCCCGGGGTTTCATCACCATCTTGATGCCGCCATACACGACACCCATGATGACGAGCCAGAACGCAACGATGGCCAGCGGACCCCACTTCAAGCCGCGGGTCAGGCCCTGATCATCGAGCGGCGCTGCCGGACGGCGATCAACGGCGCGGCCAAAACGGGTCGGACGCGGGGCATCCGTGCCGTCCCGCTTGTGTTGTGCGTCCTTCCACCAGTCGCGATCCTCGACGCCCATGCTGCTCCTTTGTTGCTGCCGCATTATCTGCGGGGGCCAAGGCTGCTCCCCGGCGCTGAGGTACTCCCCACTGGATTAGTGCGGGGAAACCTGCGAGCAGTTCCCGCTCGGTGCTGCAACTCCTGGAGAACGCGGTCATGGCCACACTTTTTGGAAAGACCATGCGCGATCAGACCAGACCGGGTCCTCACCCCCCGAAGAAGAACCGCTCCTCCACGATCTTTCCGTTCTCGATGGTGTGCAGACCCATCTCGTCCATTTGCATGCGAGTGGCTCCCTTGGGCGTGACGTCCCCTCCGCGCGAAATCCGAGATTCGCGAGGCCCGGATTCCGTACCTGCTGGCTGCGGCGCGCGACCTGGCCAGCAAATTCATGCCGCGAGTCGGGTTCTGCCGTGCCCCAATGGTATTGTGCGCAGCGTGCGATAGGGGCATCAGCCCAGAAAGCGTGGCAACGTCAGCGTGATGACCGGAAACGCGATCAGTATCGCAAGCCGGATCAGGTCGGCGACGACGAAGGGCATCACGCCGCCGAACAGCGTGCGCATCGGAACGTCCGGCAACAGGCTCTTGAGCACCATTACGTTCAGGCCTACAGGCGGCGTGATGAAGCTGATTTCGGTCACTACGACAACGATGATGCCGAACCAGATCAGGTCGAAGCCCAGGCTTTGCACCAGGGGGTAGAACACCGGCACAGTCAGCAGCACCATCGACATGCTCTCGAGCACGCAGCCCAGCAGCACGTAGATGACGCAGATGGCGACGATAACCAGAATCGGGTGGATGGCGAACTGCTTGACCATGTCCTGCAGGTCACCCGGCAGCGAGGTGAAGTTGATGAAGTTGGCGAATATCAGTGCGCCGATCAGCACCATGAATAACATGCCGGTGGTGCACGCCGATTCGACCAGCACCTCGCCCATGATGGCCCAGGTCAGGCGCCGGCGCGCCAATGCGAACACGAAAGCCCCGCAGGCGCCGATACCGGCTGCCTCGGTGGCGGTGAACACACCGCCGTAGATGCCGCCCATGACGATGCCGAACAGCACCAGTACGCCCCAGACCTCACGCAAAGCCTGCACGCGCTGGGGCCAGTCCAAACGCGCACCACGCGGGCCGGCATCGGGCCGGCGCCAGATCGTCCAGCGCACCGCCAGCAGGTACAGGCTGATGGCCAGCAAGCCGGGCAGGATGCCGGCGGCGAACATCTTGCCGATGCTTTGCTGCGTCAGGATGGCATAGACCACCATCACGACCGAGGGCGGGATCAGGATGCCGAGGGTTCCGCCGGCTGCAATCGAGCCCGCAGCCAGTGCCTTGTCGTAGCCCAGGTCGCGCATCTCGGGATATGCGACCTTGGCCATGGTCGCGGTGGTGGCCAGGCTGGAGCCGCACACCGCGCCGAAGCCCCCGCAGGCGACGATGGTCGACATTGCCAGGCCACCCTTGCGGTGGCCCAGGAAGGCGTAGGCGGCCGCATACAGTTCGCGCGACAGGCGTGACTGGGTGATCAGGTTGCCCATCAGGATGAACAGCGGCACCACCGACAACATGTACTGGAAGCCGCTCTCCTGCACCACCGAGCCGACCAGCGTATAGGCCGAGGGCCAGTTGCGGATCCAGCTCAACCCCAGCACACCGATCAGCGCCATCGCAAATGCCACCGGCACCTGCCACAGCACCAGCAGCAGCATTGCGCCGAATCCGATCAAGGCCTCAGTCATTGCCGTCCTTGCCGGTCATCACGACCCAGGTCTGCCAGGCGTGGACCAGTGCATTGACCAGCAACATGGCGCACATGAAAAAGATCACTGGAGCCAGCGGCAGGCCGAGCATCGTGGTCCTGTCGCCGAAGTCCAGCGCCGACGCCGCCTGGCTCCAGGTGGCCGCAGCCAGCAGCAGACTGATGCCCGTGGCCAGCAGGTTGCTAATGGTCTTCTGCGCACGCTGGAGCGGCCCGGTCATGCGCACGGTCAGCAGATCGACAGTCACATGTTCATGGGCAACGGTCGCCAGCACGATGCCGGCGAAGATCACCCCCACCATCAGCATCTCGGTGATCTCTACCGCACCGATGATGGAGTAGTTCAGCAGGTAGCGGCCGATCACGTCGGCCAGCGTCAGCAGGGCCAGGGCGACCAGGCACACGCTAGCCACTCGCCGCATCGCGCTGAGCGCGCTGCGGGTGAGGAGGTTCAGCATGGTCTTCTTGTCGCCGGTCGCTGGTTCAGTCGTGTAGTAGGCTCATTTGCCGGCTTCGAGCTGCTTGAGCTCGTCGCGGTAGGCCTGCAGCACCTTGGGCCCGTCGATGCCCTTGGCCTTGGCCTCGTCCAACCATGCCTTCTCGAACGGCGCGGTACGCTGCTTGATGTCGGCCACCAACTTGTCGCTGGCCATGTGGATGTTGACTTTCTGGGCCTTGAGTGCCTCCATGGCCGCAGTGTCCGCATCGCCCCAGGCCTTGCCGCCCATGCGTGCGATGTATTCGCCGGAGAGTTTCATGATGGCCGCCTGATCGGGGGCCGACAACTTGGAGAAGGCTTGCTCGTTCATGATGATGCTGTGCGTGTCCGCATACAGGCCGCCCGGGAACAGGGTGGCATTCTTGACCACGCCCACCAGCCGGAACGAGGCAATCGACTCGGGCGGGAAGTACACGCCGTCGACGACGCCGGTGCTCATCAGCTCGTAGGATTCGGGCGCCGGCTTGACGACCGCATTGATCTTGAGCACCTTGGCCACGTCGGCCTGCATGCCGCCACCGATGCGCAGTTTCAAACCATCGAAGTCTTCGATCTTCTCGACCTTGCGGTCGGTGGTGTACACGCCGCCGGGGCCGTGGCCATACATGCCCAGCACCTTGACGCCGCGAAACAGATTGGCGTCCTTCAGGTACTTGTCGTAGATGCGCCACGAGGCGACCGAGGTCGACAGCGCGCTGTTGCCCGAGAAGGGCAGCATCGAGAACTTCAGCAGGTCGAAGCGCCCGGGATAGTAGGAGTTGGAGATGAACGCGAAGTCGACCGCACCATTGCGCACCGCGTCGTAGTGGCCTGCGGGATTGGCCACCGGCTTGGGCGGGAAGTTGATCTTGACCCGCCCTTCGGTGGCCTGCTCGACCTCCTTGGCCCAGGGAATCATGAAGTTGGAGACCAGGATGTGCGACTGCGGTATCCACACCGAAAACGTGAGTTCGGTCGTCTTCTGCGCTGCCGCCGGCATGCTGGTGAGCAGGGCGGTACTCATGCAGGCGCCGAGCAGCGTGGAGGTCCAGGTGATTTTCATGGTGTGGTTCCTTTCAGTGAACAGGATGGGCAGGGGGGGAGGAAAGCAAGAGTTCGGCCAACGCGTTCGCCAGCAGCTGGTCCAGGCTGCCGTCGTGGGCAAAACCGAGGCGTTGTGCGGTGGCGGTCGACAACGGCGGCCATTGCGCGAACTGGGCCTGCAGGGTAGCCTGGGGCTGGTAGTCGACCAGGGCGTCGGGTTCGCGGCCGAGTCGGCGTGCCAGCGCAAAGACCAGCTCGGCCGCAGTGGCGCGCAGCGCGGGCAGGTTCCATGCACGGCTGGGCGGCAAGCCGTCGGCCGGCAACTCGGCTGCGTGCAGCAGATGGTCGACGCAGCTTGGCAGGGACAAAAACCACAGACTGGCGTCGGGGCCCACCGGGCAGACATACCGCCTGCCCAGCGCCGGTTCACGGATCAGGTCGCTGGCAAAGGATGATGCGGCGGCGCCGCGGGGCGCCGGGCGCGCGACGATGCTGGGCAGGCGTAGCGAGCGAGCGTCGAGCCAGCCGCGCCGGCTGTAGTCGGACAGCAGGATTTCCATCATCATTTTCTGGCTGCCGTAACTCAGCCGCGGCACCGGCACCGTGGCATCGTCGATCAACGCCGGCATCGGAGGGCCATAGACGCCGCAGGAACTGGCGAACACCAGCACCGGGTTTTGCTGCTGCAGGCGCAGCGCTTCGAACAGGGCCATGGCGCCGTTTACGTTGACAGCCAGGCCGAGTGCAAACGCGTCTTCCGCCTGGCGGCTGGTGATGCCGGCGAGATGGAACACCCGATCGGGTCGCCGTGCCAGTGCCTGCGCGAGTTTGTCCGGGTCCCGCAGGTCGCCAATCACCGTGTGCAAGTGCGCCCGCGCCGGCGCAGGCAGGCTCTCGATCAAGGCGTCGTCGTCCGCCGCGTGCTGGTCGAGCAGGGTCACTGACTGCAGCGCACCTGCCGCCAGTTGCGTGCACAGGCGGCGGGTCAGCGCGCGGCCGACATATCCGTTGGCTCCCGTCACGAGCACATGGGGCTTCATGTCAATTCCACCCGGCCGTTGCCAAGGTATTGCCGGTCCTCGAGAGACTGATGCCCACGGCTCCTGCTCTGCCTGCGCAGATCCGGACGGGCAGAGGGGCCACGGCCTCTGGTAGTGGCTCGTCCAGCGAACGCAGTGAGCGTGGGGGCAGTTTCATGCCAGCAATTTCTGGTCGCGCAGCGGCTGGCACCACGACAGTCCTTCGCCTGCCGTCGTGCCGGGTTTGTATTCACATGACAGCCAGCTGTCATAACCGTTCGCCGGCAATGCCGCCACCGCGGCCAGCCAGCCATCGGCCGACAAGTCGGGTTCGCAGCGCACCGGCGCGCCGGCGATCTGCACATGGCCGATCCAGGGCGCCGTTTCCTGCACCGTCTGCAGCAGGTTCAGCGACTCCCGCGCACAGTGGTAGTAGTCGAACTGCAAGCGCAAACGGGGCGACTGGAATTGCCGCAGGATGGAAACGACCTCGTCTGGTCGATGGTAGAGATAGTCCGGTGCATCGATGCGGTTCAATGGCTCAAGCGTCAGCGTCAGACCGTCGCGTTCGGCCAGGCCCAACGCATGTTCCAGGTTCTGCAGAAACGTCTGCCCACAGGCGGCGGGATCGAGCGCTGCAGTATTGCCCCCCATGACATGAATGCGCCGGCAGCCGGTGGCCTCGGCCATTGCCAGCGCGCGTGCAAACTGGCGCTGGAATTCGGCCTGCGCACCGGGTATCGCCGCCAGGCCCATGCGCCCGGCTTCGGGCACGATGGGGGTATTGAACAGGGCCAGCGTCAGCCCGTATTCGCGCAGCCGGTCCCCATACCAGGCCGGTTCGTGGTCGTAGGGCAGCAGGATCTCGACCGCATCGAAGCCGTCCTGGCGCGCCGCGGCGAAGCGCTGGTCCCACGCCAAAGTCGGGTACATCCAGCTGAGATTGGCGGCGAGCTGCATCGTGTGGGCCCTCAGCGGCGGGTCTGCGGCAGAAAGTCTTCGCGGCGCTCGGGCTGCACCACGCTGATTACGGCGGAAAGTTCCGCCTCGGCCAGTCCCATCGCGGCGGCCACGCGCAACATCTGCTGCACACTGGCGGTCACCGGCATCGGCGCGCCGCTTCTCTGGGCGTTGGCCATCACGGTGTCAATGTCCTTGAGCATCGTGGACAAGGCGCCGATGGAATGCTGCTGTGCCTCGATCATGCGCGGCGCAAACACCTGCAGCGGCTTGGAGTCGGCCCAGCCCCCGGCCAGCGCCGGCGCGAGTTGTCGCAGGTCGATGCCGTTGCGCGCGGCAAAACCGATGGCCTCCGCGATGGCACTGATCGTGGTCGCGACGATGGTCTGGTTGCACAACTTGGTGGCCTGGCCCGCGCCCGATGCACCCATGTGGGTCACGTTGCCGGCATAGGCGCGCATCGCATCGCTGGCCTGTGGCAGATGCGTGGCCGCACCACCGGTCATGATGGCCAGCGTGCCGGCTTCGGCACCGGGTACACCGCCCGAGACCGGCGCGTCGATCCAGTAGGCGCCACAGGCATCGTGCAGCCGCTGTGCCAGCGCGCGGGTTGCCGCAGGGTCGATGCTGGAATGGTCAACCAGCCAGGGCAGGCTGCGCGCGTGGGCCACGCCATCGGCACCAAACACCACGGCTTCGACCGCCTGGGCATCGAACAGGCACATCAAAACACCGTCCACGTCGCTGGCGGCATCCATCGGCGTACCGGCCGCCACGGCGCCGAGCGCAAGCAGCGGCGTGAGTTTGTCGGCTGAGCGGTTCCAGACCTTGACGACATGGCCGGCCGCCAGCAGGCGGCGCACCATCGGCGCGCCCATCAGTCCCAGTCCGCAGAATCCGAGATTCATGCCTGTGCTCCGGTGCTGGCGATGTCCTGCCGTGGCGCCGCGTGTGCGACGTGTCTCGCGTCGGCGCTTTTCACGTGACTTCCTCGGCTGGCGGATACGGCCAGATCGTATTGCCGGAATGGGTCACCGCTCCAAGATGCGTGGGGCCGACCAGCTTGGCATATTTTTCAAGCGCCCCGGACAGGCGCTCGCGCTCGAACGGTTTCCAGGCGGCGCGGCGCGTGGTCAGTTCTGTGTCGTCGACATGCAGGTGGATGCCGCAGGCCACCGCGTCGATGGTGATGCGGTCGCCGTCGCGCACGCAGCCTATCGGTCCGCCAACGGCGGCTTCCGGGCTGGCGTAACCGATGCACATGCCGCGGGTGGCACCGGAGAAGCGGCCATCGGTCAGCAACGCGACCTTTTCGCCCATGCCCTGACCGTAGATCGCTGCGGTGACCGAGAGCATCTCGCGCATGCCGGGCCCGCCGCGTGGGCCTTCGTTGCGAATGACCAGCACGTCGCCGGCCGCATAGGACTGACTGGAGACGACCTTCATGCAAGCCTCCTCGGTTTCGAACACGCGGGCGCGGCCGTCGAAGGTCAGCGCCTTGAGCCCCGCGATCTTGAGCAGCGCACCGTCCGGGCACAGATTGCCCTTGAGCACGACGACACCGCCGCTCGCGTGGATCGGCGCCTCGCAGCTGCGCACCACCTTGCCGTCGGGACCGGGATGCTCGGCCAACTCCTCGGCCAAGGTGCGGCCGCTCAAAGTCAGCGTATCGCCATGCAGGAAGCCGCCCTTGAGCAAGGCATTGAGCACGCAGGGCACGCCGCCGACGACGTTCAGTGCGCTGGCCAGGTACTTGCCGCCCGGTTGCAGGTCGGCGATCAGCGGGGTGCGATTGAAGACGGTGGCCACGTCGTCGAGCGTAAACACGATGCCGGCCTCGTGTGCGATGGCTGGAATGTGCAAGGCCGCATTGGTCGAGCCGCCGGTGGCCGCCACCGCGGCGCAGGCATTCTCCAGGCTGTTGCGCGTGACCAGCTCACGCGGCAGCGGGCCACCGCTTTTGAGGATCTCCATCACGCGCCGGCCGGCGCGTCGGGCCAGGGCCAGGCGTTCGCTGTAGACGGCCGGAATCGTGGCCGAGCCCAGGAAAGACAGCCCCAGCGCCTCACCGACCATGCCCATGGTATTGGCGGTGAACTGTCCCGGGCAGGAGCCCACCGTCATCGCGCTGGTGCGTTCGATGGCGCCGAGTTGCTCCAGCGAGATGGCGCCACTCTGATAACGCCCGACGCCTTCGATGGCGCTGAGCACCGTGTGCTCGGTGCCGTCCGGGCCATGGCCGGGCAGCATCGAGCCGCCGTAGACGAAGGCCGAGGGCACGTTCAGCCGCACCATGGCCATCATGGTTCCGGGCAAGGTCTTGTCGCAACCGGCGAAACCAACCAGCGCGTCGTAGGCATGGCCGCGCACTGCCAGCTCGATGCTGTCGGCCACCAGTTCGCGCGACAGCAGGCTCATGCGCATGCCGTCGTGGTTCATCGAGGTGCCGTCGGAGACCGACACCGTGGACATCATCACCGGCACGCCGCCGCCTTCGGCAATGCCCAGCCGTGCGTTGTCGGCCTGCGGGCCCTGCGACTTGGAGCACGGCGTGTTGTCGCCCGCCGAGCTGATGATGGCGACGATGGATTTCTCCATGTCGGCATCGTCCATGCCGGTGGCGCGCAAGAAGGCGCGGTGCGCGGCGCGGGTCGGGCCGTGGGTGATGGCTTTGGAGCGGTGCTTGTGCAGCATGTTGGTGGTGTCGTCCTGTCGGAGGGGTGTGTTGCGCCAGGAACTCAGTCCAGGCGGTCGAAGATCCAGATCACGTCCTGTTCTATGCATTGGCGGGCGCGGGCATGGTCGCCGCGGCGGATCGCAGCTATCGTGGCCTCGTGCAGCAGGTCAGGCGGCTGCTCGGCCGTGTGCAGCAATTCGCGCTTGTCGCGCAGGTAGGCGCCGGACTGCAGCCACAGGCTCTCGATCATGGCCATCATCACCGGCGATGCGGCAGCGGCGTAGATCGTGAAATGGAAGATGCGGTTCTTCTCCAGGCTGATCGGAACGCCTTCGGGCGTGCGGCGCGCCTGTGTAATTTCGGCGGCCAGTTCGGCCAGCATGTCCAGCGTGCCGGCATCGAGTCGCGGGCTGGCCCATTCGGTCACCGTGCCCTCGACCAGCACCCGGCTGCGGCGCATGTCGTTCAGCCGCTCGCGGGTGATCAGCGGCACGCGCGTCATGCCGTTGCGCATCGGCTCCAGCCCCTGCAGCGCCACCAGCCGGCACAAGGCCTCGCGCACTGGCATGGTGCTGGTGCCCAGCGCGTCAGCCAGGTACTGGATGCCCAAGATCTGGCCGGCGCGGTATTCGCCATGCATCAGCTTGTTGCGCAGCGCCTGGTAGACCGACTCGTTGACCGTTTGGCGCACGATAGGCTGAAAGGCCGTCAACGGAACGGCACGCATCTGGGATTCAGCGGAGGTTCTCATCGTCGCGATCTGTGATGTTTGATCAATGATAAGGATGCATGCTTGTGCTGACAAACTTTTTTTCCGCACCGCCTTTTCCCCGGTAAGTTTGCCGACCGTTCCCGCTTCCTGAGGGCAACCGCGTTCTGCGGCGTGGGACCAGGTGGTTGTTGCGCGGTTGGCGGGTGTTCGCGGCGTGTGGAACCGGGTTGCCGCAGGCCTTGAAATCGGGCAGAGACACATCGGGCAGAGACACATCGGGCATCACCTGCTGCCGGGCGCCGGACACGCGAGCGAGAGCGCGGGCCGGGCTGGCATCGCCCGCGCCCGCCAGGCTGGGTCAGTTGCCAGAGGCCTGAAAGCCGACCGTTCCCAGGCCGTCGATGCGCGCCAGTACCCGGTTGCCGCTTTGGATCGGATGCGGGTCGATGGCCGAGCCGGCGAGCACGATGCTGCCGGCGGCGAGCGGCCGTCCGTCGCGCGCCGCCAGCCGTGCCACGTTGCACAGTGCCTGCAGCGGATGGTCGAGGATGTTGGCGGTCGTGCCGCTGACCACCACCGCGCCGTCGATCTCCAGTGTCACCGCGCAGTTGTCCAGCGCCAGCGACGGTGATTGCCAGGCTCCGATCACGAAGCCGCAGGCCGACGCGTTGTCGGCTACCACGTCCTGGGACGCAAACCGGAACTCGCTGTAGCGCGAGTCGACGATCTCGATCGCCACTGCAAATGCCTGCACCCGTTGCAGTGCCTGCACCCTCGTGGCGTCCGCCGGCAGGGCTTGCGCCAGTTTGAACATCACCTCCACCTCGACACGGGGCCTGAACACGGTGGCCAAATCCAGCGTCCCGCCGTCGGCAATCTGCATGTCACGGCACAGCAGGCCAGTGACCGGTTCGATCACACCCATGCGCTGCATCATGGCGCGGTTGGTGAAAGCCTGCTTGAGACCGACGATCGCGTCGCCCCGTGCACAACGCAGCGCCACCACGCGCGACTGCACCTGGTAGGCCTGCGCCAGGCTCAGGGGTTCCGGGTCACTCCATTGCGGCACGGGCCGATGTTCCCGCGCCGCGCGGTCCAGATCCAGGGCCAGTAGTTCCAAAGCATCTACCGTATCTGCCATCTCGCGTGTCTTTCCCTATCAGGAGTTGGGGGGCGGCGCGGCGGCGCGGCGCCAAGGGGCAGATGATCGCATGCACGCGCCGCAGCATCGCCGACCGCGCCACGGTGCGATGCTCCAGAGTTCGACGCCAAAGTAACGTGAAGTATTTTCCAATTCAGGTATGGAAGCGATGGCAAATCCGATTAGCCCGGTTCGACTGCGGGTCGCGCCTCCAGATCAACGCCGCCGGGCAGGCCGTGCTCAAACTCAAGACGGCCTGGCGCGACGGCACCACGCACATCGTGATGAGCTCGCTGGAGTTCATGCAGCGCCTGGCCGCCTGGCCGCCCGGGCGAACGAAAGGCGCCTTTCAGGCGCCAGTGCCGCGGCCCCGGCTGCACCTGATCCGCTTGCACGGGGGTTGGCGCAGCGCCAAAGCAGCTGTGCGCCTGTGGCCTGCGCTTGACGCTCAGTACCGGCAGACCAAGCCAGCCCCTGTGTCACCACGGCAAAGACTTCTTCATAGGCGGCTACAGGGTACAGGATAAGGGCCATGCAGTAGTAAACGCAGCCACACCACTACATCTGCGTATGCTCTCGCT